>NYVC01000024.1 GCA_002684375.1 Marinovum sp.
CGTGTCTCCAGTGCTTGAGGGGCGCTATGACGGCATCCGCATCTTGGGTATTGACCCGCTGACAGTGCCGCGTGGCGGTGGCGGGCTGCCGGAATTTAACAGGACCGATATCGGGGCATTTTTAACGGCTCCGGGTCTAATTTTTGGGCGGGCTGAGGTTTTGGACCGTTTGCGGGGCAGGACTTTAGCCGGTTTTGAAACCCGTCCGTTGCTGGCCCCGAATACGGCTGTGATGGATATTGCTGTGGCGCAGGAGCTGTTGGACGTTGATGCTGGGTTGACAAGGTTGATGGTCGATCCACAACAGCCGCTGGTACAGGTGTCGCTGGCGCAGATTGCGCCGCATCTGCAGCTGGCGCCCCCTGAGGCAGGCGCAGATGTTGCCCGATTGACCGGCAGTTTTCATCTTAATCTGACGGCCTTTGGTTTGCTGGCGTTTGCGGTGGGTATTTTTGTGGTGCATGGCGCGATCGGGTTGGCGTTTGAACAGCGTCGTGGCATGATCCGTACCCTGCGGGCGTTGGGGGTGCCTTTGGGGCGATTGGTTGTGGTGCAGACGCTGGAATTGCTGTGTTTGGCACTGATTGCGGGAGCCGTGGGGATGTGTGGAGGCTATCTGATGGCGGCGGCGTTGCTGCCCGATGTGGCCGCCACGTTGCGCGGCCTTTACGGTGCCGATGTTTCGGGAAGCTTGCATCTTAGACCTGTCTGGTGGCTGTCGGGCTTTGCCATTGCGCTTTTGGGTACCGGGCTCGCGACGGCCGCAGGTCTTTGGCAGGTGCTGCGCATGCCATTACTGGCGGCTGCCCGGTCGCGTGCTTGGGCACTGGCATCGCGTCGGGCCGCGCGGTGGCAGGCTGGTGCAGCGCTGGCTTTGTTGGCGCTGGCCGCAGTTTTGACCGGCTTTGGCACCGGGTTGATGGCCGGCTTTGCGCTATTGGCGGCGTTGCTGGTCGGTGCCGCATTGGCGCTGCCGCTGGCACTGGATCAGACTTTAGCGCTGCTGGCGGGGCGGGCCAAAACGGCTACGGTTGCGTGGTTCTGGGCTGACACGCGTCAGCAGGTGCCGGGATTGTCGCTGGCGCTGATGGCGCTGCTGCTGGCGATGGCGGCAAATATCGGCGTCTCAACCATGGTCTCATCGTTTCGCCAAACCTTTGTGGGGTTTCTCGACCAGCGTTTGGCCGCTGAACTGTATGTTTCGGCCCAAAACGCGGGGCAGGCGGCAGATTTACAACGCTTTCTAGAAGGGCGTGTCGATGCCGTGCTGCCGGTGCAATCGGTCTCGCGGCCGCTTATGGGGGTGCCGGTCGCGATCTATGGCAACCGGCCGCATGCGACCTATCGCAACAATTGGCAGTTTCTGCAGGCTGTGCCCGATGTCTGGCAACGGGTCGCTGAAGGCAAGGCACTGATCGTCAATGAACAGCTGTTCCGCCGCGCCGGCTTGCAACTGGGGCAAAAACTGGCCATCGGCCCAGATCAAACCCTCGGCTACAGTTTGCAGATTGCAGGGATCTATGGTGATTACGGCAATCCTGTCGGTCAGGTTGTGATCACCGAGGACCTGTTCAAACAGCTTTATCCGGAGGTAGTTGCGCAGCGCTTTGGGCTGCGTCTCGATCCGTCCCAAGTGTCAATTTTACGCGGTGACCTGATGAAGCGTTTTGATTTATCTGAGAGTAATGTGATAGATCAGGCGCAAATTAAAGCGCTATCTCTGGCAGTTTTTGAGCGCACATTTACTGTGACGGCGGCGCTGAATGTTCTGACGCTTGCAGTGGCAGGCTTCGCGATCTTGATGAGTTTGTTAACCTTGGCGGGCTTGCGTTTGCCACAGCTTGCACCGGTCTGGGCGCTGGGGGTGACGCGGGCCCGTCTGGCGGGGTTTGAGGTGCTGCGCGCGGTGATACTGGCGGCCTTTACGAGCCTGATGGCGCTGGGCTTGGGGTTGCTTTTGGCGTGGGTTTTACTGGCGGTCATCAATGTGGAAGCCTTCGGCTGGCGATTGCCCATGGATGTCTTTCCGGCGCAATATGCGCGTCTGGGAGCGCTGGCGTTAATGGCGGCGTTATTGGCGGCGCTGTGGCCGGCATGGCGGTTGGTGCGCCGGTCGCCAGCCGATCTTTTGCAGGTGTTTAGCAATGAACGTTAAGATGGTTTTTATCCTGCTTTGGGTGTGTTTGACGGTGGCTGAGGTTGCGCGCGCGCAGGGCTTTGCCGATCTGGGAACGCCTGCGCGGGGCTTTGCAGAGCCGCAACCGGATTATAAATTGCAGTTTCCTGCGGATCATGGCGCGCATCCGGCTTTTCGCATAGAATGGTGGTATCTTACCGCTAATCTGACCGGTCCAGACCAGATCGAATACGGGCTGCAATGGACATTATTTCGCACGGCGCTGTCGCAAACTGCGCTATCGCAAAAAGCAAACAGTGGATGGAACAATACGCAGCTGTGGATGGGGCACGCGGCCGTGACCAGCCCAACGGCGCATTTCACTGCCGAACGTCTGGCGCGGGGCGGGATCGGGCAGGCGGGCGTGACAGCCGCGCCGTTTGAGGCATGGATTGATGATTGGGTGCTTGAGGGCACAGGGCCCGGGACTGGGCTTGGCGCCGCAGCGCTGCGGGCCAGTGGGGATGAGTTTGCCTATGATATGCAGCTGCAGGCACGCGGGCCGCAGGTGCTGCATGGGCAGGATGGCTATTCGGTTAAATCGGCTGATGGCCGGGCCAGCCATTATTATTCGCAGCCTTTTTTTGATATTTCCGGCACCTTGAGGTTGCCGCAAGGAGTGGTGCCGGTCAGGGGGCAGGCTTGGCTTGACCGCGAGTGGTCGTCGTCACCGCTTGCAGTATCACAGACCGGTTGGGACTGGTTTTCCCTCTCGTTTGCCGGTGGTGACAAACTGATGGCGTTTCAAGTGCGGGATCAGGCTGGCACCGCCTTTACCTCGGCGACCTGGATCGCTGCAAATGGCCGCGTTAAATCCTTTGGCGATGGCGCTTTGACGGCCACGCCTTTGCACCTGACATCTGTCGCTGGACGCAGGGTGCCAACGCAATGGCGTCTGCAGTTGCCAGATAAAGACTTGGATATCCGGATTAACGCGCTTAATCCCGGCGCATGGATGGATGTCAGCCTACCCTATTGGGAGGGACCAGTGCGCTTTGCGGGCAGTCACACAGGACGCGGCTATTTGGAGATGACGGGTTATGAGTGAATGGTTTGAGAGTTTGGACGGCATTTTTGCACAGCTCTGGACGGGGCTTGAACAGGGCGTCGCCGATAGAAACGCACCAGCGCGGCACCCGACAATTGCCACGGTCAGCGTCGATGGATGGCCAGAAACCCGCATGGTTGTTCTACGTGCCGCCACACGTGAGACCGGAGGGTTAGAGGTGCACACCGATATTACTTCGGCGAAAGTGGCAAGCCTGCGCGCGCAGCCCCGCGCCGAGTTGCATGTCTGGGACAGTGAAAAGCGCCTGCAGACGCGGGCGCGTTGCACGGTGACGATGACCAGCGGTGTGGCGGCGGCCGAAATTTGGAAAAATGTGCCCGATCCGGGGCGGCAGAGTTACGGCATAACGCCGCCGCCGGGTCATCCGATCGCCACGGCGCTCGCTTATGAAAAACGCCCCTTGTTGGACAGCTTTGCGGTGTTGACGTGCCAGATTGACCGCATTGATGCGGTCTATCTTGGCGCGGCGCACCGGCGCGCGGTGTTTGTCCGGAAAGATTGTTGGGCCGGCCAATGGTGCGCGCCCTAGCGCTGGGTTTTCCAGCGCAGAACTTCTTGTTTTATAAAGTTTTGGCGCCCGGATATATTTTGGGTTGACCTCGACCGGATCACTTGTCATCAGGTGTGCCATGAATGAGCATTTTACAGGCAGTTTTACCCAGCAGGAGCCGATCCCGGATACCGCGATTGATGCCGCGGTTGCGGTGCTTAAATCCGGCCGCTTGCACCGCTATAACACGGGGCCTGACGAGGCCGGTGAAGTGGCATTGCTAGAGCAGGAATTTGCGGCTGAAATGGATGCAAAATATTGCCTTGCGGTGGCCTCAGGCGGCTATGCGATGACAACGGCGCTGCGTGCGATTGGTGTCAAGCCGGGCGATAGAGTTCTGACCAACGCCTTTACATTGGCACCGGTGCCGGGGGCGATTGCAGCCGTGGGTGCGGTTCCGGTGTTTGTTGGTGTCACCGAAGATCTGGTGATTGATCTCGATGATTTGGCAGCAAAAGCCGATCAGGCTGATGTGCTCCTGCTAAGCCACATGCGCGGCCATATTTGTGATATGGACCGCTTGTTGGCGCTTTGCGGTGCGACCGACATCAAGATCATTGAAGATTGCGCCCATACCATGGGGGCGAAATGGCGTGGCCGATGGTCGGGGCGGGACGGCATTATCGGGTGTTATTCGACCCAGACCTATAAGCACCTGAATTCTGGTGAGGGCGGTTTTCTGGTCACTGATGATGATGCGGTGATGGCACGTGCGGTGGTTTTGTCGGGGTCCTATATGTTGTACGGGCGCCATCTGGCAGCTCCCGGGGCCGAGGCTTTTGAGGCCGTTAAATATGACACGCCCAATATATCGGGCCGCATGGACCATCTGCGCGCGGCCATTTTACGCCCGCAATTGCAGCGTCTGGCCAGCCAGTGTGCAGCTTGGAATACCCGTTACCGCGAAGTCGAAAAGGGTTTGACTGAATGTCCCGGCCTGCGGTTGATTGCGCGCCCCGAGGCTGAAACCTATGTCGGATCGTCTATTCAGTTTTTGTTATTGGATTGGGATGCGGCAGGCGTTCAAGATGTGCTGGCGCGCTGTGCCGCCCGTGGGGTCGAATTGAAATGGTTTGGCGGTGCCGAACCCATGGGCTTTACTTCGCGCTATGACAGCTGGCGCTATGCGCCGGCAGAGCCTCTGCCTGAGAGCGACCGGATTTTGGCAGGTCTGATTGATATGCGCCTACCACTGACGTTTTCATTGGATGATTGCGCGCTGATCGCCCGGATCATCCGCTCCGAAGTCGGCGCGGTCTATCAAAAGCAGCCCGTGCAATAAACGGTTCTCTTAGATCGCTGTGGGCTTGTGGTGGGTTGACTGGGAAAACCGTCAGGCGCTTTGAGCAGGTTTTGTTGTGGAGACAGGTCAGTCAAACAGCGTGTTGCCGTCATTGGAACTGGAAAATTTAAATAGAATAGGGCATACCGTGCTCATTGTATTTATATTTTTNTAGGAATTTGACCCTTGCGACCAGTTAATCTTCNTTTCGTTTTGTGCNTTTTTATGGTTTCCGCCTGTACTGAGGCCCCTTTNGAAAGTTACGAACCCGTGGTTGATCGGTTTTTGGTGGATCGGGNGCAATACAACCGTGATATTACCGAATGCCGGTCGGTTGCAAATGGGGCGATGGCACAGGCCAAACAGCGCCGTGATGCGCAAATGGCGCCCAATATTCTGACCGGTCTGTTGATCGGGGCGACGATTGGCAACGCATCGGGCATTGGATCTGACACCCGTAAGGACAGCACCAAGCAGGGTGCGGTGTTCGGTGCGCTGGCGGGTGCTGCTGAAAGCGGCGAGGACGTGAAGCTGGGACCACGTCGGATTATGGATCGTTGTATGGCCAACCGCGGCTATGATCTGCTCAACGATACTCCCTGAGACAGGGCGCCAGATAGATATATTTGCTTTGATTTTTGCAGTGATTTATTGCAACGCAATAAGGTGCGCGGCCGGTTTGGTCTTATCCAAAGCTTCCTGAGGTTGCACCTGAACAACCGTCTGGAATGTGCAGAGCGGTTACATTGAATAAGTCTTTAAGAAATGGCCGTCTTAGGCAGATTTGTTTTATCCTATTCATGAGGGTGTTTAGCGCTTTCACTGGCATGTCCTAAATGCGGCGTGTGCTTGCGATTGTGGACGTGTCTTGACGAGAGTTGAATGAAGATGTAGTGGTTATTGAACGATTGTTCAATTAATGAGGTCTGATATGTTTATGGCGGCAATGCGCTTTGATCTAGGCGAAGATGTAAACGCGCTGCGCGACAGCGTGCACCGGTGGGCGCAGGACCGGGTCAAACCGCTGGCCGGCCAGATAGACCGTGACAATATGTTTCCAGCCGATCTCTGGCGTGAGATGGGGGACTTGGGTTTGCTTGGGGTCACCGTTGATGAGGCATACGGCGGCAGCGGTCTGTCGTATCTGGCCCATGCGGTGGCGGTTGAAGAGGTGGCGCGTGCCAGTGCCAGCGTCAGCCTGTCCTATGGCGCCCATTCCAATCTTTGTGTCAATCAGATCCATCTCAATGGCACTGAGGCGCAAAAACAAAAATATTTGCCTGGCCTGATCAGTGGTGCGCATGTGGGCGCTTTGGCGATGTCTGAGTCTGGGGCCGGGTCTGATGTGGTTTCGATGGCGCTCCGTGCTGAAAAACGCAATGATCACTACCGGTTAAACGGACAGAAGTACTGGATCACCAATGGCCCGGACGCTGATACTTTGGTGGTCTATGCCAAGACCGATCCCGAGGCTGGTTCACGGGGCATTACGGCTTTTTTGATCGAAAAATCTATGACTGGCTTTTCGACCAGTCCGCATTTTGACAAATTGGGTATGCGTGGTTCGAACACTGCCGAGTTGATTTTTGAAGATGTAGAAGTGCCCTTTGACAACGTGTTAGGTGACGAGGGGCGCGGCGCTGCGGTGTTGATGTCGGGCCTGGATTACGAGCGCGTGGTGCTGTCGGGTATCGGGACGGGCATCATGGCCTCCTGTCTGGACGAGATCATGCCCTATATGGTCGACCGCAAGCAGTTTGGTCACAGCGTTGGCGACTTTCAACTGATGCAGGGTAAAATTGCTGACATGTATACTGCAATGAATTCAGCGCGGGCTTATGTGTATGAGGTAGCCAAGGCCTGCGACCGGGGCGACGTCACCCGCCAAGATGCCGCGGCATGTGTTTTGTACGCGTCAGAACAGGCTATGGTGGTGGCGCATCAGGCCGTGCAGGCGATGGGCGGGGCCGGTTTTTTGGCGGATAGCCCGGTGGCGCGCATTTTCCGGGATGCCAAATTGATGGAAATTGGCGCGGGAACATCGGAAATTCGCCGCATGTTGGTCGGGCGTGAATTGATGGCTGCCATGCGATGACCCTGGCGCAACACTTTTTTGAGCCTAAACAAAGAAGCGGCGCCGGCCTATGCTTGTGTCGAGCGGGGTGAAAAAAAATGTTGTCTGACAGCCAATCTTATGCGGAACTTGTCAGCCGGTTCCATTGGGATTTGCCGGAGCGTTTAAATATGGCCGAGCAAACCTGCGATGTCTGGGCAGACAAAGCGCCAGAGCAGATTGCGATTATCGATCTCAGCGAGGCAAGACAAGAGATCAGCTATGGTGATTTACGCGGTATGGCTGATGGTTTGGCACATTATTTTTGCGACTGTGGGGTGCAACGCGGCGACCGGATCGGGGTGTTGCGGACGCAGGGCGCTTGGACCGCAGCGGCGCATATCGCGTGCTGGAAAATTGGTGCGATTTCGATCCCTCTGTTTAAACTGTTTGGACCCGAGGCGTTGCTGTCACGCCTTGAAGATGCACAGGTCGGCTTGGTTGTGACCGATTTTGAGGGTCGGGAGGTTGTGTCGGGGATTGGTGGATCAGACCGTAGTGTGCTGGTGCCCGAAGACATGGCCTTGAGCGATGCGGTGTTTGACACGGTCTCTGCGGGGCCGGAGGATCCGGCAGTTTTAATCTACACCTCAGGAACCACGGGGGCGCCGAAAGGTGCGCTGCATGGGCACCGGGTTTTGACTGGTCATTTGCCGGGTGTGAGCATGAGCCATGATTTTCTGGGTCAAGCAGGCGATTGCCTCTGGACCCCTGCAGACTGGGCCTGGATTGGCGGTTTATTTGATGTGCTGATGCCGGCGCTGGCCTTGGGCGTGCCGGTGGTGGCTGCGCGGATGGAAAAATTTAATCTTCAGGACTGTCAGCGGATAATAGAAGAGGGTGGGGTGCGCAACGTGTTTTTCCCGCCAACAGCGCTGCGCATGCTCAAGGCTGATGGGGCAAAAATTGACGGACTGCGATCAGTGGCCAGTGGCGGCGAGCCGCTGGGCGCTGAAATGCTGGCTTGGGGCCAAAGCGCCTTTGGGGTCGCAATCAATGAATTTTATGGGCAGACCGAGTGTAACATGGTTGCCTCCTCCTGCGGTGCACTGTTCGATGCGGCGCCCGGCTGTATTGGAAAACCTGCGCCGGGCCATGAGATTGCGGTGTTGGATGCGCGGGGGCAGCCGTCAGATGTTGAGGGTGATATCGCGGTGCGGCGTGGATCCGCGGCGATGATGCTGGAATATTGGAACCGTCCTGATGCGACGCAGGAAAAATACCGTGGCGACTGGATGTTGACCGGGGATCGCGGCATTTGGACAGGCGAATTTCTGCGATTTATCGGGCGTGAGGATGATGTAATCACTTCTGCGGGGTACCGGATTGGTCCGGCTGAAATCGAAGATTGCCTCTTGCGGCACCCGGCAGTGGCAACCGTGGCAGTGGTGGGCAAACCCGATGCATTACGCACGCAAAG
The DNA here is from genome assembly GCA_002684375.1 of Marinovum sp. GTDB lineage: Bacteria > Pseudomonadota > Alphaproteobacteria > Rhodobacterales > Rhodobacteraceae > CPC320. The sequence continues at coordinate 8,611 of NYVC01000024.1, forward strand.
CGTCAAAGCCTTTGTGGTGCTGCGACCCGAGTATGATGCGACAGAACAGCTGATGCTCGAGCTTAAAAATTTCGTGAAAAACCGGCTTGCCAAACATTGTTACCCCAGAGAAATCGAATTTTTATCCGAGCTGCCTTTGACGGTGACAGGTAAAGTCATCCGCAAACAATTGAGGGCTCGTGCTGCGACGGGTGCAGGTGTATAAAATTGAAAATTACTATTTATATTTACAATATAGAAAAACATAGAATGACCGAGCACATATTGTCTTTTACCGGCCCAAGTACCAGTTTCGGCGCATTTACAAACAACTTTGGGTGGCTTCAATTTGGATTTTTTTTGGCCGGCATCTCGGTGATTTGGGCTACTTCCAGCTTTGCGCAGGAAAGCCGGTTGAACGGGTCTGATTTTGCGCCTTTGGAGGCGTGTGTCGAACTGCGGCTTAACGATGCTGGAACGATCAATGAACCTGTGGCGACTCGGTCAGGGCAGGCGTGTATGGGCTTGGCAGTGGTGCGCCGTAAAACAAAGTTCTTTGCGCCGGAATACAGTCTCAAGTCGGAGTGTCCCACTCCAGAATATGAAGGGTTGGACGATGAGCTGATCCAAGCCTATCTTGTTGTGATCAAAGAGGCAAAACAGGCCGGTGCGTTCGGAGAAAGCCTGCCATCTGGCGAGGTTGATANCCNGCNTCAGATGCCGTGGANCCGGATCGGATATCGCGGCGCCATCTGTCACTTTAGTCATCTGCAATTTGGGGAGGGGGCACCTGGGTCNAACAGGGGAAGCCGAGTGCCTGTTGNTGCCCACGGCGCNGCAGGNAATTTTNCTGACCAGTTATACGTTGCGCTCGGCGAGAAGAAATTGAGACAATTGTGAGACGGCTTTATCGATCACTNCGGTTGCCCCATCCTGTTTGGGTTGTTTTTGCTGTGTTCACCTGCCTGTTGTGTCTGGTTGCTGTACGGCTGGGGTTGCGGGCGGCATCGATGACTGAGACGGACATTATCAGTCATTATAGTGCTCTGTACCTGGCCCAAGAACAGGCTGAGGGCAGAGATGCCCAACCCATCGATTGCTATGCGATTGCCGGTACTGACATTTGGGTGTGGATAGAAGTCGTTTGCGAACCAAAAGAGGCTGGTAGCTACCGCTATGTTGTGGGCTTTTGGGGTCAGTTATTGACCGCCACCAGAGGAGCAGCCGCGCAACCCGTACCGCAAACTTGAAATGACAACCGCTTCCGGGGGCTTAAAATGGAGGAAAAACTGTGAAACTGACATCATCAGCGACCCCAAATGCGGCCGCGTTTAAGGCCAACAGAGACCGTCATCTGGAGGCGCTTGAAATTGTACAGCAGGCCGCAGAGACAGCGGCGATGGGGGGCGGTGAGCGCCCGCGTGCCCGTCATATTGCGCGCGGTAAGATGTTGCCGCGCGACCGAGTGGCGGGTTTGCTTGATCCCGGCTCACCGTTTCTTGAAATTGGCGCCACGGCGGGTCACGGTCTCTATCAGGGGGCCGCACCCTGTGCAGGGCTGATTGCCGGGGTGGGTCGGGTGCAGGGCCAGCAGGTGATGGTTTTGTGCAATGATGCAACGGTGAAGGGTGGCACCTATTATCCGCTGACGGTGAAAAAACACCTGCGCGCGCAAGAAATTGCCGAGGAATGCCGCCTGCCATGCGTTTATCTGGTTGATAGTGGCGGTGCGAACCTGCCCAATCAGGATGAGGTGTTCCCTGACCGCGATCATTTCGGACGGATTTTTTACAATCAGGCGCGGATGTCGGCGCGGGGTATTGCCCAGATCGCTGTTGTGATGGGCTCGTGCACCGCAGGGGGTGCCTATGTGCCGGCGATGTCGGATGTCACGGTGATCGTAAAAGCGCAGGGTACAATTTTTCTGGCGGGTCCGCCGTTGCTGAAAGCTGCCACTGGCGAGATCGTCAGCGCCGAGGATCTGGGCGGTGGCGATGTGCATACGCGTTTGTCCGGGGTCGCCGATTATCTGGCCGAAGATGATGCCCACGCTCTGGCATTGGCGCGCCGTGCAGTGGCCAATCTCAACCGGGCTGCGCCAACAAATGTGCAGTGGCAGACGTCTGAGGATCCGGTCTATGACCCTGAAGACTTACTCGGGGTGGTGCCGACAGACCTGCGCCAGCCCTATGATATTCGTGAGATCATTGCCCGGGTGGTAGACGGATCGCGCTTTGATGAGTTCAAAGCTCGTTTCGGCGAGACATTGGTCACGGGCTTTGCCCATTTGCAGGGCTGTCCCATAGGAATTGTGGCCAATAATGGCGTGCTGTTTTCCGAGGCGGCGCAAAAGGGAGCGCATTTTGTTGAGCTGTGCTCACAGCGCAAAGTCCCGCTGGTGTTTTTACAAAATATCACCGGCTTTATGGTTGGGCAAAAATACGAGAATGAAGGGATCGCCCGGCATGGGGCCAAGATGGTGACCGCAGTGGCTACGACATCGGTGCCGAAAATCACCATGATTGTGGGCGGTTCTTTTGGTGCGGGCAATTATGGCATGGCGGGGCGGGCGTATCAGCCGCGGTTTTTATGGAGCTGGCCTACATCGCGGATTGGCGTGATGGGTGGCGAACAGGCGGCCGGTGTACTGGCCACGGTCAAACGCGATGGCATTGAGCGCGCTGGCGGGCAGTGGACCTCCGATGAAGAGGCCGCGTTCAAGCAACCGACGCTGGATATGTTCGAACGCCAGTCACACCCGCTGTATGCCAGTGCAAGGCTTTGGGATGACGGCATTATCGATCCCCGCAAAACCCGCGAGGTCTTGGGGCTGTCGCTGACCGCAGCCCTTGCTGCACCGATCGAGGATACGCGGTTTGGCGTTTTTCGCATGTGACCGACCGCGGCTGGATGGCGCGCACTTTTGCGTCGCGCCCTTCCGCCCACCCCGCGCCGCAAAAGCGCTGACACAAATACGACGGGAAAGGACTTGCAGATGTTTGAAAAAATCCTGATCGCCAATCGCGGTGAGATCGCCTGTCGGGTGATGGCCACCGCGCAATCTATGGGGATTGCCTGTGTGGCGGTTTATTCTGATGCCGACCGTGCGGCGAAACATGTCGCCATGGCCGATCAGGCAGTGCATATTGGCGGCTCTAAGCCTGCTGAGAGTTACCTTCGTGCCGATGTGATTGTGGCGGCGGCATTGGCATGTGGGGCCGAGGCCATCCACCCCGGTTACGGGTTTCTTTCCGAGAACCCTGATTTCGTCGAGGCAGTAGAGACGGCCGGACTGGTCTTTATTGGCCCATCTGCCAGTGCAATGCGCGCGATGGGGTTAAAAGATCAGGCCAAACAACTGATGCAGGCGGGGGGCGTGCCTGTGGTGCCGGGCTATCATGGTGATAATCAGGAACCGGCCTTTCTGTCTCAGCAGGCGGCCGAGATCGGTTTTCCGGTGTTGATCAAGGCGGTTGCGGGGGGCGGTGGCAAGGGGATGCGGCTGGTTACGCAGCGCAGCGATTTTGCCGAGGCCTTGGCCAGTGCGCAGGCCGAGGCACTGTCAGGGTTTGGCAATGGTGCGGTTCTGATCGAAAAATACATCACAACGCCGCGCCATATTGAAATACAGGTGTTTGGCGATGGCGCGCAGGCTGTGCATCTGTTTGAACGCGACTGCTCGCTGCAGCGTCGTCATCAAAAAGTCATCGAAGAGGCCCCAGCGCCGGGCATGACCCCCGAGATGCGCGCGGCAATGGGGCAGGCGGCGGTGACAGCGGCTCAGATGATTGGCTACAAGGGGGCGGGAACGGTCGAATTTATCGTCGACGCCTCGGACGGGCTGCGCCCTGACCGGTTTTGGTTTATGGAAATGAACACCAGGTTGCAGGTCGAGCATCCTGTCACCGAGGCGATCACTGGCGTTGATCTGGTCGCATGGCAGCTGCATGTGGCCTTTGGCGCGCCCTTGCCATTGATGCAAGCGGCGCTGAGCATAAATGGTCACGCAATCGAGGCGCGGCTTTATGCCGAGGACCCAGCCAATGATTTTTTGCCTGCGACGGGGCGTTTGAGCCATCTGCGCCTGTCGCCGCTGGCGCGCAGTGACAGCGCAGTGCGCAGTGGTGATATCATCTCGCCCTATTACGATCCCATGATTGCCAAGCTGGTCACCCATGCGCCGACCCGTTCAGCGGCGTTAAAGCGAATGTCGCGTGCGCTAAGCGATTGCGAGGTGGCCGGTACCGTGACCAATCTGGCTTTTCTCGGCGGATTAGTGGCCCATCCTGAATTCATGGCGGGGGATGTGGATACCGGATTGATCGCCCGCAGTCAGACTTTGCTGACCACGCTTGCCGTCGCCCCACCAGAACCTTGGCTCTGGGCGCAGGCGGCTTTGGCGGCGGCGGGCTTGACGGGTGTACCGAATTGGGATGATGGTTTGACCCTTTGGGCGCCGCTGCAGCATCGGATTGATCTCCAGCACCGGTCCGAGATGCGTCAGGTTCTATTGCGGTCGCAGGCGCCGGATCAGCACCACC
>NYVC01000025.1 GCA_002684375.1 Marinovum sp.
TCGAGAGGCTCTGGGCCGTCATGCACACTCACGTCACCCATAATCGGCACTATCCAACGCAAAAACACTTCGCCAACGCAATCTTGAACTTTATGCGAGTGGTGATTCCAAAAGAGTGGCGAAGCTTTCGAGATCAAGTAACCGATAACTTCCGCATCATCTCAAATCAAAACGTTCGGGTTTTGGAGTGACAGGTGTATATCTGGATTATTTTTGCATATTTTTTTGGAGCCTCTGTGTGGTGGCATTCAACGTTATCGGCATCGCATCTGCTCAGGCCCCTCTGCCTGAGGCGGATGAGGCCTCCGTACAGTCAGTCAACTTTTAAATGATCAATGGTAGCTTGATTACAAACTTGATCGCCCCGTCAAAAGCATCATGTTGGGGCCACCGACGCCCCAGTATCATACGCCGGCCTGAGACTAACGAGATACCTATGAAATCTTAACACATCCGCAGATCGGCTTTTGCTTTTTAGAGCAGCGCGACAAATCCGCCTTTGCCGAGGTTTCGTTTCAGATCAAGACCGGGTGCGAGGTGGTGCACTATGCCCCGCAGCCGTTTGTCGATTTAGGCCATGGAATCGGCCCAAACACCGGGCCGTAAGGGTTTGCCGAGCGCATCGACACGGCAGACCAAGCATCAGGGCCGCTTATTGTGTTCAAGCCACATTGCAATTTTCACGCTTTGCCAAAACAAAAGGTCTTTATCTCTGGAGTGGCCACGGACCCCAAAAGCTGTGTGCAAATGCCCGAAAACAAGTCTGTGGTATATGTCGACTTGACTGACAATATTGCGAAAAGTGAACATGTATCCTTGTTCATCAGCGAAGGTCTTTCAAGCCAAGTCAACGACTTTATCCTCACAAAGCTTTCAGACTATACCGAACTTTATCACAGACGTATTCGCACGGCTTCAGACGCCCCTTTAACGCTATATTTTCAGTGGTCAGAAAGCGCCGAAAAGCGGGTTAGCTTTACTGGAAATGCACCCTCTGGCCAACTCTTGACGTCAGCTGAATGGAATGCAAACCGCGACATCAAAACCGACACCGAACCCGGGCGGACCCTAAAATCCTTTCTGGCACATGAGGCCACAGATCTTTGGCAATTAAACCTAGGCAGGGGATAAAGCACGCTGGCATAATGAAGGCGGCGAAGAATTGATTGTTTATAGCGCCATGCCCGCACTCGGAAAAATGTCCCAAGATGATATAAATGCAGCGCTCAGCGCACTTGTGGAACCGGCCATCATGGGATTGAAAAAACCATCTTTCAGAGGCGCATCTTAGGGGGGTACCTGAGCTGAATTATACGGCTGCCACTTCAGTGATCCTCGCCGCCCAAAGCGCGGTCGACTTGGACATTTTCGAGATTGAAAGCAGGCCTTTACAAATTGATCCCGACCAGCGCGAAAACCACCCTTTGCATTCTTTTACTCATGTTTTGGTCCAAGCGTGGGCAAGCCACGCCGCCTGCGACGCGATTGAAGGGTTCATCACTTCTGAACATTTTGATCCGCGGACCGCGCTGATTGATTTATTCAAGGCCACTGGCGTAATGTACCACATCCAAGCAGACCGCTTTATCATCAGTCTTTAGCTTCCCTCGTTATTTGTGCGCAAAACATACTGGCTACTCTTTCGGCGAACNGCNGNNCCNTTGGATTGANCTGCGNCAAAGTCAGGTTTTGCGCCCGGCCCTTTATTTGCAACTGGTCTTTGCGNCAGCTCGCGGCCACCCGCTTGGCTTTGAGGCAGCTATNTCCTTNCCAAAATTAGAAGAGCNGGTCATCGTTGTGTGCCCTATCATAGATCGGGTCGCGCCCTCAGCCAACCGCATCNGGGCGTTTGATCCTATGCCNGAGCAAGCGTTGAGACCACGATTTACCGCCGGAACAGGCTTGATACCTTTCCCGGCTCAAACGGTAGTTCTGCAAATAGAACATCCCGCATCAACCGCGCCAAACCCACCGAACCGCATTGTGCAATTTGCAGGCATTGGAATGCATCAGCCGCGCAGCGCTTTTGCCGCGAAACAGCCGTGTTGAGCGTTGTGGATATGAATGTATGAAATTACCGTTTTACTGAAAAAGGCCTCTATTGTTGCGGAGAGGGTTCTTCCCTCTATCACCTCGGCCGTCTTTATACAGTGATCCGCTCCAAAACCTCTGACGGAAAGCATGCGGCGCAGCAAGATCGATGGCACCTCGCCCACTGCTGGCACCGCCTGCACAGCCCCGCTGCGGACATAAATCGCATGTGAGGCGCGGTAGGGTGATATCTCGGCGAGATGTTCAAAATTGCAAAGAATCAAAGCCTCTCCGATCTTGGCTTCGGCAAGGCTTACCCGGCAGGGATANCCGGGGCTGCAGTCGGCAGTGACGCGCTGGGCACCAAGACGCTCCAGTTCTGCATCTGAGGCGCAAAAAAGCGGCGCAAAGGGGTCATTGGAAGGGCTTTGATTTGAAAGGCCATGTCAATCTCCATTTAAAACCATTGAATACAAGTCGCCATTCCACCCGGCGACCCGAAGCTTGCGCAAATGCCATCTGCGTCACCACTGCTGCAGTTTTTCGCCCATCCTCGCTACGTTTTCCCTCGCCACGACGCGGCTTCACGCCTATGACCTGCAGGATGGTCCATACAGTTCCTATTTCAGCCGCAATGAGCCTGCCGCGCTGGCGACGCCCAATCGCCCTTTTGTTCATGATGGCCGCCGCAATGCCCATGGCTTTTGCCACGTGGGCTGCGCTATTGAATAATTTCGTTATCGATGTCGCGCAGTTCGATGGGGCAGATATCGGTTTGTTGCACAGCGTGCGCGAAATTCCCGGATTTCTCGCTGTGGGCGTGATCGCCCTGATCATGTTCATCCGCGAACAGGTTCTCGGCATCATAGCGCTGATACTGCTGGGCGCAGCCACCGCAGTCACAGCGTGGTTTCCGTCAATGGGTGGCATTTTGACTATCACCATGCTGTCGTCGATCGGGTTTCACTATTACGAGACCGTCAACCAATCTCTTCAATTGCAGTGGTTGAGCAAAGACCAAGCGCCAAAAGTTCTGGGCTGGCTGATGGCCGCAGGTTCGGCAGTGACCTTCGCTGCCTACGGGGTGATCGTGCTCACTTGGGAAACGCTGGGGCTTGGGTACAATCTGGTCTACCTGGTCTCAGGCGGGCTTACGGTTCTGATCGCGTTGTTTTGTCTGTTGGCCTACCCGCAATTTCAGGCCCCGACACGACAACACACTAAAATCGTCCTCAGGCGCCGCTATTGGCTGTATTACTGTCTGCAATTCACTGCTGGCGCCCGCCGACAGATTTTTATGGTCTTCGCAGGATTTATGATGGTCGAGCGCTTTGGCTTTCATGTCCATCAGGTCACGGCATTGTACCTGATTAATCTGGTGGCAAATATCATGCTCGCACCTTTGATGGGCCATGCGGTTGCGCGCTGGGGCGAGCGCAAGGCACTTTTGTTTGAATATTTCGGTTTAATCTGCGTGTTTTTAGCCTATGGCGGGATCTATCTGTTTGGTTGGGGCGTCTTACTGGCTGCCGCACTGTATATTCTGGACCATATGTTTTTTGGTCTGGCCCTAGCGCTGAAAACATATTTCCAGAAAATAGCCGATCCGGCTGATATCGCACCCACCGCTGCGGTTGCCTTTACCATCAATCATATATCGGCTGTGTTTCTGCCAGTGCTTCTGGGTTTTTTATGGTTAACGTCACCAGCCGCGGTGTTTTGCGTGGCGGCCGGCATAGCGGCCTTATCGTTTTTGTTGGCGCTCTTAATCCCGCGCCACCCACAATCCGGTGCCGAGACGTTGCTCAGACCAGCAACGACCGCAGCTACGGATTAAAACCATGGCCAAGCAGCAGGGCAAATTTCTCACCGGTTCCACCTTTGGCCATGTCTCGTATATGACTTTGACCGGTGCACTCGGCATCACGTTCATGTTCTGTGTCGATGCGTTGAACCTGTTTTGGATTTCGCAACTGGGTGAGCGGACCCTTGTGGCCGCCATGGGATATGCTTTTGCGATTCAATATTTCACCTTATCTGCCGGCCTAGGCTTAATGATCGCAACCACCGCCCTGGTGGCAAGATCAATCGGGCAGAAAGCCTATGGCAAGGCACGTGAACAAGCCTCGGCTGCATTGATTATCACCTGCCTATGGCAAGTCGGGGTTGTTACTTTGGTGCTTGTTTTCCGCCACGATCTTTTGGCTGCGGTCGGGGCCAGCGGCGAGGCGGCTGACCTTGCAGATCGCTATTTGCAGTTTACTCTGCCCTCGTTGGTGCTGATGGCGGTGGGTATGATCGGCGGCGGTATTCTGCGCGCCAAAGGCGAAGGCGCGCACGCCATGAGCATCACGCTGATCCCGGGTGTTGTCGCGCTGGTGATTGATCCGCTGTTTATCATCTGGATGCAATTGGGGCTGGACGGGGCTGCATTGGCGCTGTGCCTTATGCGCGGTTTGATGGCTACAGTCGCACTGTGGCTTGTGATCGGGCACCATAAAAGCCTTGCGCGCCCGACCTTGAGGTCAATTCATGACATGCTAAAGCCTTTTTTTGCCATTGCCCTGCCCGCAATGTTAACCCAGATGGCCACGCCTTTCGGAAACTACCTACTGACCGGGTTGATCGCCGGGTTTGGCGATAGCGCCGTTGCAGCCTGGGCTGTGGTCGGTCGTCTGACGGTAGTAGCCTTTGGCGGTATCTTCTCGCTGTCGGGTGCTATTGCCGGAATTTTCAGCCAAAATTATGGCGCTGGCCTTTATCACCGTGTGCGCGCCACTTACCGCGATGCCTTGATATTCTGTGCGCTCTATTCCTGCGTGATGTGGGGCATACTCATGCTAGCCAGCCAAAAAATAAGCCTTTGGTTTTCGCTTGATCCAGCCGGAAACGACGTGCTTTACGCCTTCACACATTTTGGTGCGGGTGGCTTTATTCTCATCGGGGCCCTGATGGTATCCAATGCGGCGTTTAACGCATTGGGCAAGCCCCTGCGCTCGACCCAGACCAATTGGCTTCGCGACGGCGTGCTCACGCTGCCCATTGGTATGTGGTTGACAGGGATGTTTGGCGCCACTGGTGTAATTTATGCCCAAACGCTGGTCGGCGCGGCGGTCGGCTTAATGGCCGCGCTTTGGGGCTGGATTTATGTATCAAAATTAGGCGTCGTTCCGTCCTCAGACCTTGAACTTAGCAAACAACCCGCATACGGCGATGATGTCACACACCGGAGACAATAGATGCCAACATTCACCGCTCTCACCACCTTGATGGACAAAGAACCCGCCGAAGCCCTGGGCGAAGCCCTTGAACGTCTGGATCCGGCACCAACCGGGGTCGGCGTGTTCGAAATAGAAGACGGATCAGGACAATGGGAAGTCGGCAGCTATTTTCTTGAGGCCCCGGACGAAATCGCACTGGCTTTGCTTGCTGCAGCCTTTGACAGCCGCCCCTTTGCGGTCTCAGAACTGCCGGAAACCGATTGGGTGGCCAAAGTAAAGCGCGAATTGACGCCAGTGCGGGCGGGACGGTTTTTTGTCTATGGCAGCCATGATGCCGATCAAATCCCCACCGGGGTCGAGCCCTTGCTGATTGAGGCCGCCATGGCCTTTGGCACTGGCCATCACGGCACCACACTTGGATGTTTACAGGCCCTAGACCTCTTGTCAGAGAGCGGGGTCGTAGGCCAGAACGTGGTGGATATTGGCTGTGGGACTGCAGTTTTGGCGATGGCCGCCGCACGCATTTGGCCCAACCCCGTATTGGCAAGCGATATCGATCAAGTTGCTGTAGCCGTGGCGCAGGAAAATGTTATTGCCAATGGTCTGGAAGGGTGCGTGACCTGCCTCGAAGCCACCGGTTTTGACCACCCGACCCTGACTAAAGCAGCGCCGTTCGATCTGATCTTTGCCAATATCTTGAAAGGCCCGCTGATCGCATTAGCCCCGGATATATCGCGCCACGTCACCGATACCGGTCACGTCATTTTATCAGGTTTGTTAAATGAACAAGCCACAGATGTGTTAGCCGTTTATCGGGACCAAGGCTTCCAGTCCATACGCCACCAAGAAATTGGCGAGTGGACGACGCTGACATTGTCTAAGAACACCACACGTTGAGCTTGATTAAATTAAACGCTTANACGGCCTCGGTTTCAGCTGCATCTCCGTCGCCGGGTTCAGGCTCTGCCTGGTTCGGAACNGGTGCGGATGCGGCAACAACTTCAGCTTCACCCTCAGCCTCATCAACGGTTTGAGTGGCTGTGTCTGCAGGCGGCGGTGCTGGGGGAGCAACGGTCTCAGGTGTTCCTGCCTGGCCTGCAGCGGGCTGCGTATCTTGCTGAGCCACTTGTGGTTCAGNTGCCTCTGGCGCCGGGGCGGCGTTCATTTCAGGTTCGGCAGGCTCGGGTGCAACGACCGGAGCTTGAGTGGCTTGTGACGTGCGGGTGACGCCCGCATCATAGATTTCTGGTGACAAAGGTGCTGAAATGGCTTGTGGTTGATTGGCGGGTTCAGCAACGCGCTGAGTATCCGCCGCAATCATCGCGCGGGCCTCTGCGCTGATCGTCACNATCACACTTTCGGAGCGTCGCGCCACACGTTCCTGTATTGCTGCCTCAGACGATGTCGCGCGTTCGGCTTGTTCAAGTGCCTTGAGGCCCTCTAAAGCTTGAATACGCGGATCAATTTGCTGACCGCCCCCATAGGCTGCACCAACACTGGGATTAATCTCAACCATACCGTTCCCGCCTTATTTTTGGCACTACATGCACAAGCTCAGAAATTGTTGGTCACGCATTGCTGGGTTTACGCGTCTTAACATTCGGGACTTACTGTTCGTGCCCGCACTGATGGTTTCTTTAATACGTCTGTGTCTCAGGTTACAATTGAGGCTGTGCTAGACAGCCTTTCCCTCGGTCCGACAGTCGGTANANGGCCCAAANAAACGANCTAAGAGCGNCGGTGAGCTAACAAATTTANCAGAGCCGTTCTTAGCTGATTCTTCTGGGTGGTGGTCCCAAATCTTCAAAGGCCTGCACAAGATTATCTGCGATTTTGCCAAGATCGATGGGATAATTGTTGTCCGCAATCGCCTTTTTAACGCGATCAACAGCTTCNATATCTACCGGNGCNGGCAANTGNCGCATCGAAGACAANACTTCCCGAGACGTGGANTTNATCTCAACGGCGACCTTCGCGGTCGAACTCGCCTGAACGACGGGTACCGCCCCGCCGACGCCGACAGCATCATATGTGTCCACTTCAGACGGCATCGCTTCGGTCAGAACTTTTCCGCGCAGTGCGTTTGTTTTCAAAGCCTCTTCCGCGATATTTTCAGTTGGCTTGACGGACATCTGCATCGCAGCCGCGTTGCCCGTTATCGCTGTTGGTGCATCAACCATACGGTGTATCCTTATTGATTGATTGCATACCGACATCTGTCAATTTGCAATCGGACCCTACTTCGGGAACTAAGATACCCAAAGTTATTTATGAATTCAAACAGCGATATGCTAAAAAAGCAAAATTTTGACCGTTACCGCCAATTGGAGACCTAATTTAGCTTAAAAACCGATTTATTGTATTATTATCTTGCCTGAACTGAGTTATTTCGCCNCTGCATTTTGCTGTCTTAGCATACAAATACACGATAAAACCGAATCATAGAATCGGCAGCTGGTCTTTTTAAAACATTTTCAACCAGTGATTCGTTGATTAAAACTTGGTGTAAATTCACCTGTCATAAAAGACATTTTCTATCACAAGTAATCAACAGGCCATCGACTAATGCAATATTTCTTTACTCTGAGTGGGCATTTTTTAATCAAGGCATGCCAATAATAAATCGCGCGAACCAGTGCCCATAAAAATTCGGATTATAAACCTCAGCATTACTTTTAATTTTGAAAAATAATTTGCGCTTTAATTGCAATCTCGCGATCAGAAGCCAGCTCAAACGCCGTCAAAGCCGCGTCCAATGGCAAACTGTGGGTGATAAGGGGCTTTACGTCAATCAGCCCCTTTTGCATCATATCGACCCCACTTGCGAACTCTGGATGAAACCGAAACGATCCCCGTAATGTGATTTCTTTTGCAGTAAGGCTCTGCATTGGGACCTGCATATCGCCGCCAAGGCCCAGTTGCACCAACGTGGCACCGGGGCGCAAGGCCGCAATTCCGCCGGTCAGAGCACGTGCCGCACCAGAGCATTCAAACTGTACGTCGATACTGCCCTTGGCCGCACCAAAGCGGCTCAGTGCATCGGGCTGGCTGGCCATATTATACACAGCATCTGCCCCCGCCTCTGCGGCTTTATGCAAAGTGAAATTCGACAAATCAGTAGCGATCACAGTTCCAGCACCAGCGCGACGGGCCGCCAGAATAGTCAATATACCGATCGGTCCGCAGCCGGTAATCAAGACAGTTTTACCGAGCAGATCACCAGCCTGCTTTACCGCATGCAGGCTTACCGCCAATGGTTCGGCCATCGCCGCCTCACCAGCGGTGAGACCGTGCGCCGGCACGCATTGTGCGGCATCGGCGATCAGCTGTTGTTGAAACGCGCCCTGAATATGAGGAAAAGGCATTGCGCTGCCGTAGAACCGCATATTCAGACAGTGATTTTGCTGACCAAGCAGGCAATATTCACAGCCATTACATGGCCGCGAAGGGGAAATTGCCACAAGCTGGCCCACCTCAAGCCCGGTGACACCCGCACCAAGCTCCCGGATTATACCCGCCACCTCATGACCCAGAACCATTGGCTCACGCAGCCGGACCGGCCCAAACCCGCCATGTTGATAATAATGCAGATCCGAGCCGCAGATGCCGCCAGCCTGCATCTCAATCGCGACCTCCCCCACTGTTGGCGCGCCGAAGGGGCGTTCTTCAATCCTCAGATCTTCTGCAGCATGGATAACAATCGCTTTCATTAGACACCTATTTCCAAGCTGTACATTGGTTCAGAAGATACCGATAACCGAGCCTGAGGCCAAGGCCAATAAGATTAATAACAATCGGGAAACAGGATATGTCATCATCACTCTTTGATCTAACCGGAAAATCCGCACTGATCACCGGATCCAGTCAGGGTATCGGCTTTGCGCTGGCGAAAGGCCTAGCGGCCTCAGGCGCAAAAATCATTCTAAACGGCAGAGACCGGACCAAACTACAGGCGGCCGCAGACAACCTTTCCACCACGGGTGCTGACGTGCAAACGCTTGGGTTTGATGCCACCGACCACGACGCTGTGCGCGCAGCGGTTGACGGGTTTGAGGATACATCTGGCACCATCGATATTTTGGTCAACAACGCTGGAATGCAGCACCGGACCGAGTTGGAAAATTTTCCCGCCGACGCCTTTGAAAAATTACTGCAAACCAATGTCGCCTCGGTGTTTCACGTCGGCCAGGCCGTGGCGCGCCATATGATTGCCCGCAAAGCCGGTAAAATTATCAATATCGCCAGCGTACAATCGGCCTTAGCGCGCCCCGGCATTGCCCCATACACGGCCACCAAAGGCGCGGTAACAAACCTGACAAAGGGCATGGCCACAGACTGGGCCAAGCACGGGCTGCAGTGTAACGCGATCGCACCGGGCTATTTCGACACCCCGCTAAACGCAGCGCTTGTCGCCGATCCGGACTTTAGCGAATGGCTGGCCAAGCGCACACCCGCTGGACGTTGGGGCAATGTCGAGGAACTGGTTGGCGCTTGCGTGTTTCTCTCCTCGGGCGCCTCAAGCTTTGTCAACGGCCACACCCTTTATGTTGATGGCGGCATCACGGCTTCACTCTAGCTAAGAGGGGTTAGCCATACTCAAATGGCTGCAATTTGGGCCAGTCAAAGGTGACACCTATTCCCGGACTATGGGGGGCGACGGCAAGATGATCTGCAATCACCAAAGGCCGCGTAGTATAGCGGTCAATCGGGAAACTATGCACCTCAAGCCAACCGCCATGGGCCTGACCGCTGACCAGACTGACATGCAATTCCTGCATCCCGTGACTGCACACGGGGACGCCGGCCAGCGCACTGCGTCCGGCCACCTCAAGCCAGCCGGTAATGCCACCGCAATTCGAGGCATCTGGCTGGATAAATCCCAAGTTTGACTGGGCCAACGCCATTTCAAACTCATGAATGGTGTGCAGGTTTTCGCCCTGCGCCACGGGGATACCCGTGCCTTGAGAAATCTGCGCATAGCCGGGATAATCATCGGGAATAACCGGCTCTTCAAACCAGTATATATCTTGGTCTTTCACCGCATTGCCCAGCGCGATTGCCTGCGCGACGCTCAGCGCATAATTGGCATCCACCATAAAGGTCACATCAGGGCCAATCAATGTACGAACTGCGCGAATTCGCGCCACATCGTCGGCCATATCCGGCTGGCCTATCTTGATTTTAATCGCGTTGAACCCGGCCGCTAGATAGCCCTCGATATTGGCGAGTAGTTTCGGCAGCGCAAACCCAAGATCAATCCCGCCAGCATAGGCCTTGCAGCGATCTGACGCGCCACCGGTTAATTTCCAGAGCGGTAGAGCGGCGGCTTTCGCGCGCAGATCCCATAGCGCGATATCAATCGCCGATATTGCAAAGCTGACGATACCGCCGCGCCCGACATAATGCAGATGCCACTGCATTTTCTGATACAGACCCTCAACGTCACTGGCATCTTCGCCTATCAAGAGATTTGCCAGATCATGGGTAATGACCGCGGCTGTGGCCACACCACCGCGCCCCCCGTTATAGGTATAGCCTGTGGCGATGCGACCGTCACTGAGGGTGATCGTTGCAGTGATCAGATGGAAATGGCTGTGCGCTCCGTGTTTGGCATCCACCAGCACCTCGTCCAGCGGCACTTTGAACAGGCGCGCTTTGACACCTGTGATTTTGCTCATCGCAGCCTCTTACATATCTTCACATTCCGGAACCGGGCTTATCACTGTACCACTGTCCAAATGCTGCAGCAAATTATCAACCGTGAGATTGCCCATCGCGGCGCGGGTCTCATGGGTGGCGCTGCCAACATGGGGCAGCAACACAACATTGGCCATCTGCCGCAGCGCCACCGGTACTTTCGGCTCTTGCTCAAACACATCAAGCCCAGCCCAGCCCAGACGCCCCTCTTGCAGCGCAGCAATCATCGCCGTTTCGTCCACCACAGATCCACGGCTAACATTGATCAGCGTCCCCTTGGGGCCCAGCGCATTGATCACCTCAGCATTGATTAGCTTATTGGTGGCCTCGCCCCCAGGAGTGATACAGATCAGCACATCCGACGCCCGCGCCATATCGAGCAGACTTTCACAGTATTGATAGGGAACCATTTTCTGGCTGCGCGCGTGATATAGGATTGTGGCGTTAAACGGCGCCAGCTTGTCGGCAATCGCCTGCCCAATCCGCCCGAGGCCCACGATGCCCACGACCTGATTGTCAGCCGACCGGCTCAAAGGGGCGTTACCGCCGGTTTCCCAATCTCCCGACCGCACATAGGCATCATCCGCCAAAAGGTTGCGATAACACGCCAGCATCAGCATCAGCGCAGTGCTTGCCACCTCCGCGTTCAGGACATTTGGCGTATGCGTTACCATTATGCCGCCTGCCCGTGCCAAATTGGTATCAATCGCATCATAGCCAACGCCATAACAGCTGATCAGCTTAAGATTGGGCAGGGCCTTGATATAGTCGGGCTTAACACCATCGTGTCCATTGGTGGCAACATAGTGGATTTTAGCTCCATGTTCGGCCAACCAAGATACGGGATCCGCAGCATCCGACAGTCGGTGAACGGTGAAAGCCGCCCCAAGGCGTTCCAGCATCTCGGGGGTCGCGCCGCCAATAAGAAGAAGATCAGTCATATTCAGATATCCTGTGTCACGGTTTGGCGTTGTTGGCCGAGGCCTTCGATGTGCAAGTCCATCACATCACCGGCTTTCAGATAAACTGGCTTGGGCTTCATTCCCATAGCGACCCCGGGAGGGGTGCCTGTGCTGATCACGTCACCGGGATGCAGCGTCATCAACCCGGATAAATGCTCAATAATCTCGGCCACGGTAAAGATCATCGTCTTGGTATTACCGGTCTGGCGACGGCTGCCGTTTACATCAAGCGTCATATCAAGATTTTGAGGGTCAGGAATGTCGTCGCGGGTCACCAGCCAAGGCCCGGTTGGGCCAAAGGTGTCGCAGGATTTACCCTTGGTCCACTGCCCCGTCAAATTCGTCTGAAAATGGCGCTCAGAGACGTCATTGATGATGCAATAGCCTGCAACATACTCCAAGGCATCGGCTTTGCTGACATATTTAGCCGCTTTACCGATCACCACGCCAAGTTCGACTTCCCAATCTGTGCTGACCGACCCGCGTGGCATCGAGACATCATCATTAGGTCCAACAACCGCCGAGTTGGCTTTGAAAAATAAGATGGGATGCTCGGGAATTGCCGCGCCAGTTTCCGCCGCATGATCAGAATAATTCAACCCTATGCATAAAAACTTGCCGATATTTCCCACACAGGGTCCAATCCTTGGCGAGCCTGAGACTTTGGGCAGTGTGGCGCTGTCCAACGCGCGCAACCGCGCCATAGTGGCATCACAGAGATTTGCGCCATTGATATCGCTCACATGTTCAGACAGATCGCGCAACTCACCATTCGCGTCGATCAATCCCGGTTTCTCGGCGCCATCCGCGCCATAACGCACTAACTTCATCGTTTGGTATCCTTAATGATTGTCACGCGGCATAAACTTGCGCGCAATGTCTTGATAATTATCCGCGTCCTTGAGAACCATTCCCTTATCAAACGGGCCGACCTTTTCGCGGAAATACTGTTGCCAGGGTGATTGGCTTTCCGGCATTGCATAGCCGTCAGTCTCAAGGATGCGGGCCCGCGCTGACAGCTCGTCGCGCGTCACCAGCATATCAGCGCTACACTGGTTCAAATCGATCCGCACCCGATCACCGGTTTGCAGCAGAGCAAGCCCGCCCCCATCCGCAGCCTCGGGCGAAGCGTTCAGAATAGACGGGCTGCCAGAGGTGCCCGATTGCCGGCCGTCGCCGATGCAGGGCAGCGCCTCAACACCTTTTTTCAGCAAATACGCCGGTGGACGCATATTCACTACCTCTGCCCCCCCCGGATAGCCAATCGGCCCAGCGCCGCGCATGAACAAAATACACTCCGTATCTATATTTTCCGCTGGATCGTCTATCCTGTGATGAAAGTCATCCGGCCCATCAAAAACCACGGCCCGGCCTTCAAAGGCGTTCATATCCTCAGGATTTGATAGGTACATCGCCCGAAAACTGTCACTGATCACGCTGGTTTTCATGATTGCACTGTCAAACAGATTGCCGCTGAGGTTGATAAAGCCAGCATCCGACTTGATTGGCGCGTCGGCCGATTTGATCACATCAAGGTTAGCCGAGCGCCGCGCGCCGCAGTTTTCGCCCATCGCCTGTCCATTGACAGTCAGCGCATCGGGATGGGGCAACAGACCCTGCTCAAGAAGTTCGCCAACAACCGCCGGCACGCCGCCAGCGCGGTGATAATCTTCGCCCAAATACGCCCCCGCCGGCTGCAGGTTGACCATAAGCGGCACATGGTGCCCCACGGCCTGCCAATCATCATTGTCCAGCGCCACGCCGAGATGCCGGGCAATCGCATTGAGATGAATAGGCGCATTGGTGGACCCGCCAATCGCTGAATTAACAACGATGGCATTTTCAAAAGCCGCGCGTGTCATGATATTGCTGGGGCGCAGGTCTTCCCAGACCATATCCACAATGCGGCGTCCGGTTTCGTAACTGATCTGACCACGTTCACGATACGGCGCCGGGATCGCAGCCGCACCGGGCAATTGCATCCCGAGGGCCTCAGCCAGCGAATTCATCGTCGTCGCCGTCCCCATGGTATTACAATACCCCACCGACGGCGCCGAGCTGGCCACCATATCCATGAACCCTTCATTGTCAATTTCGCCCGCCGCTAGCATCTCGCGGGCTTTCCACACAATTGTGCCAGAGCCGGTGCGTTTTCCCTGAAACCAGCCATTGAGCATCGGCCCAACCGATAGGGCAATGGCGGGGATATTCACCGTGGCGGCCGCCATCAACAGTGCCGGCGTGGTTTTGTCACAGCCGATGTTCAGAACAACTCCGTCAATTGGATAGCCAAACAGCGTTTCAACCAGCGACAGATAAGCCAGATTGCGATCCAACATCGCCGTCGGACGCTTACCGGTTTCCTGAATGGGATGCACGGGAATTTCAATCGGTGTGCCGCCCGCCGCAAGAATGCCATCGCGGACCCGTTTTGTCAGTTCGATATGGTGCCGGTTGCACGGGCTTAGATCGCTGCCGGTTTGGGCTATGCCAATAATTGGCTTGCCCGATTGCAGCTCTTGCCGGGTCAGACCATAGTTTAGGTAACGCTCAAGATAGAGCGCTGTCATTTCCGGGTTATCGGGGTTCATAAACCACTTGCGCGACCGCAGATCATCAATACCAATTTTTTTCATTATCTCATCCCGACCAGCCGCCATCAATAACGTGACCCTGCCCTGTGGTAAAGGCGCTCTCGTCGCTGGCCAGATAGACCACAAGGGCAGCAATTTCTTCGGCCTTTGCGATCCGCCCCATGGGCTGGCGTGCGACGAAGGCCTTCATCGCGGCGTCGTAATCCCCTGTGGCCCTGAGCCGGTCGTGCAAGCTTGGGCTTTCAACGGTACCCGGGCAGATCGCATTACAGCGGATTCCTTGGGTGATATAATCGATGGCAACAGATTTGGTCAGCCCCAAAACGGCTGCTTTGGTGGTGCCGTACACAAATCGATTCGGCGCGCCGATAATTGACGAACAGGCCGAAGACATGTTGATAATTGATCCCGAACCGCGCGCCAGCATTCCCGGCAGCGCAGCGCGAATGGTGCGCAACATCGAACGGACATTCAAATCAAACGCAAAATCCAGCTCGTCATCAGACGCGTCGAGGATTGTCCCGTTATGCACAAACCCGGCGCAGTTGAACAACACGTCAGGTTGGGCGCGCTCAACCCCGGCTGCAACGCTGGCATCATCGCGCGCATCAAGTTCGAAAATCTCAATATTTTCGTGATTTTCCTCACGGATCGTGGAGAGGGCTGTCATATTTACGTCCGAGGCAAATACTTTGGCCCCCTCTGCCGCCAGAGCAAGCACGGAGGCTCGGCCAATTCCCTGCGCCGCCGCTGTCACGAGGACATTTTTCCCTTTAAGTCTTTGTGTCATACTCTCACCAATCCGTTTTCCCCGAAAGGACTTTCTTTCCACATTTATTTTCTGTCATTGCCTTTGCAGGCGCTCTGATTGCTGCAGTTTGTCTAAAGCAAGCACTCAAAAAGCCAGAAACAAATCCCGCACGCACCCTATGGCAAGGTCTGGAGTTTGGCTATAGGCTAAGATTAACAAACCGCTTCTGAGGATATTCACTATGACCATTCCCAAAAAAATTGCTTTTATTGGTATTGGGTTGATGGGCTTGCCGATGGCAAAACACCTGTTGGCCGCAGGCCATCAAGTGGTCGTTTGGAATAGAACACCTGCCAAAGCGGCAGCACTTACAGACCACGGCGGCGTCGTTGCCGAAACACCAGAGCAGGCAGTTCAGGACGCGGATTTGATTATCACAATGCTATCTGACGGCGCCGTAGTTGACGCAATATTACAGGCCCCCGAACTGCAAGCGGCCCTGCAACAAGGCAGCCTCTGGGTCGATATGTCCAGCACGCAACCCGTGCAGGCCCGGGCGCAATCTGCGCGGCTTGAAAAACTGGGCATTGCACATCTGGATGCACCGGTTTCAGGGGGCACCAAAGGCGCCGAAGCGGCCAGCCTCGCCATTATGGTTGGCGGGCAAGAAGAAACCTTTTTGGCTGCCTTGCCAATTTTGTCTATCATGGGGCGGCCGGTCCATGTCGGCCCATCCGGGTCAGGCCAGCTTGCAAAACTTGCAAATCAGGCAATTGTAGCGGTCACGATTGGCGCTGTGGCAGAGGCCATGCTGCTGCTTGACAAAGGCGGCGCCGACCCAGCGGCAGTGCGAGACGCCCTGCGGGGCGGATTCGCCGACAGTACCATTCTACAGCAGCATGGGACCCGTATGACAACCGGCAACTTTGCGCCCGGCGGATTGTCAAAACTGCAATTGAAGGACCTGAACAACGTTTTGAGCGAAGCGCAGAACGTCAATCTCAGCCTGCCCGTTACCCAGCACATTCGCGATCGTTTCGACCACTTTGTCCACCAGATGGGTGGCGCAGACTTAGACCACGCGGGATTGTACCTTGAATTACAATCTCGGAACAGCGATAGCTGACACCTGACATTCTTCAGTGAAAGGCACCGTCGCCAAATCACCGAGATTTTTTTTCCGGTAACGGCTGCGCCAGATTGCGTGACAAATGATCATGAATTAAACGGCGCAGTAAATCCTCGTCGCGATCAAGTGCCGCCTCTAAGATACCTTGATGCTGGAGGATGTTCTCAGGAACATAGATCGTATCGCTATCCGCGTTAATCAGTTGCTGACGGAACTGCTGGTAAATAATAGAATGGGTGCGCTTGAGGGTCGAGGAACCGCAGGCGTCAATTAAGGTCTCATGAAATTCCTGCTCGGCGGTACTCCATAGATCAAACAACGGCTCCAATTCTTCTTTTGAACGGGCCCGCATTTCAATATGGGACAACTTGTGATGGGCCGCAGACAATCGCGCCTCCCAAGCGACACCACCAAGCCGGATAGACAGACAGGCACCTTCGCACTCAAGCAAAATCCGCATATGGGTTAATTCATGTTGCACAACCCGAGAAACTTTAGGCACTCGAAAGCCACGCTGCTCTTTGAAACTCACCAAGCCAACCGTCGACAGCCGGAACAAAGCCTCGCGAATCGTACTGGCAGAGCATTGATAATCTTTTCGCAACAACTCAGGCTGCAGCTTTAGATCAGCAACAAAACCACCCGCAACCAGCCTCTGGTGCAATAATTTGTATACATCAGTTTCTTCGACCATTTCGCGCCTTTCGAATAATAGTTGTTCTTAAATGAAAATTTTCGAAATTAAAGGCTGTTATCGAAATTATCAAAAAATACAATATCCCCTTGCTGATTATTGTTCCCACGATTATCCTAATCTACAGCGAAAACAGAAGCCGTATTCGGCGATGATTTTTCGTGCAAAAGTGTCTTGGGAGGACAAAATGAATCTACTGAAAAAAGCAGCATATGTTGCTGGCATTGCAGCGTTAGCGGCCTCGACCGCTTTGACAGCGACCGCGGGTGGTCACTCAACCAACCTACGAATTCAAACTCACTTCTCTGAGGAAAGCCCAAGCGGAAAACTCGCCGCTGAGTTTATTGACAATATCCAAACGATGTCCGGTGGCGACATCACAATTGAGATGTATTATTCGTCGTCAGTTGTAACGTCAGTAGAAACCTTTGACGCCGCAGCGACTGGTATTCTGGACTGCGACATGACCGGGGGTGCGTATCAAGTTGGCAAAAACCCAGCATTCCAGTTTGTGGGTGATATCATGGGCGGCTATGATTCGCCTTCGGATCAGTACAGCTGGCTGTATAACGGCGGCGGCTATGAAGCAGCCCAAGAACTGTATAACAAATATG
>NYVC01000126.1 GCA_002684375.1 Marinovum sp.
TCAAAGAGTTCAGAGGGGTAGCCACAAGGTACGACAAGACAAATTGCAGCCATGCCGCGTGTTGGAACCTCGTGGCAGCACTCATAGCTTCAAGATGATTGCCCACAGGTCCTATAAACTGCACCCGGCTGGCGCGACATTCCAGACCAACCTTTTACATTCAGAGAGCTTTAGGAATTCTCTGGTCCATGCTTTATTATAACAACGCTCATGTTGGGCACTGGACGGAATATTTTGAAATTGGTGACGCCCCGCATGTGACCAAGGCTATTTGATGTTATAGCAAGCCATCATGATCCCGGAAATGCAGGCAAACAGACTGAGGGTGTTATGTAATGAGCCGCACCATAAAAGGTTTGACGGTCAGAAAAATGACAGTCACTGACACGTTGATATCCGGCAAAATGCGCCATGAGCTTTGGGTCCAACTATCGACGAACATCTCGTGGATATCAAATGCATCCTTGACGGACGCAAGCGCAAAGGCTGGAGTGCACTTTTGCCTGATCAGTCTCCGGTTGGCTTTGCCGAAATTAGTATACGCGACTATGCAAATGGATGCCGCGCGCAACCGGTTCCCTTTTTAGATGGGATTTGGGTTATGAAGCCATATCGCCGTCAAGGTGTTGTGTTTGCTTTGTTAAAAACAATCAAAAGAGACTGTCAGGAACAGGGAACTACAGAGCTTTGTTCATCAGCACACATCGAAAACACCCTATCGCATTCGGCCCATCAAAGCTGGGGGTTAGATGAAACAGATCGCGTTGTGTTTTTTGAGCATCGCTGGTTTGAAAAGGCCGTGGATGCCAAAAAACCAGCACCGCTAATGCAAGTTCAAGATTAGGCGGCCTGCGCCTGCTCCACATGCGACAGCGCTTCCAGAACCAATTCGGGACCGCCGATATGACCGCGTTCAGACAAGACCCTGCGCCACGCCCGGGTGCCAGGCTTTGAGGCAAACAGGCCAAGCATGTGACGGGTGATCTGATTTAACTTGCCACCGCTTATCATATGCGCCTCGATATAGGGCAGCATTTGATGCACAATTTGCACCGGGTCACATGTTTGCGCCTCGCCAAAAATCGCATGATCCGCCAGGCCCAGAATATCGCTGGGTTGATGATAGGCCGCCCGCCCGATCATTACCCCGTCCAATCCGGCCTGTAAAAAGCGCTGCGCTTGCTCAAGCGAGGTGATCCCCCCGTTCACCGAGAGATGCAGCGACGGAAACATTCGCTTCATTTGCATCACAAGGTCATAATCCAGAGGGGGAATATCACGGTTTTCCTTGGGGCTGAGACCCTTAAGCCAGGCTTTACGCGCATGTACCGCAAACCGCGAGATGCCAGCCGCAGAGACTTGCGACAAAAATTCCGGCAAGACGTCTTGCGGCACCTGATCATCCACCCCGATCCGGCATTTCACCGTTACCTCAACATCCACCGCCGCGCGCATGGCCGCGCAACACTCTGCCACAAGCGCGGGGGTTTTCATCAACACCGCGCCAAACGTGCCAGACTGCACCCGGTCAGATGGGCAGCCCACATTTAAGTTGATCTCATCATAGCCCGCGTCCTGTCCAAGACGCGCCGCTTTGGCCAGTTCGGCGGGATCCGACCCCCCAAGCTGAAGCGCGACAGGATGTTCCTCAGAATTGAACTGCAGCAAATGCAATGCGCCGCCCCGCACCAGCGCCGGCGCCGTCACCATTTCGGTGTACAACAGCGTGTGACGCGACATCAAACGATGCAGATAGCGACAGTGGCGATCCGTCCAGTCCATCATCGGCGCAACCGAGAGTTGTGTATTTTGATGTAAATTGTATCTTTTACTTTCAGACACTTACGTACCTTCAGGCTATAAATCCGATAACATGTGTTTTTAATGGAAAACTGGACCGACAACAATAGGCAGGAAAAAGCAACAATGGACACACGGTTTTTATCAACGGCCCGATATGACGCACGACCCATCACCCCAATAGGGTAAGTCCGTTTGGATTTTTTTAAGCATTTGTCTTTGCCTAAGTTTATGAGAAAGCTGAACGAACGTGCTATTGCTCTGCCAGNNNCTAGTATCGAACAAAGCCAAAAGAGCCGGAAAGGCGTTCACATCGAAAACCTAGCAGAATTCTGAAACAACCGTCGTGAAGCACGCCTTGAAAGATCACCTTCATTGTAACAAGTGAAGAAAGGCCACTGGGCGCTGCCAATCTTTCGCCTTGGGATCGTCGTTACAAATAAAAACTACTATTCACGCCTGAATTCCGCAATACAAACAAGAAGATACGCCTGACGCATTCGCGCAGGCTTATCAATGGGCAAGTCACAAAAGTCCCAGAACTCTTCAATATCTCTGAAGTTAAATGGGTTTGTGAGAAAGGCATGCAAAAAAGGTGTAAGGAATTCTTTCATCTGAAACGCCAGACCTTCGTAGCTCTCGCCTTTTACGGGGCGACCATGGGAGATCAAATTTCGCCTGTGCATCAGATGCAAGCCAATCTGAACTTGTTCATCTCTCTCTTCAAAGAACCACGCTGCCCGCCCTAACAAGGTTTCAGATTTTTCTCTATAATGCCCCGCAGTGGCTTCAAGCAATCTCCATCCATCTAGAAATGATGCTTCAAGGTCACATTGAGCAAAAGCCGAATAACGGCGTGCAAGNGCGATTTCAGCGNTGTGTCGCCAAGGAAGTTTACGAATCTTATCTCTAACCTTAGCGACATTCCTATTTATATTTTCGATGCCATTTTGGGTCGGGCGTTTCTCGACCATCCCTCTAGGCCAACGGTTATACCAGTACATCTCAACACTGATTGAACCATCAGGTTCATGAACTGTCATATGAGGGGCAAGCAAAGTCATNTTTATANGGCGATCAGGTCCANTNTTGAAAATNAACTTTCCCCTTCCGGACATCAATGCATTTAGACCCAACTCTTTAGAAATTGCGTGCTCGGCTTGTTCGAATGCGTCAAGCACATCAACTGCTTGGACAGAGCAAACCGCGAGAGGCAGTTCCTGAAGTCCATCCAGAATTTCATCCGGCTGGTTTTAGAGCTTTGTGAACTGCTTCGCTCTTTCCAACGGGTCACGGCCCATGCCGCNATAGTCTTTACGCCAGCGATAATATGTCTGAACTGTGTCGCCAATCTGACCAACAGCATCCGTTAAAGCCTTGCCTTGGCCTTGTAGAACTTCAAACTGGCGAAGCTTAAGCCCTAGGTCTTCCGGTTTCTCGCGTTTGACACCCATTCGTAGATNTTCTTGCAATAGGGATACATATATCCCAGTAAGCGAACCATTTTCAGGGGCTATTACAAGGCTCTAATGTGAGCGCTTTTTNGATACTTTGAACGCATCCAGCAAGATGGGTGTAAGGCGTGAGTTATCGTCCAAATCATCGCAGGCTGCTGCTATGTCCTCCCAAGGGGCGTCTATTATCGAAACATCTAGCCCCTGCTCGTGAAGCAGTGTCACCTTATTCANTCACCGATAGATTGAAACCTAAAGGCAAGCNAAACTGAACTGAATGCGCTGGCGGTGATCCAAAAATNTATTTNTAGCCAAGTACATTTNNAATCAGATTGCGCNTTTNAATCTNCGAANTTGGATNGTCTTTCGAAAAACTAAACTTCAATTTTATTTAGTCTAATCTATTCTCATTGACTCTTTTATGTCCATACTTAATGTTATGAAGCATCAACATAATAAAGGACCACGCTTATAACCTTTCGCACTTTAAATCTGGACTCTCTCGATTTTCATTGGACGCGTGCTTTGTGGATTTCGAGAGCTGCCAAGTCAGATCGTCTGGGATTTTCGCCGTCGCAAAACAATTGGAAATGCTCTGCACATCCAAATTTTAGCCCGCTGTTGCGGCGATAAAAAGATAGGCCCCGCGAGAAGACTACGATTAAAAAGCTTCATTTTTCGAGACCTGAACAGCGATCATCAATGCACTACAAAAAGGGAGAACAAAATGAAAATAAAATCAAAACTAATGATGGCAACCGTCTGTCTTGCCTCCATCGCGTCGTCAAGCATCGCTGATAACATCAAGGTTGGGTTTAATGTTCCCCTGACCGGGTTCGCAGCTGCGGATGGAACATCCGCTTTGAACGGTGCCGAGCTTGCTGTTGAACAGATCAACTCTGCTGGTGGGATTAATGGTGATATAATCGAATTGGTGGTTTACGATGACCAGGCATCGCCGAAAGAATCCGTGCCAATTGCGCAAAAACTGATCGAGAGCGACAACGTTGTTGCCGCAGTCTCTGGCAGCTACTCTGGGGCGACCCGAGCCGCTGCCGGAATATTCCAAGAGTCCGGCGTTCCATACATCTCGGCGTATGCCATTCATCCTGACATCACACGTGCAGGCGATTACGTATTCCGCACATCATTTGTTGGCGAAGTGCAGGGTCGTGCCGGTGCGAAATTAGCTGGTGAAATGCTTGGCTTGAAAAAAGCGGTGGTTGTCACTCTGCAAAATGACTTTGGTAAATCGCTAGTCGCTGGGTTCAAAGAGGTTTCAGCAAACTACGGGATCGATATTGTCGGCGAGTATGAATACAGCATAAAAGATCGTCAATTTGGGCCGATTGTGTCAAAAATTCGTGCTGACAACCCGGACGTTATTTATGCCACCGGCTATTTCTTTACTGCCGGGCCCTTGGTTAGCCAACTGCGTGCAGCAGGCATCACTACGACTATAATTGGTCAGGAAGGGTACGACTCGCAAAAATTCATTGATATTGCGGGCACAGCTGCAGAGGGAACGATCATTACGACGTCGCTAGATCGTGATTCAACCGCTGTCGAAACACAGGACTTTATAACTGCATTCGAGGCAAAGTCTGGCAACAAAACGGATATGGTTGCTGCGTCCGCCCATACAGCGATCAAGGTCCTGGCGGCAGCATTGCAATCATCCGGCGATACGGACAGAGCAGCTCTGCGTGATGCAATCGCAGGCACACAACTGACAGCTTCGACAGGCGATATTTCATTCAACGACTTAGGCGAGGTTCAAAAATCGGTCCAGGTACAGGTTGTTAAGGATGGGCAATGGCATCACCATTCGGTCATTCATGATGCCGCTCTGCTGGCCCCTCCAACAGAGTAAGTATTGAAATTGCGTCACTTAATTAAGGTTAGGTGGCGCAATTTTCTATTGCTTTAGGTGTCAATTTTACAGCTAAAAATACCAAAAACGGACTGCCAAAATGTTGTATCTCGAATTGTTTTTTCAGGGCATCGTGCAGGGCAGTATCTACGCATTAATCGCCTTAGGTCTGACACTGGTTTACGGTTTGCTGCGGATATTGCACGTTGCACACGCCGCCTTGTTCACACTGGGCGGCTATCTTGGTGTTATAGTAACCAACGCAACAGGCAGCTTTCTTCTGGCAACGGCAGTTGCCATGATCGTCGTCGGATTTGTTGGCATCGCGGTCTATAAGTTGGCGTATGAACCTTTGCTGTCAAAGCCACCGTTCATTTCACTAATCGCATCGATCGCCCTGTTTATCGCCTCGGAAGAGATTTTCCGCATCATTTTTGGGCCCTACGGACTGTCGTACACTAACCCGCCCATGCAAGGGTATTTCGAATTGTTTGGCGGATTCTTTTTGAAATACGGTGAAGCTTTGGTGATAGTGTTGTCTGTTGTCATGTTGGTAATTTTGGGTTGGTTTGCCGCCACTACACGTCTCGGCGTGTCCTGGCGTGCAACGGTAACCGATCCTGATATGGCACGCGCTTTTGGCATCAACACACAAAACGTACGGTACATGAATTTTTTTATAGGCTCGGCACTGGCTGCGGCTGCAGGTGTACTTGTCGCTATGCTCAATAATTTGGTGGAGCCTTCTATGGGCAGCGTGGCGTCCTACAAAGCTTTGGCGATCATCGTTCTAGGCGGTCTTGGTAGTATCCGAGGCACGCTAATAGCGGCAATGGCCATAGGAATTATTGAATCATTTGGTACGATTTACATTGGTCATTTACTTGACCGCGACGCGTTGGCTTTTGCGTTTCTGATTGTTGTTCTGATGATACGCCCACAGGGGCTATTGGGGGCAAAATAGATGGCATATGAAATCACCCTGATTACAACGATGGCCATCAGCATCCTGTTCGCGTTGAGCCTAAATTTCATCACTGGATTTTGCGGCCAGATCAGCCTCGGGCATGCAGCATTTATGGGTGTTGGTGCTTATACATCCGCTGTCATGATAAAAGCGGGCTGTCCGTTTCTTTTAACTATTCCATTTGCGGGCACTTTTGCGGGACTGCTAGGTGTCTTGGTCGGTTTCGCGAGCCTGCGTGTCCGGCATGATTTTCTTGCGATCACGACGATGGGTGTCGTTTTTCTTTTCGTTGGATTGGTCCGGCAACAGGAGTTCCTTGGTGGCGAAATTGGGATTTCGGGCATTCGCGGGTCACCCTTTGGCCGCATTGGATTTATGTGTATCTGTTTGGGCCTGGCTGCAGGATTTGCTATGTTCTCCCTTGCGATAAAACGATCCTGGATGGGCTATGTCTTTGCTTCCATCGCTGACAACGAAGATATCTCTCGGGTATTGGGCATAGATGTTTCTAAATACAAACTAATCGCCTTTGTGGTTGGGACATCCACTGCAGGTATTGCCGGNGCGCTNTANACACAACATTTTCGTTTCGTTGGCCCCGACAGTTTTGGCTTTGTTGAATCCATCACAGTTCTGGCNATGGTCATCGTGGGTGGCATCGGGTCGGTCTGGGGCGTCGCTGTTGCTGCTGCATTCCTAAGTGTGATGCCACTGCTGTTTCAGTTTGTGAATGATTTCAAAATTCTCGTCTATGGTGCCCTATTGTTTTGTATGATGAGATGGGCACCTGATGGGTTTGCTGGGATCATTTCACGCTGGATCAAGAGATTGCGGAGCACATCATGACAACAACAGTGCTCGAAGTCCGAGACGTAACAGTTCGTTTTGGCGGTGTGGTCGCAGTAAACCAGGCGTCATTGACCATCAAACAGGGAGAGTTGATTGGGTTTGTTGGCCCAAACGGCGCAGGCAAAACCACTTTGATGCGAGTGATCACTGGCATGGTCAAGGCAAACGAAGGTCAAGTTTTGCTAATGGGTAATGAACTTGCTGGGATGGCAGTGAATCAGCGTATCCGAAGCGGATTGGCACTGGCGCAGCAAATAGTACAACCTCTTCGTGCAATGACTTTGCTGGAAAACGTTGCACTAGCATGCGGAGCAGCAAAAACCGACAGCCCTTTCACAGCAATGGCGTCCTACGAGCGCGGGTCCGAAAACAAACGCGCACTGGAATTGTTGTCACAGGTTGGCTTGGGCGAAGTCGCTGACCAAGAACCCGCAAAATTGCCACTTGGATATCTCAAACGGCTTGAGGTAGCCCGCGCCATGGCTTTGAAACCCAAATTACTGTTGTTGGATGAACCACTGGCAGGATTGAACCAGTCTGAGGCAAAGGCTTTGGCAGACTTGATCCAAAACCTAAACATGGATGGGCTAACGATCCTACTGATCGAACACAACCTGCGCGAAGTCATGCGTATTTGTCCGAAGGTCTACGTTCAAGATCGGGGCCGCCCATTGGCTTTTGGTCCTACTGCGGAAATTATGGCGCGAGTTGATGTTGTTCAGGCCTATTTAGGAGGCGAATATTTCGATGTTGCAAGTCAATGATCTATCTGCAGGTTATGGCGACATAATCGCCGTGCGCGAATTTTCCTTTTCAGTCGAAGCGGGTAAAATTCACGCATTGGTTGGCGCCAACGGCGCAGGAAAGTCTTCAACCCTCATGTGTCTGATGGGGCTAGTCGAGCAGAAGTCTGGGTCCATCGTAATGGACAACCAACAAATTTCAAACGAACGAATCGAAAGACGCATCTCTGCTGGTCTTGCGATTGTTCCCGAAGGTCGGCGCATTTTTCCAGACTTGAACGTGCGCGAAAATTTGATGGTTGGCGGTCACATAGTATCAACCAGCATTATGAACTCTGGTATTGAAATGGTTTACGAGTTCTTCCCTCAATTGTACGAGCGCCAAACACAGGCTGCTGGATCACTTTCTGGAGGCGAACAGCAAATGCTAGCTATGGGGCGGGCTCTAATCTCTCGGCCAAAAATTCTGATCGTTGACGAGCTGTCTCTGGGCCTAATGCCTAAAGTTGTTGATGAGTGTTATGAAGTTCTTAATAAATTGAAAAGCGAAAGCATCGGTATACTACTTGTCGAACAAAATACTGAACGCGCATTTAGTGTCGCAGACGATATTAGCGCGCTGGAGGCTGGCAACCTATTTTGGTCGGGCACAGCCGAACAAGCTCGGGCCAATATATTCTTGAAGGAACAATTGATGGGTGTCACATAAGACGATGTGAAATGGGTATACAACGCCTTGAAAAGACCTCTGCACACTTCAGAATTCCCTCACAGTTGTAGTTTTTAATTCTTCAGGACATCACATAGAGGGTTTAATGGATGTTTTCAGCTGTGAGAGCGCGGGTCGGATTGCGGATCAGAATGTCTTGCGCAAAGTTGATACGCTTTTGGATCGGTCTTTGGTTTTTCCGCTTCTTAAAAGCGGTTTGAACCGATGGGGTCTGGGCCCTCACGGATGTGATGAGATTGTTTTGTTCAAATGTCTGCTGATCGGCCAATGGCATGGGTTGTACCGACCCGAAACCGCACGCAAGTAGCAGAGAAATTTTTAGAGTGCTACCATTGTGGGCCTGCACACCCANGACAGGCTAGGCATGACGGAAGAGTTGAAACAGATTGGTTTGGACGTCGGTCACCGCTGCGTGGGCCGTTTGATGCGCCAGAGCGGCGTCTCAGTCCTGCGAACATGTCAACATAAGCTCACGACCGACAGCGACCACCAGTTCAAAATCGCGCCGAACGTGCTGGATTGGGACTTCGCGGCTGATGCGCCTGACCAGAAATGGGCAGGCGATCTCAGCTATGTTTGGATGCGCAAAGGCTGGTTGTATCTGGCCGTGATCCTGAATCTGCACTCCTGGCGTATTATCGGTTGGGCAGTTCGCAATCAAATGAAACGCGACCTTGCAATCAGGGCGCTGGACATGGCTATCGCTTTCAGATCTCAGCCTAAAAGCTGCATCAATTACGCAGATCGCGGGTCGCAATATTGTTCCCGTGACTATCAGAAAACCCTGTGCCAGCACGGGTTCAGGGTGTCGATATCTGGAAAGGAAAATTGTTACGACAGACTGAGAGGGCAATCTTCGATTACATAAACGGGTTCTATAACCCGCGACACCGACACTCAGCACTGGGCTGGAAAAGCCCGGTCGCNTTCGAAAGAAAGGCCGCTTAAACGAGCACTTGGGACGGCACTAAAGCGCGACAGGTCCATTGGTCGAGATCGGCTTGAAGCTCCGATTTGTCTGATCGCATCCAGACGGAACATTCCCTGTCCCATCAAAATCTCAACTTGCCGTAACTTCGAAATAACCGTTTCCGGCTTCGGTCAGTTGTTTGCCAGTCATGGTCCNCAGNGTCATAAATATAATGATGGAGCAATTCAAATGGAGAGGTTTAATCGGCTGATTGCGGCTTAATCTTCAAGTGATTAATGACCGCATTCAATCTACTTTTATCGCCTGCAGCAATCACGGTTCCATCCATATCAAAAGACAGTTCAGCACCCTCCCAATTGGTAACGATACCACCGGCNCCATGAATGATCGCAGCACAAGCATAAATATCGAACGCTTCTAGACCCGCATCAATTGCAAAGTCACTGCGACCCGAAGCCAGCACACCGTATGCAAAACATGAGCCGCCNTATTGAACGTANGCAACCTGTTTTCGTATTTCGTCAAATCGTGCTAGTTGGTCTGGCGACATGAAATCACAATTGCTGCAGGTTACATAGGCCGTCCCAAGAGTTGCACAGGACCGTGTTGTGACAGGCTTGCCATTATGAAACGCACAAATATCATAAACACCGGTCCAACGATCATCGGTTATTGGATGGTCAATNACCCCAATAAATGGTTTNCCNTTCCACGCCAGAGCAATCAGCGTNCCGTAGACTGGTATCCCAGCAACGAAAGCAGCTGTTCCATCGATNGGGTCGAGCACCCANACATACTCTGCGTCTATGTTGATGTTCTCAAACTCTTCACCGTATATCCCATGGTCTGGATATTGCGAAATTATTATCTCACGCAACTTTTTCTCGACTGCTTTGTCAGTGGTNGTCACATACGACGCATCAACCTTAACTGCGACCTCAGGTAAAGTNCGTGACGCTGTCAGTAACATCTCTCGGCTAACATCAGCCAGCTTTTCAGCAAAGAAAAGAAATTCGGTATGCGGGGGAAGATTAGTTTTCATCCGTCACTTACTTTCAGTGTGAGAGTATTTGGCTTAAGAANTTTTTCGTTCGTTCGCTTTTGGGATTATCAAAGAATTCTTCTGGCGCTGCCTCTTCGACAATTTCACCTAAATCCATAAATATTATGCGGTCAGCTACAGATCTNGCGAACCCCATTTCATGCGTAACGCAAATCATGGTCATACCCTCTTTCGCAAGGTCAACCATGACTTCTAAGACCTCATTTATCATCTCGGGATCAAGCGCAGATGTCGGCTCGTCAAACAACATGATTTCAGGCTTCATGCACAAGGCGCGTGCAATTGCGACCCTTTGCTGCTGGCCGCCTGACAACTGAATTGGATATTTTTGGGCTTGCTCGGGTATCTTTACGCGTTCAAGATAAAACATTGCCGTCTCTCGCGCATCATTCTTGGACGTATTTCGCACCAATTGCTGAGCGATCATAAGGTTTTTGACAATTGTCATGTGTGGAAACAAATTAAAATTTTGAAAAACCATCCCCACTTCACGACGTACTGCATTGATGTCCTTAACCTTGTCCGTCAATGTATTACCGTCGATTACGATATGTCCATCAGTATGTTCTTCGAGACGGTTGATACAACGAATCATNGTAGATTTTCCTGATCCAGATGGGCCACAAACCACGATACGTTCACCTTTTCGAACCTCAAGATTGACGTTCTTTAAGGCCTGGAAATCACCGAAAAATTTATTTACGTTTTGCATNTGAAT
Organism: Marinovum sp.; assembly: GCA_002684375.1. Taxonomy (GTDB): domain Bacteria; phylum Pseudomonadota; class Alphaproteobacteria; order Rhodobacterales; family Rhodobacteraceae; genus CPC320. The sequence continues at coordinate 11,129 of NYVC01000126.1, forward strand.
CANTGGCCGGTTTTCCGGAATGCTCATGCTACTACTCCCGCTTAGTATATTGACCGAGGTATCCTTCAATAATCCCAAATAGTTTTTGCAAACCAAACGTGAAAATCATGTAAACTACTGCAAGAGATATAAAAATTTCATAAGGTGCATAAGTGTCAGCTACAATTGTTCGTGCGATACCCGTCATGTCGGCAATTGTAATGGTACTGGCTAACGCCGTTGACTTTAATAAACTNATTACGTCGTTGCTATAAGCGGGCAGCGCCAATCGCGTAGCTATCGGAGTGGTGATATANATAAATTTTTGATGAGCGGACATACCGAGTGCAGACCCGGCCTCTAGCACACCTTTATCTACACCCAAAACACCACCACGAAGAATTTCCGANACGTAAGCTCCAGTATTCAGGGATAGAGCAAGAATAGCGCAACCTGTTGGTTCACGTAAAATTGGCCAAAAAATACTCTCTCTGACGGACTCAAACTGCGGCAAGCCATAGTAAACAATGAAAATTTGGACCAGTATCGGTGTTCCCCGAAATACATAAATGTAGATTTGCGCGGGTATGTTAAGATACCACAGACCACTGATCCGCATCAACAACAAACAGATTGCAAGCAAAAGTCCCAAGACGCCCGAAATCACCAATAATTTGAAAGTTATCCCAATTCCCATCAACATNACAGGCAGGCTTTCAATGATCAACTGGAGGTCAAAACTCATTTCGCCCCCACTGTGGTGCGTTCACCGAACTTCTCCGCTCCCATAACAAACAGCGTTACAACCGTTGAAAATCCCAAATATATCGCACCCACAACAATATACATGGTAAACGGCTTGCCGGTAACAGTAATCGCTTGCTTAGCTACAAACATCGTTTCGTTTAAGCCTATNATCGAAATNAGTGCCGTATCCTTGACCAGCGACAGCATATGATTGCCAAAAGGGGGCAATGCCAATCGCCACATCTCTGGAATACGGACATAGACAAAAGTTTGAAGATCGCTCATCCCGAGCGCGCGGGCGGCTTCGATACTGCCAGGATGTACACCCAAAAATGCACCACGAAAGGTTTCGGTTGCGTATGACCCTACAATTATAGATATCGCAATCGTTCCGGCCCAAAATGGTGGGACATCAACAAACTTAATCTCAGGGTTAAAAACTTGTGCGATCGCAGTCAGTACAACCGCTGATCCAAAATACAAAAGCAAAACGACTAGAATTTCTGGTGTGCCGCGAAACACAACTGTATAGGCTCCTGCAATTTTTTGAGCCACCCTACTATTGGACAACTTGGCCATTGCTCCCAAAAGCCCAAAAATTATCATCAAAGCGAGAGAACAAAAGAACACCTTGCCAACCACAACCGCGCCCCAGAAATAATCGTCCCACCAGCCTGCTAATACGTCCACTTTTTATTCCCTGGCTTATAGAAAGTTAAGAAATTGATTGCATAAGAATTTGGCGGCAAGACGCCGTTTTACGCTTGCCACCTAATTTTCAGCTGAGTTTTAGAGACCCCACTCATCCTTGTGTAACTTGAATGGGAAAATTTTAAGTGCATATTTTTCTAACTCGCCCGAATTGATCAGTTCCTTGAGAGCTGTATTTAAGCGTCCTTTCAGATCGTCTTCGCCTTGCCGCATTCCAATACCAACGCCAATGCCAAAGTACTTGACCTCATCGACTGTGGGACCCTTAAATTCAAAGCCAGCGCCATCTGGTTTACTCAAGAATTTCAAATGAGCTTTCATTGGGTTTGTCATGATAAGATCGACACGCCCATTCTGCAGGTCTAGGTACAATGGCTCTGATCCATCGTACAAAACAACATCGGCGCCAGGTAGAATTTCTTCAAACCAGTTTGAGTATGTCGTTGCCCTCTCCAAGCCTACCCTCAGGCCTTTAAAATTATCCGGAATAGGATTTCCAGCATCGTCGAATAAGTCCATCTCTTTTGATTTTGGCCCAAGCATGCGACCTGTAGAGAAACGGTAAGGTCCAGAAAAGTCAATTTTCTTCATGCGCTTTTCGGTAATTGACATAGACGCAATGATTAAATCGAATTTATTGGCTAATAAAGCCGGAATCATACCGTCCCATTCTTGGCAGACGAACTCAAGGTCTGCACCGATGATACGGCCGACGCCATTTGCGACATCAACGTCGTACCCTGCGAGTTCGCCGTCAGCAGTTCTGTAATTAAACGGCGCATAGGTGCATTCCATTCCCACACGAAGCGTTTCAGCGGAAACACTGCTTACCATCCCAATTGTCAGTACACTCGCAAGGCCGAAGGCCAGTTTTTTAAAAATTGGTAATTTCATTTTTTCCTCCAGGTTGTTGAACATTTTCACTCTGTATTGAGTTTTCGTCTAAGTCGTAAGAATTTCGCGCAGGATGTGATTAACTGCATTAATCGGGTTATAATAAGCCAGCCGTTTTTTACGGCGCACCCTGCCAAAATCAGATTTATTGCGTGGCGGGTTCATACCCATGATTGTAGCCATTCCAGATACCAATATATTCCACCTCTAGCGCGCCAGTCGCTTCAAAGGTTATACTTTTCTATAGCGCATCAATACCGCTGAGTCTCGCATTTTACCATAATTTAATTTTACAATACCATAAATTAAACTACCGGTAAGTTTTTTTAAATACTGCGATATCTTACATCACAATTTAAAAAACCTGCTTATCCGAAGAAGAACTTTGGCGCGGGGTTCCACATAGCATCGCAACCATTCGCTTATGAAAAAACCGGGCCTGTGGACAATCATCTTGAAGATTGAAATGCCCGCTTAAGTGGTCCATGTGAAATGTAAATGCATTGTCAGATTTTGGTCTAAAGTTATGATGCTTTCTGGCATAGGGGGACGGTACCCAACCATTGATCGAATAGGATTTGCGCTTCTCCGAGCGAATAGAAGATTTCACCGTTTAAAAACTCATCCCGAAAACGGGCATCAAAGCTCTCACAGCAGCCGTTTTCCCAAGGGGATGCTGGCACAATGTTGGCCGTTTTTCGCAGTCAGAGTATGATGTATTGTTGGGCCTTGCCTTGGCAATCGCCTAGGCTTTGCTGTTTACTGGATAGGGACATTTTAGTTTAAACCAATTGAGGTGGGCATTAGTAATCAGCACCCACAAATACCCCCGTTAAGCTATCACTAACGTAGTAGATAGCAGCATGAAGCGGAGATATAGCTAAAAGTTGGCGATGGCCCCTGAGGGGCGGC
>NYVC01000127.1 GCA_002684375.1 Marinovum sp.
GTGGGTTGAAACTGCCTTTCCTTGGGTAATGTAAACCAGTCAAATACCGCCTCATAACTGAATTTTCCTGCCTCAAAACCCATCAATGCACCCGGTGTCGGGTTACCACTGACCTTATTGAGGGCGCGCCCTTGTGAGCGTCTGAAGGGAAATAAATCAGGCTTCAAAACTGAAATGATTGCGCAAGTTAAGATCAATTCCCGTTGGTTCGAACGGATCTTATACCGCGCCACGGACTATTTGAGAGCCGACTATTCCTAGTTTCACAAACATGCCTATACGTGCAACCAGACATAAATAATACCTGCCGCTGCCTATTTCGGCCAGAACCGCCCGAATTCCCATATGCTGTCACGCTGGCTCTAGGCAGACGAGATAAAATGCTGTCTAATCATTTCATCAAAAAAGGAGCCTGCCATGACCGTCACTCACCTGCATAGCAACATCGACAATTGGTCCGAACGTGTCGATCTGGCCGCTGCATTTCGCTGGACTGCGCGGCTCAATATGCACGAAGCCGTGGCAAATCATTTTTCCCTCGCCATCAACGACGCCGGCACGCGCTTTTTAATGAACCCGAACCAAGTGCATTTCGCCCGGATCAAAGCCTCAGATCTAATCGTTGTCGACGCCAATGATCCCGATACGCTGACGGGGCCNAACGCGCCCGATGCCACCGCTTGGGGGTTGCATGGGGGCATGCACCGCCACTGTCCACACGCGCGCTGCGCCATGCATGTCCATTCAATTCACGCCACGGTTTTGGCCTCACTGGCTGACAGCAGCCTACCACCAATTGACCAGAACTCTGCNGCATTCTTCAACCGTTACGTGATTGACGACCACTATGGCGGGCTGGCATTTGAGCAAGAGGGCAAGCGCTGTGCGCAATTATTAACCGATCCCNGCAAAAAAGTNCTGATCATGGGCAACCACGGTGTGATGATCATTGGCAATACGGTCGCAGAAACCTTTAACCGGCTGTTTTATTTCGAACGCGCCGCCGAGACTTATATTCGAGCGTTGCAAACCGGCCNGCCACTGCGGGTATTATCTGATGAAGTTGCGGAAAAAGCAGCTCGTGAATTAGAAGAATACCCCGGTCAGAGCACAAGACATCTAAATGAGCTAAAAGCGATTCTGGATGATGAAGGATCGAATTATAGCCAATAACCACTGTCGTTTTCAACGACGCAACCAAACCGCTCACCTGCGTCACACGGGTTAAAAGCTCACAGTTTGTGAAACAGCGCTATTTTTGCCATGTCGTCTTTATGCACTCCCTCTGCGTCCGCACCATAAATTGCCACATCCTGCAGCTCAAACCGGGTGATCTGCGACGAAAGCGCAGCAAATTTTGCGGCAAAATCCGCAGTTTTCCAATGGCGCGCATTGACCGTAATCCCGATCACCGCGCCNGGGCGGGCCACGCGCAACACTTCGTCCAGCGCCTCCGGACCGACATGACCGGTGGTAAACGTGCCGGCGCTGATAACCCCATGATAGCTGCCGTCAGCCACCGGCAGACGCGCCGTTAGATCACCGGTAAAAACCCGNCGGTACAGCTGCTTGTCTTCAGCCACTGCCAGCATCTGCGGTGAAATATCGGTCCCATCCAACGGAAGGACCCCACGGTCAGCAAGCGCCTGCCCCAACAANCCGGTCCCGGCACCAAGGTCGAGCACNGGCGCGCTGCCACCCGCAGCAAGAAACGCCTCAGCCATCGCCTCGGGCAGGGTATAGTGCATCTGAGCGGCAAAACTGGCGTCATAGGTTTTGGCCCAGTCCGCATAGAGACGGGCGTTATCGTCAGATGTTTTGATCCCATAGGCATCATCAAGGTTCGGAGTTTTCTCTGCCATGGCAACACTCAAGACAAATCAGCCATGAAAGGCAAGCCCGCCCTTGCAATAAACCGCAGGACAGGCGATCACGGCGCCATGACACGCACTCTCTTTTGTTTCGGTTACGGATACACCGCACAGGCGCTTTCACGGCGCTTACTGCCACAGGGCTGGCAGGTGTTCGGCACNACACGGCGCCCTGAAAACCTTGACCAGCTTGGCGCCACAGGTGCGACGGCNCTGTTGTGGCCCTCAGGAGACATCACAACAGCCCTGCATACCGCCAGCCACCTGTTGATATCTGCCTCGCCAGATGCGCAGGGCGATCCGGTACTGCAGGCCTTGGGAGACGAGATCACGCAAATCGCACCCAACCTGACATGGGCGGGGTATCTGTCCACCACCGGGGTCTATGGAGACACAGGCGGGGACTGGGTCAGCGAAGACACCCCCATCAATCCCTCTACCCAACGCGGTCAACGGCGAAAAGCTGCAGAACAGGCATGGCGCGCCATTCCCAACCTACCGCTGCATATTTTCCGGCTGGCAGGGATTTACGGACCCNGACGCGGACCATTTGCCAAACTGCGCGCAGGCACCGCCAGACGGATTATAAAACCGGGTCAGATGTTCAGCCGCATCCATGTCGACGATATTGCGCAGGTTCTTGCCGCCTCGATGGATCGGCCCAACCCCGCAGCGATTTATAACGTTTGCGACGACATGCCAGCCCCACCACAGGACGTTATCAGTTATGCCGCGTCCCTGCTTGGTATGCCACCACCGCCAGAAGTTCCGTTCGAGCAAGCCGAGATGTCACCAATGGCGCGCAGTTTCTATGCCGAAAGCAAACGGATAAGAAACGACCGGATCAAGTCTGAGCTGGGTGTCGAACTGCTGTATAAAGATTACAAATCGGTGCTTACAGCTATGTTGGAAAGCGAGCGAGCTGACCGCACGGATTAAAGGGCCTGCGTCGATCAAACCTGCGCGAGACCAGTGTNCTTAGGTCAAAATTGCTTCGGTCCAGCANGCTCTAGTCCAATTTGTACCGACCCCGCCTATGCCAGAACTTCGCGTACTTTTTTTGCAATATCTGCCGCTCGCAATCCTGCGTTGGCATACATTTCTTCGGGGCTGGCCTGATCCAGAAACACGTCAGGCAACACCATCGAGCGATAGCAATAGCCGCGATCAAACACCCCTTGATCAGACAAAAGCTGCGCCACATGACTGCCAAATCCACCCACGGCACCTTCCTCGATTGTGATCAGCGCCTCATGGGTTTTGACCAGATCCAAAATCATCGCCTGATCAAGTGGTTTGGCAAAGCGCGCATCGGCGATGGTCGGGGTAATCCCATCNGCTCGCAAACTCTCGGATGCGGTCAAAACCTCGCCCAGTCGGGTACCAAACGATAAAATCGCCACCCGCTGCCCTGCCTGCACAATGCGTCCCTTGCCAATCTCTAACGNTTCTGCCCGTTCGGGCATATCAACGCCCTGCCCTTCCCCGCGTGGATACCGNAACGCAATNGGCCCGGCGTCATAGCTGGCCGCAGTGGCCACCATATGCACCAGTTCCGCTTCATCGGAGGCCGCCATCACCACCATGCCTGGCAGATTAGAAAGATAGGCAATATCAAAGCTGCCCGCATGGGTGGCACCATCTGCACCAACCAGACCAGCGCGATCAATCGCAAAGCGCACCGGCAGGCCCTGTAAGGCCACATCATGCACCAGCTGATCATACCCGCGTTGCAAAAAGGTCGAATATATCGCGCAAAACGGCTTCATGCCGCCCGCCGCCAAGGCCGCCGAAAAAGTCACGGCATGCTGTTCAGCGATACCNACATCGAAACAGCGCTCGGCAAAAAGCTCGGCAAACAGATCCAGTCCCGTCCCATCCGGCATCGCCGCAGTGACTGCACATATTTTATCGTCCCGAGCAGCAAGATCGGTCAGAGTCTTGGCAAAGACCTTGGTATAGGCCGGCGCGTTAGAGGCAGTNTTTTGCTGTTTGCCGGTAGAGACGTCAAATTTAGCCGTTGCATGGCCTTTGTCTGGCGCAGCCTCAGCCGGACCATAGCCCTTACCCTTTTGGGTTATTACATGAATNAGGGTCGGCCCGGCAGCGCGCTCTTGAACCATGCGCAAAACTGGCAAAAGCTGGTCCATATCATGGCCATCAATTGGCCCGATATAGGTAAACCCAAGCTGTTCAAACAGCGTACCCCCAACGGCAAGCCCCTTGAGCAACCCCTTGGCCTTTTTGGTAACATTGCGCACGCGTTCCGGCAGAAAGCGCAGCGCGATCTCAGAGATGGTCTTTAAATCCTGGAACCTCGGCTTGGCATAAATCTTCGACANATATTGCGACATCGCCCCCACTGGCGGCGCGATGGACATCTCATTGTCATTGAGGATCACGATGAGCCGTTTGTTNAGCACACCCGCATTATTAAGCGCTTCAAAAGCCATGCCGGCGCTCATTGCGCCGTCACCAATCACTGCAATCGCATCCCCATGGCCGATCTCGCTGGCACCGCCAAGGTCGCGGGCCACAGCAAAGCCCAGCGCTGCGCTGATTGAGGTTGAACTATGGGCCGTACCAAACGGATCAAAGGGTGACTCGCTGCGTTTGGTAAAGCCGCTCAGACCATCTTTCTGCCGCAGGCTGTGCATTTTATCCCGCCGCCCGGTGAGTATTTTATGGGGATAAGTTTGATGGCCCACGTCCCAAATCAACCGGTCGCGCGGCGCGTCAAACACCGCATGCAGCGCAACAGTCAATTCCACNACACCAAGACCTGCCCCAAGATGACCACCGGTTTCCGACACCACCCGGATCGTCTCGGCACGCAATTCCCCCGCCAGAGAAGTCAATTCCCCGTCGGAAAATCGCTTGAGATCAGCAGGCGATTGGACCCTATCAAGCAGGGGTGTGTCAGGTTGGTCGGAGATGCCAAGCCCTCCTTTAAAAAGTGTTAAGTGTCGCGGGCAATAACGAACTGTGCGGCTTGTCGCAAGGTATCGCCCTCATCGCCATAAACCTCAAGCGCAGCCTGCGCTTCTGCCACCAAATCACCCGCACGACGCTTGGCAGCGTCTAAACCGAGCAGCGATACAAAAGTTGCCTTACCGGCAGCGCCGTCTTTTTGCAGCCGCTTGCCGGCTTTACCGGAGTCACCCTCGACATCCAATATATCATCNGCGATTTGAAACGCGAGACCCAACGCGTCGGCATAGCGCCCAAGAGGTGCAATATCAGCTTTTGCCATCCGAGGCCCCACGGTCGCCGACCAATGGAACAACGCCCCGGTTTTGCGGCCCTGCAGACCGGTAATCGCCGCCAGATCAAGCGGGACGTCAGCAGTCTCGGCGGCAATATCCTCGGCTTGTCCCAACACCATACCGCGTCCACCCGCTGCGACAGCCAGATGATAGGCCAGCTCAGCCCTGATCGCGGGATCGTCTGAACACGACGGATGTGCCGCCAGTTCAAAGGCCAGCGCCTGCAGCGCGTCGCCCACCAGAACCGCGGTGGCTTGATCCCATCTCATATGCACCGTCGGCTGCCCCCGACGCAGGTCATCATCGTCCATGCACGGCAGATCGTCATGGACGAGCGAATAGGCATGCATCGCCTCAATGGCCGTCGCCGGCCAGAGCGCTCGAGGCTCTTTTATGCCGTGCAAGCGCGCNGTTTCCAACACCANAAAAGCCCGCAGGCGTTTGCCACCCTGCACCGCATANATCATGGCTTGGGNCAGCTGGTGCGGTTGGCCTTGCAGAACCTGATCTAGNAATTGTTGCACCCCGTGCCCGACCGCGGTCAACCGCGCTTGGAACATTTACAAACCCTCAACCGGCGTGGTTCCACTGGGCTGACCGCTGCCATCAAGAGTGATCGCCGCGACCTTTTCTTCGGCCTGTTTCAATTTNGTCTCGCAATGTTTTTTCAACTCGGCGCCCCGTTCATAAAGCGCAATCGAATCCTCTAGTGCGACATCGCCGCGCTCCAACTGGGTGACGACCTGTTCCAGATCGGCCATTGCCTGTTCAAATGTCATCTCAGCTACGGGGGGTGCGGTCATAGGCCTGTCCTTTGATATCATCTTTNNGGTAATCCTAGCGCGTGCTAGCACAATGTACAATTTAGCAATCCGCGCCTGTGACATGAAAATTGNACACAGCAATCAGTTTCTAAACTGTCTGTTGGCCCACTCAGGACATGGCGCTATCAATCAACACTTGCACATGCGCGGCACAGGCCTNGGCCAAAGCATCCAGATCATATCCACCCTCTAATGTAGACACCACCCGACCATTGCACANCCCNTCCGCCAGCGCNCACAACCGCATCGTCAACCATCGAAAATCATCTGTTGACCAATTAAGACCCGCCAACGGATCAGCACGGTGGGCGTCGAATCCAGCTGAGANAATAATCAACTCAGGCCGAAACGCTTCCAACCGGGGAAACGCCTGCGCCTCATAGGCCCGCCGCATCGCCACGCCACCACTGCCCGGCGCAAGAGGCATGTTTACAACCGTGTCAAACACACCGGTTTCATCAATACCACCACTGCCCGGCCAGAGCGGCATCTGCTGCGAGGCTATCAACAGCGCCCTGCCTTCATCATAGAGCAATTCCTGANTGCCGTTGCCATGATGCACATCGAAATCAACAACTGCCACACGGTCTAGGCCGTGATGATCCAACGCATGTTTGGCCGCCAATGCGGCATTGCCCAGCAAGCAAAACCCCATCGGTGTCTCGGATTCTGCATGATGGCCCGGCGGCCGGATGGCACAAAACGCATTCCGCACCACACCCGANACAACCATATCAACCGCTTTGACCGCCGCCCCTGCTCCACGGTACGCAGCATCCAAAGATCCCGGTGACAAAAAAGTGTCCCCATCCAACCCTGCGTACCCCGCCGCAGGCAACGTTGCACGCAAGCTGTCCANATGGCTTTGAGGATGGATACGCAACAGATCATCCTCGGCCGCCAATGGCGCGGCGGTCCGCACCAAATCCATCGGCTCCAGCGCGGCTAGAACGCGCTCTAACCGCGCCACCTGTTCGGGGTGGCCNGGCGGTGTGACGTGTTTCAAACACGCGGGGTGGGTGAGCAAGGCAGTTGTCATATCATGTCCCAAATCTTCAAAAAGGCTGCGGATCACATCCCTAATCTGTGGTTAGCATATAGCCGGCACCGCGCACGGTCTGCAGATAACGCGGCTCTTTCGGATCACTTTCGATCTTGCGGCGCANACGGGTCACCTGAACATCAACCGCACGTTCTTGGGCGCGTTCATCATCGCGGCCAAGATCTTCGACCAGCTGCAGACGGCTTACCGCCTCTCCCGGCGTGCTGGCAAACAGCTGCATCAGCTGTGCCTCGGTCGCGGTCAGACGTACAAGCGTATCGCCACGCCACAACTCGCCGCGATCAACATCATAGCGCACCGCACCCAAGTATAGAATTTTGGGAGCCACTTCAGATAAAGTTGGTTCAGGCATGCGGCGCAGGATCGCATTGATGCGCAGCAACAGCTCTTTGGGCTCNAACGGTTTGCTCAGATAATCATCTGCGCCCGCCTCGAGACCANTAATTCTCTCGTCNGCCTCGCCCTTGGCNGTGAGTAACAAAATCGGAACCTGCGACGTTTCCCGCAAAGACCGCGTCAGTGACACCCCGTCTTCACCGGGCATCATCACATCAAGCACGAGCATGTCAAATGCCAGTCCCTCAAGAAGACGGCGGGCGTGGCTGGCATCTCGCGCTGTGGACACCATAAAATCCTGCCGGATCAAAAAAGTCTGCAACAAGGTTCGGATACGNTCGTCATCATCAACAATCAAAAGATGAGCTGCAAATTTGGTCATGTTGGATAATCCCGCAAGCCTTTATAATGTCGAAGCAGCGTATCATCCATCATCGCCTCAAGCACCGTCCTGAAACCGGCCACCGCTTCGGGGCCAGCTTGCCGAAACGCCGCNCGCATGCGCGCGCGCTGAGCCCCGGATAATCTGTGTTCTAGCTGCGCACCTTCGTCTGTTAAAAACAAATGCCGTTCCCGACGGTCTTTCTGGCCTATGCGGGCCTCAACCAACCCGTCGTGGACCAAGGTCCGCAAGACCCGGTTCAACGATTGTTTGGTGACCCCCAGAATACTCAGCAAATTATTGACCGTCGTGCCCGGTGCGCAATTGATAAAATGGATNGCACGGTGATGCGCACGACCATAGCTCAACCCGCTCAGNATGCGATCAGGGTCATCGGTAAAGCCGCGATAAGCAAAAAACATCGCTTCAATGCCCTGCCGCAATTGTTCGTCGGTCAGATATAACAGGGCCTCGCTGGATTGCCGTGACATCGACAGACTTTCCGCCATCTCTCTTCTCCAACTGCTTTAACTTTGAAACCAAGGTTATGTCAGTCTTGTTGACTTTCCAAGACCGAACTGCTAGCGAATCTACGCTAAATAGACAGAAAATGTCAGGTTATGGCATGTCTAACGCAACTAATGCAAAGAATGCGAAAAAGGAATTACGGAATGGCTGGCTATGACAATCGCGATGGCAAAATCTGGATGGACGGGTCGCTGGTCGATTGGCGCGAGGCCAATGTCCATATTCTGACCCATGCGATGCATTATGCCAGCTCGGTATTTGAAGGGGAGCGCGCCTATAACGGCAAGATTTTCAAAAGCCGCGCGCATTCTGAGCGNTTGATCCAATCCGGCAANCTGATCGATTTCGACATCCCCTATAGCGTCGATGAAATAGAAGCCGCCAAGCAGAGCGCGCTGGATGCCAACGGGTTGACCGACGCCTATGTCAGAGCGGTCGCATGGCGTGGTGCCGGTGAAGATATGGGGGTCGCCAGCGCCCGTAACCCGGTGCATATGGCGGTCGCTGTCTGGTCATGGGGCAATTATTATGGCGATGCAAAAATGAAGGGCGCCAAGCTCGATATCGCGAAATGGCGCCGCCCCGATCCGGCAACCGCCCCTTCACAAGCCAAGGCCGCAGGACTTTATATGATCGCCACCATGTCAAAACATGCCGCCGAGGCCAAAGGCTGTTCGGATGCAATGATGTACGATTATCGCGGCTATATAGCNGAGGCNACAGGGGCCAATATCTTTTTCGTCAGGGATGGCGAAGTGCACACCCCAATGCCGGATTCGTTTCTCAATGGATTGACCCGTCAAACGGTGATCGAAATGCTCAAACAGCGCGGTATCACGGTGAACGANCGTCATATCATGCCCGAAGAATTAGAGGGTTTCGAGCAGTGTTGGTTGACCGGAACCGCCGCAGAAGTTACGCCGGTAGGACAAATCGGGGAGTATAACTTTGAGGTCGGCGCGCTGACACGCGACATCTCGGAAAGCTATGAGAGGCTGGTACGCCAATAAGCCNGCCGGCCTGAACCAAAGCGGCAAGACGATTGCTGAGGTCTGATATTTTTTCCAAATGGGCAGAATTTTGACTGACTTAGCGACACCATAAGGTCTTGGCTTTTTCGGCGCAGGTCAATATTTCCAGCGGGTTTCAGCACTGCTGGTGATCCTCATGTGTATGTGACAACAAAACCAATAATTTTGGGGGTCTGGCTCGTCCTGGACATACCATATACACNGAACCCTCGTGGCCAAGCGCGCTGACGGTTTGTTAGCAGCGCATGTGAGGCCTTCGCAAAATTGTTTTTCACTGGCTCCAAAGCCCAAACGGATNATTAACCTTGGACTGGCTTGTAAGCGACAATCAGAATGATTTGGCCGTATTATTATCACTTGTTTGCGGCATGAACTGAGTTAGTGTGACCATATGGGACGCAAGAGCCTTCTCTCGACTCAATCGTTTTCCCGCAACGCAACTCTGCGTCTTTTAGCGGTAAGATCGAGACGTCCCGGTCGAATTCCATTTGCCAGAATGCGGGCGGGGCCGGTTCACAGCTAACCTGAGCTCTTTCAAAATTCATTCGATTCAAACGGAGGAAATCATGCCGATACATGATCGTTCACTCTATTTAAAATATTCAGAAGTCTTTAACCATCCGGGAGACTTCTCTTCCAATGTCGCGACTTTCTTTGCTCAGAATGCAGAGATTAATGTTGTCCATCCGTTCAATCAGCTGAAAGGTGCAGATGCCTACCTCAGTGAATTTCTCTTGCCGCTCCAAGATTCATTTAAAGGGCTCTATCGGCGCGACGATATCCTCATGGTTGGGAAGTCCGAGGGCCAAAGTTGGATCAGCGCAACAGGCTACTATGTCGGGCAATTTGCAAAGGATTGGATTGGTCTGAGCGCGACAAAAACACTGTGTTACTTACGCTATGGTGAATTCCACCGCATACAGAATGGTCAAGCCGTCGAAAGCTATATCTTTCTCGACATCCCAGAACTAATGATTGCCTGTAATCAATGGCCTTTGAATATGGGTCCTGGCTATTCGCGTGGCTACACCGGGCTAATCCAGGGGCCTGCATCNCGGGATGGTGTCCTCATCGCGGCCCCTGACCCTGCCGAGGGACAGCTTAGCTTTCAGATTGTCACGGACATGCTTGCCAGATTGGCNACAAAAGATGAGGCGTGGCGACCCTATTGGCATAAAAACATGATGTGGTATGGCCCAGGAGCGTTTGGTTCCTTTGTTGGTGTGGATGAGTTCGCTTCCTTTCAGGTTCCGTTTGAATCNCAGTTCGAAGGATGGTCAGGCGGGTCAAAAAANAACGGATTCACAAAACATTTCACAAGATTTGGTGAGGGCAATTACACCTGCTCGGGAGGCTGGCCATCTTTGACGGGTATCAACGTCAAACCATTCCTNGGGCAAGGCCCAACCTANGAACGGGTTTTTATGCGCGTCTGTGATTGGTGGCGGCGTGAAAATGAGCTTCTGGTGGAAAACTGGGTATTCGTGGATGTTCCACATGTTTTATTGCAGTTAGGGTATGACCCACTGCCGACTTGGCAGAAGTAGTGCGGCCTCAACTGCCNGCATTCACAATGCGCGGTGCGTGTTGCGCTCAACGCTGACCCTTACCNCGGCCTGCATAATCGGTGATTGCGCAGACAACGAGGCGTTGACACCTTTTAGCAATCCGTTACGATTTTTGGCTATATTTAACAAAAAGTCTAATAACCTTGGCATTCACCTTCAGAAANCTGACTTCCGACCATGCNATTGAATGGCAAACCCTCAAACTAGAGGGCNTAGAAGACTTCCCTCTTGGGTTTCTAATCACCCCAGAGGAAGCCTTGAAAACCANCAAAGNCCGCGCAAGGACCCATTTAAATTTTGGGACGACACGCGGCGTTTTTTATCACAACACGTTGGTGGGGTTCTGTGGATACCGTCCGGAACTCTTTGAACGAACACGCCATCGCGCACAGATNGGTCCATTTTTTGTCCGACCAAAATACCAAGGGACAGGCGCCGCCCAGTGTCTTATGTCAGGCGTTATTCAAGAAGCGCGCGCCGCCAAAATCGCGCAACTTGAGCTCTTTGTTGATACAGAAAATTATCGTGCCATCCNATTTTATGAAAAATACGGATTTGAATGGGTTGCGACACATCCAGATGGCGTTCGGATGGGCGCTCAATCGCGCGATGACCATTTTTACTGCCTTAGATTGGGNCCATAGCCGCACAGCTGTTCTCAGTCCGGATACAACAGCCCTCTAACGCTGGTCTCAACAGCCCTCGCATGGCTGATCTGAAATCTTGGATAACTCGTCAAAATATAACCTAAAAATCAAGGCCCTTCTGGGCTTTGATCCCGGCCTGAAACGGGTGTTTCACCTCAGTCATCTCGGTCACCAGATCGGCATAATCACACAGCGCAGGTTTGGCATCCCTACCTGTCAGAATAACGCTGGTTNGAGCCGCCCGCCCCTCAAGACCTTCCAGCACCTGATNCACGCTCAAATACTCATAGCGCATGGCAATGTTGATTTCATCTAGCACCACAAGATCAAACTCACCGCCCGACATCATCTCACAGGCTTTTGCAAACGCGGCCTGTGCGGCCTCGGTATCGCGGTTGCGATCCTGCGTATCCCAAGTAAAGCCATCGCCCATGGTATGCCAACTGACCTGATCCTCGATCGTTTTAAAAAACCGCCGCTCACCGGTCACCCACTTGCCTTTGATGAACTGGACCACTGCAACTTTTTGGCCCCAGCCCAAGGCGCGGATAATCACTCCGAANGCCGAACTGGACTTGCCTTTGCCCTTGCCGGTATGGACCAAGACCAGCCCACGATCGGGATCTTGCGCTTGCGATGTCTTGCGGCGGTGCTCTTTCTGAACCTCTTGCATTTTCGCTTTGTAATCTGTGTCATCCATCATCGGTCAATGTCCTTTTTAAAATGGCATACCCGGTCTGGCCGCGTCTGAATCCCATGCTGCTGGTGGTACAGTATATTAGGTCCATACTCTCACAATACAAAAAACGCGGTCTTATGGCCTATACACGGCACTGACCGGTCGCAAACGCCCGGACGGCACAGTTTCAGCCCGGGCTGAGCCCCCGCAACCGTTCTGACCGCCGGCGCAGCAATTCAAGCGTCATCAGCAGCGCGATCGAGATACAGACCAGTATCGTCGCGACCGCCAGAATAGTCGGGCTGATCTGTTCGCGCAGCCCGGTGAACATCTGCCAGGGCAGCGTCTTTTGCCCGGCTGAACCAACAAACATAATCACCACAACCTCGTCAAACGAGGTGATAAAAGCAAACAGGCCCCCAGAGATCACCCCCGGTAGGATCAACGGCATCTGGACACGGAAAAACGTGGTGACCGGATTTGCCCCCATATTGGCCGCAGCACGGGTNAGCGAGCTGTCGAAACCAACCAGCGTGGCAGTCACGGTAATGATGACAAATGGAATGCCCAAAACCGCATGCGCCAGCACGACCTTGATATACCCGACCAGACTTTTATCCAATCCCAACTGGCCTTCCAGAAAATTACCCAGACCGGCATAGAAGAAAAACATGCCCGTCGCTGAAATGATCAGCGGCACAATCATTGGCGAAATCAAGATCGCCATAATCGCCCGCTTTGCCGGCACATGGCTCTGGCTCAGCCCAATCGCAGCCAATGTGCCCAGCGATACGGACACCAAGGTCGCGATGGGGGCGATNATCAACGAGTTTTTAAAGGAGCGTTGCCATTCTGGGTTGGTGAAGAAATCTCTGTAATGCTTCAAAGAATACCCGGCAGGGTCAAAGCGCAGCATTTCAGGGGTGAAGGTAAAGAAATCTTCCGCGTTGAATGAAAGCGGCATGACCACAATAATCGGGATAATCAGAAAGGCGAAGATCAGCCCNCAGATAATTCTGAAGGCATAGTGCCAAAGTACTTGCCCAGGGGTCAGATAAGGGTGCAGACGCGCCCGGTAGCGCCCCTCGAACAGCCAGAAGGTGAACCAGCCAAAGAACCACCCCCACAACGCGCCAAATACCGCACCGACCAACCCAAGGAAATAGCCACCGGCGATCAAGCTGACAGCAATCAGCGCGTAACGCGCNGTTTTTTCCTCAGACAATACCGTGGTCGCCACATAGCTCAGCCCAGCAGATATCACTGCGCCGACAATAAGCCCGAGCGGGGCACTTCCCATGGACATACCCATCAAGACACCAAGCAGGGCACCAACAAGTGCTGTNGCCGCTATCACAAAGGGGATAGGTTTGCGTGAAATCACAGTAAGTGCAGCCATGACCTCACCCTCCAAGTTTGACGTTATCAATGCCGACCATCTTGTCATAGGCCCAATACAGAACCAGTACAGCAACCAGCAGAATTGTGCCCAAAGCAGCCGCCAGCCCCCAGTTCAAAGATCGCAGAATGTGATAGGCAATCCGGTTGGAAATAAACACGCCCTTNGTGCCCCCCACGATTTCAGGCGTGATGTAATATCCAATCGCCAGAATAAAAACCANAATCGACCCGGCACCAATACCTGGAACCGATTGCGGGAAATAGACCCGCCAGAACGCCGTCCAATCNGTTGCGCCAAGGGATTTGGCAGCCCGCACATAACTGGGGGGAATGGTCTGCATCACCGAATACATCGGCAGGATCATAAACGGCAACAAAATATGTGTCATCGCCACGATGGTGCCGGTCTCGTTGTTGATCATCACCAAACGGGCGCTATCGGCCACAAGACCGAGTTGCACCAAAACGTCATTGATCACGCCCTGTTGTTGCAACATCACTTTCCAAGCGGATGTGCGCACCAGCAAGGAGGTCCAGAACGGCAACAACACAAGGATCATCAGAAGGTTAGCATGACGCATCGGCAGATTGGCCAGCAGCCACGCCACCGGATAGCCAAGCAACAAACAAGAGCCCATGATGACGAGCGACATAAACAACGTGCGCCCAAAAAGCGTCAGCAAGATTTGTTTATCTTCGGGCTGAAACTGCGGTCCACCAACGGTTTTGCGCATGTCCACCGCGTTCAGGAAATAGCCGCTTGTGTAATTGGAACTGTGCACCTTAAGCGTCTGCCAAGTTTCAATTTTGGCCCAGCCCTTATGAACATCAATCAGCTTTTCCTTGAACGGGCCATCGGTTTCGATATCCCATTTTTTGGCNTTTCGCGCGGTTTTTTTAAACAGCGATGCAATACCGGACTGCTCATAGTTCAAACGCAGTCCAACTTTGGTGTGAATTTTTGCCTTTGCCGCAAGTTTGATGTCGGATGCGAAGGCGGCATAGACCGCCTCGTCCGGCAACGCGCCAGATTCCGCATCCCAGTTTTGCAAGGCACTGACGGTCTGCGGCAGCGTCGTTGCCACGATGTCGTTCTCAACCGAACGGAACAACATTGAGACGATAGGCAGAATAAAAGCAATAAAAACAAAAATTAAAAGCGGCGCAATCAAAAGCAGCGCCCGGATTTTTTGTCGCCGCAACGCCCGTCCCAAACTCTTTTTAAGGGGGGACCCGTCTGCCGCAAGCATCGGTTCAGTGTCGGTCGAAGCGCTCATTTTATGCTCAATATCGCTGGGGTGTGAAATCAACCAAGGAAAAAGGAAGGGCCGATCTGGCCCTTCCCAATTGTTGCGGCTTACTTAGCCAGCCATGCCTGGAACTTGGCATCCAGATCATCGCGGTAATCAGCCCAGAAGCTGTAGTTCATGAGGAANGCACGAGACAGGTTTTCTGGCGATGTTGGCATGTGTGGCCCCATATCGATGCCCAAATCAGCATGTTTACCGACCAATGGTGCAGATGATTTACGCGCTGGGCCATAGCTAATCCACTTCGCCTGATCAGCCAAACGAGTGGTATCGGTAGCAAACATGATATAGTCAAGCGCGCGCGCCTGACGCTCAGGGCTCAGTCCAGTTGGAATGATCCAACCATCCAGATCCATAACCTGACCATCCCAAATCATTGCAACTGGCTGCTTTTGCTCTTCGATCAACGAAAAAAGACGGCCATTATAAGTGGCGCCCATGATTACTTCGCCATCCGCCAAAAGCTGTGGCGTATCAGAGCCTGAGGAAACCCAGATCACATCATCTTTGATGGTGTCCAGCTTGGCAAGGGCCTGATTTTGACCTGCTTCTGTTTCCAGCGTGTCATAGATGTCTGCTTTTGCAACACCATCGCAAAGCAATGCCCATTCCATTGTGTTAATCGGCACGCTGAATAGCGACCGCTTGCCAGGATAGGCGGCTGTGTCAAATACGGCNCAGACGCTGGTTGGTGCGGTGTCACCGACGAGGTCGGTACGGTAACCAAACGTTGTCGAATAAACAATTTGTGGAATGAAGCAATCAGACACCAGCATATCGCCAAAATCTTCTGCTGCAGATACATCGTTTGGCGCTCGCGCCAACATGGTGTCTGGATCGATTTCCATCGCCAAACCTTCATCACACAATTGCATGGCCGGGCCTGCTTCTACGTCTACCACATCCCAAGTTATATTGCCCGCTTCNTTCATTGCCCGCAATTTTGCAACAGCAGTGCTAGAGCTGTCATCATTCAGTATGGTCACTCCAGTGATTGCCGAATAGGGCTCATGATAGGCTTTCAATTGCGACTTAGAATAGGCTCCACCCCAAGACACAATAGTCATTTCATTAGCTAAATGACCACCTGCAATCGCAGCACCTGCAGCCATTGAAAGCGCCGCTGTCGCGGCAACCGTTTTTGTGAAATTCATTGCATTCTCCCATGCAGCCCGTTTTTGGAGAAGAGTGTCCGCGTTACGGGCAAAACAACGGATACATCTTAAGCCACGTTCCGGACGGAACGCGCTATCTCTTTCGCCACTCATGCGTCAAGCGCGCGGCAATCTGACGGCAGCCAGCCNATCTCGATCTGGGCACCGGGTTCCAATCGCACCTGATCGGGCGCGTTGCGGGTCTTGACGATAAACTCATCATTACCGGCCACGCGCAATCGGGTTCGGAAAATGTCACCCATATAGATAAATTCCAGTACTTCTGCGGTCAGCGTATGCGCCCCATCTTGCAGGCGGTCCTTNTTAAACTCAACCCGTTCAGGCCGGATAGANACCCGCGTCCGTTCACCAGCCTTACTGACGTTGACCGGGTTGCAATCGATCAACTTGCCATCGTCAAGTTGGACCAATGCCACGCCGTTCNCAATTTTTTTCACCACACCTTCAAGNGTATTGTTCTCGCCAATAAACTGCGCAACGAAACTATTTTGCGGCGATTCGTATAATTCAGCCGGTGGCGCCAGTTGCTGAATCCGGCCATCATCGAACACCGCAACCCGGTCAGACATGGTCAGCGCCTCGGTCTGGTCATGGGTCACATAAACCACCGTGATGCCCAGATTATCGGCAATGCGCTTGATCTCAAATTGCATATGCTCGCGCAGTTGCTTGTCCAGCGCACCCAGCGGCTCATCCATCAACACCAATTCGGCCTCGAACACCAAGGCCCGCGCCAGCGCCACACGCTGCTGTTGCCCGCCTGACAATTGTGCCGGTCTCCGACCACCAAACGCGCCCATCTGCACCATTTCTAACGCCCGCTTAACCTTGGCCTCGCGTTCGGCTTTCGGTATTTTACGCACCTCAAGCGGAAACGCCAAGTTCTCAGCCACCGTCATATGGGGAAACAGCGCATAGTTCTGAAACACCATCCCGATCCCGCGCTTATGTGGCGGAATATTATTAATAGATATCCCGTCGAGCATGATGTCTCCGTGAGTTGCTGTCTCAAAACCAGCTAACATCATCAAACAGGTGGTCTTGCCCGACCCCGACGGACCCAACATTGTCAGAAATTCACCCCTTGGCATAGCCAAATTAAGATCTTTCACGACAAGGGAAATGCCGTCGTAACTTTTCTGCACACGCTCAAACTGAACGAAAGCGTCGGTCGCGGTCTTCATGTTTGCCAATAACTGGCTCCCCATTTTCATACTTCGGCCTGACTTCAGTCAGTTGGAGTGCTTCCTAGACGGGAAGCCCGAACATTTGCAATGTTTTTTAACGTCTTCTGCCCTCTTAGACGGATATTTGAGCATATTTTTTGACCACAAGCGAATTGTTAGCGCAAACGGCGTCACCCCGGCNCCGAGAAAGCTTTTAGCAGTTTAACCATACAAGCAGTGCAACGCACATCAACANATATTTTAGGTCCGAAAGACACNGGATTNTTACTNTAAAAAGACCTGTACCAGTAAATCCACAGNGTTTACTGCAAAGGTATCCCGTTAGGAACCATCAGATGATTCGCAAAAACCTACCNTTTGGGCCCTTAGAATACCAACGCCGGCTNTCCAAAACACGGCACGCCATGCANGCCGCCGATTTGGACATGCTGTTTATCACCGACCCGTCGAATATGGCNTGGCTCACCGGCTATGACGGCTGGTCGTTTTATGTCCACCAAGGGGTGATAATACCTGCGGATTCCGACCCTGTCTGGTGGGGCCGGTCACAAGATGCCAACGGGGCGTTGCGCACGGTATGGATGTCGGATGACCGCATACACGGCTATGCGGACTATTTTGTACAGTCCAATGAACGCCATCCAATGCAGGATCTGGCCAGGTGGTTACAAGAATATCGTGCGGGTGCCAAACGAATCGGGGTTGAACTGGATAACTATTATTATTCTGCCAAGGCCCATCAGGTATTATGTGANACTCTGGCCAAAATTTCGCCCNGCGTCACACTTCAGGATGCAACCGCCTTAGTCAATTGGCAGCGCTGCATTAAATCAAATGAGGAAATCACCTTTATGCGCAAGGCAGCGCGGATATCAGAAAAAATCATTGATGGCCTGTTTGCGCGTGTCGAACCGGGGATTGCCAAAAATGACATCGTAGCTGAGGTTTACGGCGACGCNCTACGCGGCTTTGAAGACATCTGGGGCGATTATCCTGCGATTGTGCCACTGCTGCCGTCCGGCAGTGATGCCGCCGCACCGCATCTGACATGGGATGGGCGGGCTTTCAAAACTGGCGAGGCAACGTTTTTCGAGATTTCGGGTTGTTACCGCCGCTATCACGCACCGTTTTGCCGGACCATTTTTTTAGGCACACCCCCGGATGATTTGCGACGCGCAGAAGCCGCCCTGACAGAGGGCCTTGAGGCCGGCCTTGACGCGGCACGCGCCGGAAACCGCGCCTGTGATATCGCCGAAGCGCTGGCCCGACCGCTNGAGCGCGCCGGTATCGAACGCGCNGCCCGCGCTGGCTANCCGATCGGGTTGAGCTATCCCCCCGATTGGGGCGAGCGCACCATCAGTATCCGAACTGAGGACAAGAGCATTCTGCACCCCGGTATGACTTTTCATTTCATGCCCGGCCTGTGGATGGCAAACTGGGGCCTAGAAATCACCGAATCGATTCTTATCCGCGAAGACGGTGCCGCAGAAACCCTATGTAACCGACCACGAGAGCTTATGATCAAATGACCACACTTACAGCCACCACCGATATCCTTGCAGATTTGATCAGCTTTCCAACCGTTTCGCCCGACAGTAATCTGGATATGATTAATTATATTGCCGAGTATCTGCACGGCTTGGGTGCGCGGGTCGACCTGTTTCCTGACCCCACCGGTGCAAAGGCCAATCTGTTTGCCACGCTTGGTCCTGATATAGACGGCGGAATCATGCTATCGGGGCATTCCGATGTGGTGCCGGTAACCGACCAGACCTGGTCCAGCGACCCATTTAAAATGCAGGCCCGCGACGGGCGGCTCTATGGTCGCGGCACGTGTGATATGAAAGGCTTTATCGCGGCAACTCTGGCAATGGCTCCATTTTATGCCAGTCAAAANCTGCAGAAGCCGGTACATTTTGCCTTTACTCATGATGAGGAAAGCGGCTGTTTTGGTGCACTGGCACTGGTGCGCGAATTGAAAAAGCGCCAGATCAAACCCGCGATTGCGATTATTGGTGAACCAACCGAGATGCGCATTATCGAAGGTCATAAGGGATCCTGTGAATACACCACCCGTTTCACCGGCCTTGAAGGACATGGTTCGGCACCCGATCTGGGCGTCAACGCCGCCGAATATGCGGTGCGTTTTGTCGCGCGGCTTATGGAACTACGCGAACACCTTAAAAATCGTGCGCCAACAGACAGCCGGTTTGAGCCACCCTGGACCACGCTCAGTGTCGGCCGCATTAGCGGCGGTGTGGCCCATAACGTCATCGTTGGCAAAGCCGAAGTCGATTGGGAAATGCGCCCCGTTCAGGCCGCTGATCTGGCCTTTGTCAATGACAATATGCAGCAGTATATCCACGACACGCTGATACCAGCCATGCGACAGGTATACCCCGCAGCCGACATCAGCACCGAGATCATTGCCGAAATCTGCGGGCTTGACCCGATGCCCGAGAATGCCGCCCGCCAGTTGGTATCCGAACTGACCGGTGCCAACAGCGCTGACTTGGTGGCCTTTGGCACTGAGGCGGGTTTATTTCAGGGTTTGGGCCTATCGGCGGTGGTCTGTGGGCCGGGCAGCATTGCCCANGCCCATAAGCCGGACGAGTATGTCGCGCTTGATCAATTGAGCGCCTGCCTCGAGATGCTGACGGGATTGGGCAGAAAGTTGCACNGTGCAGCCTGAGCCCCGACAGAAAACGGAGGCGTGAGCCTGAATTGCCGTACACTCACTTCACGGATGGGCGTCAGCAACCTTTAGCATGCCTTGGNCCTTGGCCTGTGCATAGGTCGCATCCAATGCTTTGGTGGCACGGGATATCAGTTGGTCAATTTCGCCTTTTGAAATCACCAAAGGCGGTGAGATGATCATGCGATCATACACGTGGCGCATCACCAAATTGTTGGCGAAACAATGTTCACGGCACATATACCCGATGGTGCCGGGATCGGCGGCGAATCTCGCACGGCTTTCTTTGTGCGGGGTCAAAGCCAGTGATCCCATCATGCCGATGACGCTTGCCTCACCCACCAGCGGGTGGTCGGCCAGCCCGCGCCATTTGTTGGCCAGATAGGGCGCCGCCTCAGTCCGTACATTATCAACGATATGCTCTTCTTGCAGAATTCGCAGGTTCTCCAGCGCCACGGCTGCGGCAACCGGATGGCTGGAATAGGTATANCCGTGATTAAACTCACCCTGCCCAATTACATGCGCCACCGCNTCAGAAACGATCGACCCTCCAATTGGTTGATACCCTGACGACAGACCCTTGGCGATGGTCATGATGTCGGGACGGATGTTCAACGTNTGGCTGCCGAACCAATTGCCGGTGCGGCCAAACCCACAGATCACCTCGTCGGCNATCAGCAAAATATCATACTGATCACAAATCCGCTGAATCTCGGGCCAATAGCTGTCAGGGGGCACAATGACGCCCCCAGCGCCCTGAATAGGTTCGGCAATAAACGCGGCAACGCGGTGTTCGCCCAAATCATGGATCGCCTGCTCTAATTCTTGCGCCCGGGCCAGACCAAAGGCCTCTGGGCTCACATCACCGCCCTCGGCCCACCAATTGGGTTGATTGATGTGATGAATATTTGGCACTGGCAGGCCACCTTGTTCATGCATCGGCAACATACCCCCCAAGGACGCCCCGCCAAGGGTCGACCCGTGATAGGCGTTTTTGCGACTAATAATAATATTTTTATCTGGCGCGCCCTGCATCGCCCAATAATGCCGTACCATGCGGATNTTGGTGTCATTCGCTTCAGACCCGGAACTTGCATAGAACACATGGTTCAAATCGCCTGGAGCAAGCTCGGCCAATTTGGCCGAAAGCGCGATAACCGGCACGTGGGTGGTTTGGAAAAAAGTGTTATAATAGGGTAGTTCGCGCATCTGGCGCGCCGCAACATCGGCCAACTCACCGCGGCCATACCCGATATTGACGCACCAAAGCCCTGCCATCGCATCCAGAAACCTGTTGCCGTCACTGTCTGTGAGATACACACCTTCGGCGGATTTGATCACTCGCGCACCCTTCTCGGCCAGTTCTGCCTGGGCACTGAAAGGGTGCATGTGATGGGCCGCGTTTAGCGCCTGCAACTCAGCGGTAGGCATGTGATTCGTCATCAAATTCATTTAAGAGCCTTTCAAGAGAGCAAATTCCGGCCAAGCCACAATGCAAATGCCGATACCCCTAAAATATGATCAAATTATAAAATGTCAATCGAATCACCCACCTTAATCCGAGACATCAAAGGTTCGGCGCACCTGTTCCATCCCCTGCAGAACATCAGCACGGATCGCAGCTGCCGCCCGCTCTGCATCACCTTCCGCCATTGCAGCCAACACCTCTTTATGCTCATCAACCAGATTTTGTGTGCCAACCCGACCACAGACAACCCGCAGAGACGGACCGAACTGCAGCCACATTCGCAGCGCCACCGAGCGCAGAATTGGTGCATCAGCAATGTCGTACAACATCGTGTGGAAGCGATAATTATGCTGTAAGTACCCCGGAATATTCCCCGCAACAATGGCCCTATCCAAAGCCTCATCTTCCGCTGTTAGAGCAGCCATATTCGCCTTAGTAATATTAGATGTCGCCATAAAAACAAGCTTTGGATCGATCGCTTGCCGAGCAAATATCAACTCGTCGACATTGGCACGGGTCAGCCGCGGCACGCTGATCCGCCGGTTGCCCTGTGCTTCCAAAGCCCCCTCGGCAATCAAGCGCCGCAACGCTTCCCGAACAGGGGTCATGCCTGCGGATAAATGCTGTATCAATCCCTGAATGGTTACTGCTTGCCCAGGCAGCAGTTCCCCGAACAAAACCATATCGCGCAATTGTCGATAGACAAGTTCGTGCGTCGGCAAACCAGCACCATTTTTTTGCGGCTTTATCATCGCCCTGTCCCTGCCCTCAGATTTGCATTATTTATGATCATCTATCATACCACTTGCCAGTTCCACCACCGCATGAAAACATTATTTCTTGCTATTCAGCACAACATTTGATCAAATATTGCATATGGCTCATTAAATGCCGCAAGATCCAACAGGAGACAGATATGAAACATCGCCTAATTTCCGCAACCGCCACACTCGCCTTGCTGGCCGGATCTGCGCTCGCCGAAGACGTTCGGGTCTATAACTGGTCTGACTATATCGATAAGGCTCTACTGACAAAATTCACAGCTGATACCGGGTTGAATCTGATTTATGATGTGTTTGACAGTAACGAACTGCTTGAAACAAAAATGCTTGCGGGCGGCTCGGGGTATGACGTGGTTGTGCCGTCAGGCACTTTCCTGCAGCGCCAGATCAGCGCCGGCGCGTTCCAGAAACTGGATGTGGCAAAACTGCCCAATATCGCCAACATGTGGGATGTGGTGACAGAACGCACCGAGCAATACGATCCCGACAACGCCTATTCGATCAACTATATGTGGGGCACTACCGGCATTGGCGTGAATGTGGGAAAAGTCACCGAACTTTTGGGGGAGGATGCGCCAATCACATCGCTTGATCTCGTATTCAAGGCGGAAAATATGGCAAAACTGGCCGAATGTGGCGTACATTTTCTTGACGCTCCGACCGAAATGATCCCGATGGCGTTACAGTATCTTGGTGAAAATCCAGACAGCCATGACCCGGAAGTTCTTGCCAAGGCCGAGGATGTATTTATGGCCATCCGGCCACATATTCAAAAATTTCACAGCTCGGAATATATCAATGCGTTGGCCAATGGAGATATCTGCGTCGCCGTGGGTTGGTCGGGCGATATTTTACAATCGCGGGATCGCGCCGATGAGGCCGAAAACGGCGTAGAGGTCGCCTATAATGCCGCCACAGAAGGTGCGCAGATGTGGTTTGACCAAATGGCTATCCCGACAGATGCGCCAAACCCAGATGGTGCACATGTATTTTTGAACTTCATCATGGACGCACAGAATATGGCCGATGCGTCGAACTATGTGTATTATGCCAATGGCAATGCCGCATCACAGCCGCTGCTTGAGGAAGATGTGATTGGCGATCCGGCGATCTATCCCGATGCGGCAACGCTTGAAAACTTATTCACCACACGCCCTTACAGCCCGAAAATACAGCGGATCGTGACCCGCATGTGGACAAAAATCAAATCTGGTGTGTAACCGATCTGAGGACATCTGAATAAGGGTCTGCGCCCAGACGGCGCGGACCTATTTGTAAAATGGATATTTTAAATGGCACAACCCTCTGCAGGATGTCAGTTTTCTCCTTGGACAGACCCCGATGAGAAACCCCTGATACAGTTTCAGAGCGTGACCAAGAGCTTTGGCAGTTTTGTGGCCATTGATGATCTTAGCCTCGATATTTTCGAACGTGAATTTTTCGCCCTTCTCGGGCCGTCAGGCTGCGGCAAAACCACCATGATGCGGATGCTTGCAGGCTTTGAGGCTCCCTCATCAGGAACCATCCGGTTGGCAGGCGACGATATCGGCCCGGTGCCGCCGAACAAGCGGGCCGTCAATATGATGTTTCAATCCTATGCGCTGTTTCCGCATCTGTCGGTCTGGGAAAATATTGCGTTTGGCCTGCGCCGCGAAGGTATGGCAAAACACCTTTTAGTCGACCGCGTGGAAGAAATGCTCAGACTGACAAGACTGGAAAAATTTGCGCGCCGCAAACCCCATCAAATATCGGGGGGACAGCGCCAGAGGGTGGCCTTGGCGCGCTCCTTGGCAAAAGCGCCCAAACTCTTGCTGCTGGACGAACCGCTTGGGGCACTGGATAAAAAACTGCGTCAGGACACGCAGTTTGAATTGATGGATATTCAGGAAAAGACCGGCACCACCTTTGTCATTGTCACCCACGATCAGGAAGAGGCGATGACCGTTGCCAGCCGGGTTGCCGTGATGGATGAGGGCCGCTTGATTCAGGTGGACACACCCGACCGCATCTATGAGGCGCCAAACTCTGTTTATGTGGCGGATTTCATTGGTGATGTGAACATTGTTCAAGGCCGCGCAGACCTGCAAGGGGATCGGGTTCATATCAATTGGGCAGAGGGGCAGCCGCCGATTATCGGCACAAGCAACCACAATTTCAGCCAGGACCAAAGCGTGCATTTCGCCATCCGCCCTGAAAAAATATCAATCTGGTCTGACCGGCCAGAGACGTCAGATGAAACGGCCAATATTGTACCGGGCCAGATCATTGACATTGCTTATCTTGGTAATATCTCGACCTATCACGTCGAATTGCCCAATGGGCAGATGCTCAAGGCGCAAACCGCAAACACCCACAGGATTGCCCGTCGCAAGTTCACTTGGGATGATACGGTCTGGCTGAGTTGGTCCGCCACTGGCGGCATATTATTGGAGGGTTGATATGCGCCGTCTGACCCTGATTGCCATTCCATACCTATGGCTTTTGGCGCTATTTCTGGTGCCGTTTCTGATCGTGATGAAAATTTCGCTGTCAGAATATGCACTCTCAATTCCCCCCTATAGCCCCTATCTTGATCTCAGCGCGGGCTGGGCTGGGCTGGTTAAATTTCTGTCTCAGCTGGATCTGGAGAACTATATCTTTCTAACAACGGATGACCTGTATTGGAAAGCATATCTATCCAGTCTCAAAATCGCCACGCTATCGACAGTCATCACTTTATTGGTCGGTTTTCCACTGGCCTATGGCATGGCGCGCGCCGCGACCGAATGGCGCCCGACGCTGCTTATGTTGGTAATCCTTCCATTCTGGACCAGCTTTCTGATCCGGGTCTATGCTTGGATGGGGTTGCTGAGCCAAGAGGGCTTGATCAATCAGTTGCTGCTCTGGCTGGGGGTGATAAACGCGCCTTTGATGATCCTGAACACCCCAACGGCGGTCTATATCGGTATCGTTTATACCTATCTACCATTTATGGTTTTGCCCATCTATTCAATATTGGAAAAGCTTGACGAATCCCTGCTGGAAGCCGCCGAAGATCTTGGCTGCTCTCGCCTTATGGCGTTTTGGCTGGTCACTGTGCCATTGGCGAAAAACGGCATCATCGCCGGCTGTTTTTTGGTGTTTATTCCCGCCTTGGGCGAATTTGTGATCCCTTCATTGCTTGGTGGATCAAAAACACTGATGATCGGAAAAATCCTGTGGGAAGAGTTTTTCTCAAATCGCGACTGGCCAGTGGCCTCGGCGGTGGCGATTGTACTGCTGGTAATTTTAATCATCCCGATCTTGCTGTTCCAACGCAATCAACAAAACCAGCGCGAGGCCGACACATGAAACGCCTCAGTTGGTTCAATGTCACATCTCTGACGCTGGGTTTTGCGTTCTTATATCTACCGATGGTAATTTTGGTCATCTATTCGTTTAACGCCTCCAAGCTGGTGACCGTCTGGGCGGGATTCTCCACCAAATGGTACGGAAGATTGTTCCAGAATGAAGCCTTTCTTGATGCTGCTTGGGTCACGATAAAAGTGGGCCTGTTGTCGTCTTGTTTGGCCACAGTGTTAGGCACGATGGCGGCTTATGTTCTGGTGCGGGGCGGACGGTTTCGAGGACGGGTGCTGTTTTCAGGCATGATCTATGCCCCCTTGGTGATGCCAGAGGTGATCACTGGCCTATCTTTGCTGCTGTTGTTTATCGGCATTGGACTTGACCGCGGGGTGCTCACAATCATTCTTGCCCACACCACGTTTTCAATGTGCTACGTCTCGGTCGTGGTCTCGGCGCGGCTGGTCAATTTCGATCGCTCGTTGGAAGAGGCCGCTTTGGATCTGGGGTGTTCGTCGTTAGAAGCCTTTCGCCTTGTGACACTGCCGATTATCGCGCCAGCCGTGATTTCGGGCTGGCTGTTGGCCTTTACGCTTTCTCTGGACGATCTGGTGATTGCCAGTTTTACCGCCGGGCCCTCGGCCACCACCTTGCCGATCAAAATCTTTTCCGCCGTCCGACTGGGTGTCAGCCCAGAAATTAACGCCCTGTCAACCTTGATGATCGCAGTGGTCACCATCGGGGTAATCAGCGCCTCGTTGATATCTAAAAGGGCCAATCTGCGCCGGCACCACGAAGAACAGGCAGCCGAACGCGGACAGGATTGAAACGGCTTTGCCAAGCCAATGCTTGCGGATCCGAACCCATCGAGAATTGCTTTTGAAAACGCTCTGTTTCCTTGCCACCGCTGCCGTCACTGACCGGATCACTCACGGTAGATGTGGCGTTCATTGTCGCCGGTTTTACTGGGCTATCGACCGCGCTACTTCTGGCACAGGACAGGGTTAAGGTGGCAATTGTCAACGCTGAGACACCCTTTTGGGGGGCCTCAGGACGCAATGGTGGCTTTCGCTGACATGGGGCGCTTTAGCCAGTGAAAAAGCACGTATCACCCGCTTAGGTGAGGCGAAGAAACCCGAATTTCGGCGCTGCGAAAAAGGCCGCTGTTAAGTTTGTCGCAAATCTGATTGCACGCCATGACATCGAGGTAAATTGCCATTCGAAATGGTGAAACAGCACTGGCCCAACGTCCACGGGATATGACGGCGCTGCGCCGGCAGGCTGCTGACGTCAAAAATGAGTATGGTGTCGAGGCCCGCTATATCAATGCCGTTCATCTAAGCGCCCATGGCTTGACGCGGCCATTTCACGGCACACTGACCATTCCGATTGGTGTTGCCCTCAATCCACGCAAATACGCAAACGGTCTGTTAGGCG
>NYVC01000128.1 GCA_002684375.1 Marinovum sp.
CCATTGGTATAGATATAGGTGCCCTGACCGCTCTGCTTATTGTCCTTGAACTCTCCGACATATTTGTTGCCGTTGGCATAAGTATACGTCCCCTGACCGCTTTGTTTGTTATCGCGCCAAGTTCCGACGTAGGTGCTGTCGCTACCCGCAAGCGTCAAAATCCCCTGACCGTTCCGCTTGCCGTCTTTGAACGTCCCAACATATTGGTTGCCGTTGGCATAACTATAGGTACCCTGGCCATGAAACATCCCACCGACAAAGTCCCCAACATACTTCTCCGAGGCCGAAACCAGCGTTAAAGTGCCTTTGCCTTTCTGCACACCATGCTGAAACGCACCGGCGTATTGATCCCCGTTGGCATAGCTATAGCGCCCTTGACCATGCTGTTGATCCTCTATCCAGTCGCCAGTGTATTTGCTGCCGTCCGCACCGCTCAAGGTGCCCTTCCCATGCCTAACGCCCGTTTTGAAGCCGCCGATATATGTCTCGCCCTGCGCAGAAGACAAGGTGCCTTGACCCTCAAAAAAACCATCTTTCAAAGCGCCGGCATATCGGTCCCCATTCGCAAAAACATAGCGACCNTGCCCGTTGGGTTTGCCAGCCCTAAAAGCTCCGCTGTAAACGTCACCCGCAAACGCGCTCTCCAAACCCCAAGTCAGCCTGCCTTGACCATCAAAGCGATTGTTCTGAAAGNCCCCAACGTATTGGCTGCCATTGAGGTATGTATAAGTGCCTTTCCCGGCCTTCAAATCTCGCTCAAATTCACCAACGTACGTATCGCCATTGGCGTACGTGTAGATCCCATCAATTGTCTTCTCACCATTTGAGAATTCCCCGACGTATAAATCACCATTGCCATAAGTGTACGTCCCTTGGCCGTTGAACATATCTTGTTCAAAACGCCCGACATACCGGCTGCCGTCCGGCCAAGTCATAGTGCCCTGNCCAGTCTTCAAACCGTCTCTAACCGCGCCCAAGTATGCACTACCGTCAGTATAACTATAGCTGCCTCGCCCCGCCTTTATACCGTCTTTGAACTCCCCNGTNTAACCGTTTCCAGATGCGTCNTGATATGTGCCACGGCCGTTAGGTTTATCGTTATCAAAGGCACCGATATACTTATCCCCGCTGGCATAACGATAGGTCCCCTGACCCGAGAAGAGGCCGTTTTTAAAGTCCCCAACATATACATCTCCAGCCAACGCNGTGTCAGGACCCCAGGTTTTGGTGCCGCGACCGTTTCTTTCACCATTTTTGAAGTCTCCGACATACGTGGTGCCATCCACATAGGTATAAGTGCCTTGGCCGTGTTTTTTGTCGTCTTTAAAATCGCCAGTATATTTACTACCATCTGCGTAGGTATAGGTGCCTTGGCCATTTTGTTTGTTGTCTCGCCAGTTGCCAACGTATTTATTNCCACTAGCCAATTGGTTTAAAATGCCTTTTCCGTTCCTTTCACCATTTTTGAATGCACCGGTATATTCATTGCCATTGGCGTAGGTATAGCTGCCTTGGCCGTTGAACAGATCTCCCTCAAACTGTCCCAGGTATTTGTCACCATTGGCAAACGAAAAAANCCCCTGTCCGTGTTTTTCATTAGCCTCAAACGCCCCGACGTATTCATCACCGTTGGTGTAGGTATAGCTGCCTTGACCATGCTGTTGATCCAACTTAAACGCACCAACATACTTATTGCCATTTGCATAGGTATAAGTGCCTTCCCCATCCCGCTTATGCGCCACCCAATTACCGACATACGTACTGCCATCCACATAGTTATAGGTGCCCTGACCATTGAAAAGGTCGTTGTCAAACTGACCGACGTATTGGTCACCGGTGGCATAGGTAAATGTACCTTGCCCAGCCTGTTTGTTTGCTTGGAATTCCCCGATATATTGGTCGCCATTTAGCCAGGTTTTCTGACCTTGCCCAACCTTCACGTTATCTGTGAAACTTCCAGTATAAACGCTGCCATCGGCGTAAGTATAACTGCCTTGACCGTTAAGCATGTTGTTTTCGAACTCACCGACGTATTTATGACCGACCAAAACAGAACCATCCCCCCAAGTTTTGGTGCCCTGTCCAGTCTGTACCGAATCTGTGAAATTTCCCTCATAGGTGCTGCCATCAGGATAAGACAAGGTGCCCTGACCGTTTTGCTTGCCATCCCTGAAGCGTCCAACGTATTTATACCCGGCTAATTTAGTACCAGCCCCCCAAGTCTGGGTGCCTTGGCCCGTCTTTACATCGTCTTTAAACTCCCCAGCATACATGCTGCCATCAGCATATGTGTAGATTCCTTGACCGTTTTGTCTGTCATTTCTGAAATTTCCGACATATTTATCACCGGCTAATTGGGTATCAGGCCCCCAAGTTTTGGCGCCCCTGCCCGTTTTCACACCATCAGAGAAAAAACCGACGTATTTAGTTCCGTCGGCATAGGTGTAAGTGCCTTTGCCATTGGGTTTGTTATTCTCAAACATACCGACGTATCTGTGTCCGGCGCGACTTGTTTTAGCACCCCAGATTTTGGTGCCTTTACCNCTTTTCACATCATCTATGAACGCACCCGTATAAGTGCTGCCATCGGCATAGGTATAGCGACCCTGACCATTTTGTTTGTCATCTCTGAAGTCACCAACATATTTATGGCCGGCCAGTTTTGCTTTGGGGCCCCAAGACAGAGTGCCCCTGCCGTGTCTGGCGCTATCTTTGAATTCACCGACGTATATGCTGCCATCCGCATAGGTATACGTGCCCTGACCGTTGAACCGATCATCGCGGAAGTCTCCGANATAGGCGTCNCCAGCCAAATATGTCTCAGCCCCCCAGGTCAAGGTACCTTGACCGTGCTTTACATTATTTTCAAAAGCCCCAACATATGTGCTTCCATCCGCATAGGTGAAAGTACCCTGACCGTTTAAAAGGTTGTTTTTGAAAGCCCCAACATATGAATTTCCGTTTGNGTAAGTGTAAGAACCTGCTCCATTAAAGCTGCCGTCTTTGAATGTCCCAACATATTGATTTCCGTCGGAGAATATATAAGTNCCTTGNCCACTTTNTTTATTATTCAACCAATTACCGGTGTAATTATNACCATTGGCTTTAACAATTAATTGCCCCTGCCCGTTTCTTTTACCATCCTTGAACTCACCAATATATTGGTCTCCGTTCGCATAGCTATAAGTGCCNTGNCCATTAAACAGCTCATCTGCAAATGAGCCGGCGTATTCATCTCCATTCGCAGAGATATAGGTGCCTTGGCCATGCTTTTTATCATCCTTAAAGTCGCCAACATATTTATTTCCGCTGGCGACAAGCGTCAAAGTACCTTTCCCGTTTTTCAAACCATCTTTGAAATCACCCACGTAGATGCTGCCATCCGCATAGGTATACGTGCCTTTACCGTTTTGTTTATTGTCTTTGAATGCGCCTACATATTTGTGACCGGCCAGTCTGGTATCAGGTCCCCAGNTTAAACTGCCCTTGCCCGTTTTTATGCCNTTTTTGAACTGACCTGTGTAGATNCTGCCATCCGCATAGGTGTAATTGCCTGACCCATTCGGCTCGTTTTGACTGAACGCGCCAACATATTTATGTCCAGCTAAGGTCGTNTCAGGCCCCCAAATTTTCGTGCCTTGGCCCGTCTTCACGTTATCTTTNAAGCTTCCAACGTAGGTGCTGCCATCAGCATATGTATAGGTTCCCTGNCCATTCTGCTTTCCATTTGAGAATGCGCCAACGTATTTATCGCCTGCCAGTAGGGTCTGAGGTCCCCAGATTTTCGTACCCTGTCCTGTCTGAACGCCATCCTCAAACGCCCCAACGTAGGTACTNCCATCGGCGTATGTGTAGGTGCCTTGACCGTTTAAAATGCCATCAATAAATTCACCAATATATTTATGTCCGGCCTGTTTCGTCTCCGGACCCCAAGTTCTAGTCGCCTGCCCGGTTTTTGCGCCATTCTTGAACGTGCCCACATATTCGCTTCCATCCGGATACGTATACGCGCCCTGACCGTTAAATATGCCTGCCGTGAACGCACCCACATATTTATGTCCAGCTAATTCCGTTTCGGGACCCCACGTCTTTGTTCCCGTTCCAGTCATTACCCCATCTTGAAACGACCCGACGTATTTACTGCCATCGGAATATGCAAGCGTGCCCTGCCCATTTTGTTTGTTCCGCTGGAATTCTCCAATATACTTGTCACCATTGGCGTAAGAATATATCCCTTCTCCGTCGAAAAAACCCTCTTTGAATGTTCCNACGTATTCATCGCCGGCAAACTCAGTATCAGGCCCCCAGGTTTTACGCGCCCTGCCCGTCTTTTGACCTTCCCNGAACTCTCCGACATATGTGCTCGCGTCAGCCTCGGTATAGGTGCCTTGCCCCTCGAACAGGTCGTTCCGAAATAAACCAACATAAANGTCGCCATTGGCATAGCTATACTTGCCTTGACCGTTTTGCTGGTTTTCCTTGAACGATCCGACATAGCGATCACCGTTGGCATAAGTGAATGTGCCTTGCCCGTTTTGTTTGTTATCTTTGAACGATCCAACGTATTTATCACCATTGTCATAGGTGAATGTGCCTCGGCCATTTTGTTTGTTATCTTCAAAGGCGCCNACGTATTGATTGCCATTGGCATAGGTTAAAGTTCCCTGACCACTTTGTTTATTTTGATCAAAGTCCCCAACGTATCTGCTGCCATTCAGCGCACGCGTTAGGGTGCCCTGCCCCTGCCGTCGACCGTCTTCGAATGCACCCACATATTGGTCACCGTTAGCATATGTGTATGTGCCCTGACCGTTGAAAAGGTCTTCTTCAAAGGCGCCGACGTATTTATCTCCATTGGCAGACGTATAGGTGCCTTGCCCGTGCTTTTTATCGTCTTTATATTCTCCAACATAATTATTTCCGCTGTCATCAAGCTTTAAAACACCTTTTCCATTCTTGACGCCATCTTCAAACTCGCCAGTGTAAATATGCCCATTGGCATAAGTAATCGTGCCTTCCCCGTTTGGCTGGTCATCTCTGAATTCACCAGCGTATGCATCTCCATTCGCATAGGTATAGGTGCCTTGCCCGTTGAAACGGTCATCCTTGAAAGTCCCGACGTAAGTATCGCCTTTAGCAAAGGTTAATGTACCTTGGCCGTTTTGTTCGTTCGCCTCAAAAGCCCCNATGTATTGCTTCCCATCAGGCCATGTTTTGGTGCCTTGCCCAGCTTTGAAATCATCCTTGAAATTTCCGACATACACGGTTCCATCGGAATAGGTGTAAGTCCCTTGTCCAGTTCGTTTGTTATTCTTAAANTTTCCGACATATTTGTGCCCAAGCAACTTTGTTTTAGCACCCCAGACAAGGGTTCCTTGACCGTTCTGCATCCCGTCTTTGAAAGCGCCGATGTATTTACTGCCATCAGCATAGGTAAGGGTCCCTTGCCCCGCCGGTTTGCCATTTNCAAAATTGCCAACGTATATATTACCGGCAAATGCGCTGCCAGCGCCCCANGTTTTAGTACCTTGCCCAGTTTTCACATCATCTTTGAAAGCNCCCACATACGTGCTGCCATCCGCATAGGTATAGGTGCCTTGGCCGTTTTGCTTGTTATTTCTAAATTCCCCAACATATTTATGCCCGGCCAATGCCGTTTGNGGACCCCAAATTTTGGTCCCTTGCCCCGTTTGCACATCATCTTTAAAGGTTCCGGTATAGGTCGTCCCCGCAGCGTCGGTATAGGTTCCCTGNCCGTTTTGTTTGTTCTCCTGAAACGCGCCGACGTATTTATGGCCAGCTAACTCAGTTTCTGGACCCCATATTTTTGTTCCTTGCCCCGTTCGAATGCCATCTTTGAATGTGCCCGAATATTGTGATCCATCAGAATGGGTATAGCTGCCTTGTCCGTTGGGCTTGTTATNTCGCCAGTTGCCAACGTATTTATGGCCCGNCAACTCATCTTTCGGGCCCCACTCCCTTGTGCCTTGNCCCGTCTTAACACCATCCTTGAAAACGCCGTCGTATTTNCCACCATCGGCGTAGGTATAAATGCCCTGCCCATTGATCAGGCCAGATGTATACGCGCCAGCGTAACTGTCTCCATTGGAGAAAGTGAACGTGCCTTGCCCCTCAAAAATATCTTCTTTGAACGCCCCAATATATTGATTTCCGTTGGCAAATGAATATTGGCCCTCGCCATTGATGCGGTCATTCTTGAATTCACCAACATAGATATTTCCGTTAGCAAAAGTATACCTGCCTTGCCCATTAAAAAGGCCTTCTTTGAACTCTCCAACATAGGTATGGCCATTTTCAAACGTATATTTTCCGTCGCCATCCATAAGGTCGGCTTTGAACTCACCAGTATATTTGTTCCCATTCGGCCAGATAAAATCGCCTTTTCCGTGCTTTTTACCATTTTGGAACTGACCATCATATTGGCCGCCATCTTTGAATTTATAAACACCGTGCCCGCTAAAAAGGTCATTTTCAAAACTGCCGACGTAACTGTTTCCGCTGGCAAAAGTAAACGTGCCTTGCCCATTTTTGGCACCATCTAAAAATGCTCCGACGTACTGGCTTCCATTTTCATGGGTATAGGTACCCTGCCCATGCCTTTTACCGTCCTTAAAACTGCCAAAGTAGCTATTGCCATTCGCAAAAGTGAATTTACCCTGCCCGTTGAACAGATTGTCTTCAAACTCGCCGACATAACTATTACCGTTGCTATAAGTATATGTGCCACGGCCACTATGCTGACCGTTTTTCCACTCGCCCGTGTAAGAGTTTGTAGCAAAACTGCCTGTAGAACCAAAACAGTCAGTCCAAAACAAACTTGATGAATCAGGACAGGGCGGCAAAGCAAAACTTGGCGTTACGCTCAAAAAGAGCACTGCAGCGACCAAGTATATTTTAATTTTCACGTATCTCATACGGAAGTGTTATCAGGGGTTTGGTAAACTGTGTAGCCTGCAGGGTAGATTTCGTAACACCGCACGGAATTATTATCCCTAATATGAAGTGCTAACAACCATCGGATTTCAAGGATTAAATTCAACATGAGGTGAATGATTTGCTAATTAGCCCATTTTGTCCAGTTATTCAGCGCCATTTTCCAATATTTTTATTATTTTCAGCACAAATTCAAGACAGAGCACATGCATGGCCGAAAGAACTCATTTCTGTCTCTGCAAACGCCTGCACTTAACAAAATTATGAGCCACCGTTCTGGCATGACGGTTTTTTTTATTCTTGATCTATCCTNTGCGTCACAGGACTTTTTGGATANTTCGAANGCCGGTNTGATTTCCACAAACCTTATCCATACAAGCCATATCAAAAACCCNGGAGCCATGNGGAAATNTCAAAGGACAGCCTTTGTACCAAGGCGCCAGCCTCCCATACCGTGCCTGTACACTTGAGNTTTACTGGATCAAAGGCCAGTCATTTGCACCAAGGCTCGCCTGACAATGTTAACCAAAAAAAATTATCAACGGCTATTTGANAAACTTGTCTTTAAGAAATCAGCCGAGAGGATCAAAGAAAAACGGAACTAAGCAACCTGGCAACGCCCGACCCGGCATGTCTTAGCAATCGAAACGATTATGCAGAAAACAAAAGAGGGGTGGCCTCTTTTACACTTTCCAACATTTTAAAAACTGAGACCTCTGCATAACACAAATGTTGGTGATTTTAAAAATTCNCNATTGTTTTCATTGAGTAAAATTATGGATAANCAGAAAAAATGGAGTTTTGCAGGNACTTCAAACTACAAATGAAGGTAGAACATCAGAAAGCTGATANTGCACTATGCTTAGGTTNTTTCCATTAAGAAATTGAAAAATTTAGNCTGGGGAAACNGATGACAGANGTAACTTTTATTTGTTTGNTTTTTNCCCATTTGGTTGCGTTCAAACACTAAAAAACAACCTCCTGTTCATCCACCTTACAAGGATAAAACAGTAAAAGGTGCCGCTAATACCCAAGAATGCGTAAAGCCCACTCTGCTCGCCGGTAATACGGGTGCGACAGATAGTATTGTCGACGGAAAACCAAATACAATTGTGAAAGCTTTGATGGCGTGAGTTAAAGTGGGACACAACATACTTAATATGAAAAGTAGAGTAAGCATANGATATCGCTCCACTTTTGGATCTTAAAAATTAATTGCTTTAATAATTCCTTTTAGAGCGAGAGTCCTTTGCCAATAAATAAATTTAAACTTCATTTTTCTATTTTGTGCTTATTTTTTTGACACCATAAATGTCGATCCCACTCAGATAATATTGGTGAGGATGGCAAAAATACATAATAACTCCGTAAAATTGAGATTGCTTATTTAATTGCCAACCAGTCTGCGATTATAACTNGATCGTTACACAGTTTAGAAGCGGCGGGACNAGTCATGCAAAATCATATCTTCGCAATCACTTTAGCGGCAACTGGNTTGATAGGATCTGCAAGTTGGGCTGAGTGTGGTAAGCTATGCGACAGTGGNTGGCTGAAATCAGCAACTTTGACTGAAGTACAAGCCGAAGTCGACGGCGGCGCTGACGTAAACGCACAGAGCAAAAATGGACTTACCCCCTTGCATCAAGCCCCAACGGTCGAAATATTCAGGGTCCTATTAAGCGCTGGGGCCGATATTAATGTTCGCAATGAATATGGAGCCACGCCGCTGCATAGCGCTCGNACACCTGAAATCGTCCAAGCTCTATTAAGCGCCGGGGCAAATATCAATGCACGGGATAGAGGAGGAGCAACGCCTCTTCATAGGGCCTATACACCTGAAATCGTCCAGACTTTGTTAGAGGGGGGCGCTGATATAGATGTCAGGAACGAATATGGCCGAACGCCCCTAAGCTTGGCTTTTGAACCNGATGTCGTTTTTGANAAGAAACCACCANAAATCATTCAATTACTTTTAGATGCCGGAGCGACAGTCAACGAACGCGACAATTACGGCAGCACGCCGCTACTGCTGAAATCAATGACAGGGTATGAGCCTGAAATCGTGCGGGCCCTGCTGGACGCAGGAGCCGATGTAAACGCGCGGGATCGAAGTGGCACTGCCCCCATGCACAAAGCCTATACACTTNAAATTCTCAAGGTGCTTCTAGACGCAGGAGCAGATGTTAATGCGCGAAATGAAAGTGGTTCAACGCCNCTCCATGGGGCACGCACCCCTGAAATTGCNCAGGCGCTNTTANATGCCGGTGCTCAAGTAAACGTAAGAGATGAATTTGGCTTCACAGCGCTGCATTGCGCAGTAGGATGCCCAGAATTANGGACCCGCGCTGAAATTATCCAAACTTTATTNGACGCCGGTGCAGATGTGCACGCAAGAAACNAAAGTGGCGAAACGCCTTGGGATTTGGCCCAAGCAAATGAGCATATAAAAGTCACCGAGGGGTACTGGGCACTTTCGCAGGCGTCTGTTGTTTGTGGCAAGCTGTGTGACAGTGTTTGGTGGGATACTGCAACACCTGCAGATTTACAGGTAGAATTGGATGCGGGTGCCAACGTAAACACCAAGGACAAAAACGGCAAAACACCTTGGGAGCACGCCAAGCAAAGCCCCCTTAAAGGCAGCAAGGCTTATTGGGCCCTGAATGAGGCACGCTTTGATTAGCTGCATTATTCTCGATGTGATCTGACACGGTCCTTTTCCCAGCAAGCCGGAATGAGGACGGCACATCTCTTGAAAGAGAGGATGGTTGCCCGTTTTGATGGAGGTGCAAACCGAACCATTAAAAGGAAACCACAATGTTGAATACTACCGACAAGATCATCAAACACAAAACTTGGCTGCTGAATCTAGTCGAGGAGTTGGGCAACATGTCCAAGGCTAGCCAGGTCATGGGCATGTCGCGAGACACGTTCTAGCGCTTCAAGTCAGCGGTGGATGATGGCGGCGTTGAAGCTCTGTTTGAACGCACGCGGCGCAAGCCCAACCACACGAACCGGGTGGACCAGGCGACAGGGGATGCGGTGATCCAATCTGCCACCGATTTTCCGGCCTATGGTCAAGCTAGCACCTCCAACGAGTTGCAAAAACTGGGTGTATTTGTCCCACCCTCCGGCGTGCGGTTGATCTGGCTGCGCCAAGATCTNGCGAACNTCAAAACCCGCCTGAAAGCGCGGGAGACCATCGTTGTCGAAGACGGCGGCATCCTTACNGAGGCACACGTGCANGCCCTGGAAAAGAAGANGCTGNACGGACGGATCGAGACGGCCCATTCAGGTTACTTGGGATCGCAGGACACCTTCTATATCGGCACTCTCAAGGGTGTTGGGCGCGTTTATCAGCAGACCTATATAGATACTTATTGCAAGGTCGCGCAGGTCAACCTGTACACCGCCAAGACTCCGATCACCGCGGCCGACCTGCTCAATGACCAGGTTCTGCCGTTTCATGAAGAACACGATTTGCCAATGCTGCGCATTAAGACAGATCAAGGGACTGACTATTGCAGCCGTGTCGACAGACATGACTTCCAACTCTTCTTGGCAATCAACGATATTGATCACACAAAGACCAAGGTGAAGTCACCGCAGACCGGCGGTATGTGCAAGCGCTTCCATAAGACGATCCTGCAAGATTATTATCAGGTCACGTTCCGCAAGAAACTTTTTCACAGCATCGACGCGCTGCAAGCCGATCTCGACGAATGGCTGCATCACGATAACCACGAGCGCACGCATCAGGGCAAAATGTGTTGCGGCAGAACACCCATCGAAACTATGATCGACGGGACAGCAATCTGGCGGGAAAAGTTCGTGAACTGAACTTGACCTGACAGACGCCGCCAGAAAAATGGCCAACTGTCAGATCACATCTGAACCACTACATCTGAAAGGTATTCCGAGACAGCCCAGTACGGCGCGCTATATCGCATATTGGCATTTTGTTACGCAATGCCCAGCGTCGCATGACACTCAAAAACCCCATGTCTATCACTCCATGTCTCCCCGACCAAAACCATCAGGGTAATCAGTTCACATGGGTCAATTCTCAGTGACAATGTAAGGTCAAACCGGGTCAGTTCTCTGCAAATTTCAACACCCCTGCAGATCAGTCTTTAGTGCTCTTGAGCGCATTAGGGATATCACACGCGGCCTCGGTGCCCGAGCATACAGCCAGTTCCCCGTCTTTCCAAAGGCCTTGCCTTACTGTCCCATCTGCCGCTGTATAAGTGCCTTGCCCGTCAAACAGATCGTCTTTGAACCTGCCGACATAGCTGTCGCCATTGGCATAGCTATAGCGCCCCTGTCCGTTGAACAGATCATCCTGAAACGCGCCTTCGTATTTATTGCCGTTGGCATAGGTGTAAATACCCTGACCGTTGAATAAATCATTTTTAAACATGCCAACGTATTTATTCCCGCTGTCCGTAAAAATCAAAGTGCCCTGACCGTTGAACATATCATTCTTGTATTCACCGACATATTTGTCGCCGTTGACATACGTAAACGTGCCTTGCCTGTATTTTTTATTATATCTGAACTCGCCGACATATTCATCACCGTTGGCATAAACAAGACGGCCTTGACCGTGCTTTTTACTATCTTTGTACGCGCCGATATACCTGTCGCCATTGGACATGTTGTAAGTGCCCTGACCGTTGAACAGATCATCCTTAAACATACCAATGTATTTACTGCCATCAGCGTAAATTAAGGTGCCTTCTCCATTAAACAGGTCATCTTTAAAAGAGCCGACATAGACATCGCCATTCGCATAGCTTTTACGGCCCTCACCATTAAACAGATCGTCCTCGAAGTCACCTTCGTATGTATTGCCATTGGCATAGGTATAAATGCCCTGACCGTTAAACAGATCGTCTTTAAACATGCCAACGTATTTATTCCCGCTCGCGGCCAGATCCAAAGTACCTTGGCCATTGAACAAATCGTCCTTGAACGCACCGATATATTTATCCCCATTGGTATAGGTTAAAGTGCCTGCACCGGTTTTCTTATTCCCCTCGAACGCACCAACATATGCATTACCATTGGCATAGGTATACGTCCCCTGACCGTTG
The DNA here is from genome assembly GCA_002684375.1 of Marinovum sp. Classification (GTDB taxonomy): domain Bacteria; phylum Pseudomonadota; class Alphaproteobacteria; order Rhodobacterales; family Rhodobacteraceae; genus CPC320. Next base: position 12,048 of record NYVC01000128.1, read on the forward strand.
AACAGATCGTCTTTAAACGCGCCAACATATCTATCTCCATCGGCATAGGTATACGTCCCCTGACCATGTTTTTTACTGTCCTGGTAGCCACCTACATAAACATCGCCATTGGCATAAGTATACGCCCCCTGACCGTGCTTCTTGCTATCCTTAAAGTCACCCACATATTTATTCTGACTGGCGAGCGTCAACGTACCGCTGCCGTTGAACAGATCGTTTTTCCATTCTCCGACATAGGCGGTTCCATTCGCAAAAGAATACGTACCTTGGCCACTTTTCACGCCATCTTGCCACTCCCCGACATATTTACTGCCATCCGGAGACATATAGGTGCCCTGCCCGCGCTTTTTATCATCTTTAAACGCCCCCACATATGTGCTGCCATCGGCATAGGTATAAGTGCCCTGGCCCGTCTTGACGTCGTCTTTGAACTCACCAACATATGTATCACCATTGGCAAAACTATAACGGCCCTGACCGTTAAAAAGGTCGTCTTTGAACTCACCAACATATTTGTTGCCGATCGCGGCAAGCGTCAGCGTCCCTTGGCCGTTGAGTAAGTCATTCTCAAACATGCCAGTATAAATGTCACCGTTTTCATAGCTAAAGACACCCTGCCCGTGCTTTTGACCCTTCAGGAAACCACCGACATATTTGCTTTGGTTGCTGAATGTCAGGGTGCCTTCTCCGGTCCGTTCACCCCCGCTCCAATCGCCGACATATATGTCGCCATTCCCAAAGCTATACGTTCCTTGACCGTCTTGCTTGTTATCTTTCCAAGCCCCGACATATTTGCTGCCATTGGGCCCGGTATAGGTGCCCTGGCCGTCCTTCACCCCCTGTTTGAACGCCCCTATGTATGTATTGCCGCTATCGGCAAAGGTCAGCGTGCCTTGGCCGTCCTGTTTGTTATTCTTCCAGTTTCCAATATATTGGCTGCCGTTCGGACCCTTATAAGTGCCTTGACCGTCTTTCACGCCCTCTTTCCAAGCGCCAATATAATTGGTGCCATTGGCATAGGTATAAGTGCCTTGGCCGTCCTGTTTGTTATCGACCCAATCACCCACATATACATCGCCATTGGCATAGGTATAAGTGCCTTGGCCGTGCTGTTTGTTATCCCGCCACTCCCCGACATACTGACTCCCGTCAGGCCCGGTATAGGTGCCCTCGCCATTGAACAGATCCTCTTTGAAAGACCCGACGTATTCAGATCCGTTAGCAGAGGTTAACGTGCCCTGTCCATGTTTCCGGTCACCCTTTAAGTCCCCGATATAAATGCTGCCATCTGTGTAGGTGAATTCACCCTGACCACTATTTAAGCCCTCTGCAAACTCCCCGACATAGGTGTCGCCATTGGCATAGGTAATGCGTCCCTGACCGTGCTCTTTGTTATCTTTCCAACCGCCGACATAGGTACTGCCATCCGCATAGGTGTAAGTGCCCTGTCCATTGAAAAGGTTGCCTTTGAACTCACCAACATAGAGATCGCCATTTGCAAAGCTCAGCGTGCCTTGACCGTCCTGAAGGTTATCCTTGAAGGCCCCGTCATATTTGTTGCCATTGACCCAGGTTTGGATGCCCTGCCCGTCTTGTTTGTTGTCCTTAAACTCGCCAACATATACGCGGCCATCCGCATATATATACCGACCACGGCCATTTTGATTATTATCTTGGAACGCCCCGTCATATTTATCGCCGGCAAATTGCGTATCGGGGCCCCAGGTTTTTACACCTTGACCAGCCTTCTTGCCATCTTTGAAGGCGCCAACGTAGATACTGCCATCAGCATAGGTGTATGTGCCCTGTCCGTTCGGCGCATCCCCTTTGAACATACCGACATATTTATCGCCAGAAAGCTCGCTGCCTGGCCCCCAGGTTTTCGTGCCCTGCCCGGTTTTGACGTCTTTTTCAAACGCACCGGTATATATGTCCCCATTGGCATAAGTATAAACGCCCTGCCCCTCAAACCGGTCGTCCTTAAACGCACCAACGTAAACATCCCCGTTAGCGAATGTTTTGGTGCCCCGCCCGTGCTGCGCACCCTCATGATACGGCCCAACATATTTGTCGCCATTGGCATAAATATAGGTGCCCTGCCCCTGAAAAAGGTCATCTTCATACTGGCCAATATATTTGTTGCCGCTGGAAACCAGATCCAAAGTGCCTTCGCCATTGAACATGTCATTTTCAAACATGCCAACATAGGTGTCGCCATTCGCAAACGTGTAGGTGCCCTCTCCGTCAAACAAACCGTCCTTATACGTCCCTTCATAGACATTGCCACTGGCCGCAAGTTCTAAGCGGCCCTGCCCGTTTGGCTTGCCCGCCTGAAAAAACCCAACATATTTGTCGCCGTTGGCATAACTCAAAATGCCCTCACCATATTGTTCGTTCTGTTTAAACCCCCCGACGTATTGGTCGCCGTT
>NYVC01000129.1 GCA_002684375.1 Marinovum sp.
GGTCTGGGGGGGCATTTGGGGTACAACACGGACTCCCCGATGGCCCAGGGTGGCCAGACGCAAGGCAAACTGCAACATATCCCAAGCATTTCTGCCGGATTTCCATTTTGCCAATTCGTCTACCCAAGCTGCATCAAACTGCGGTCCACGCAGGCTCTCGGGATCGCGAGCAGAGAAAACCTGGGCCACTGCACCATTTGGCCAGATCAAACGTTTGCGGCTGGCATGCCATTGCGGCCTTCGGTCCAGTGGTGAGCAGGCCAAAATTCCGCTATCACCAAACACCATAACTTCCCGGGCCTGATCAAGCGTCTCGCCGACCAGCGCAACACATCTTGCCGGTCCACAGTCGCCGGGCCGGGGACCCTCAACTTGGCTGCGCACCCATTCCGCTCCTGCTCGGGTCTTGCCAGCGCCTCGACCGCCCATAATCACCCAACTTCGCCAGTCACCTGCAGGCGCCAATTGGTGCTCCATCGCCCAAAACTCGAATAAGAACGGTAGCGCCAACAGTTCACCCTCTGTTAAATCATTCAGAAACGACTGTCTGTTTGCAACACTTGTGCAAGCGATCCAATCTGCACCTGATCTGATGCCGCGCCTCGGCAAGGTCGAGACCGTATCCGCAGCGCCCGAGACCTGCTTTGAGCCTTTTTTGTTCTGCAATTTTCATCTCCGTTTCTATAGCCAAACGAATCCAATGTTTGATGGATCCCATGGTCTTATTGGCCTGAGTTTCCGATCCAATTTCGCCAGCAAGTATCTGTTCATGTAAAATTTCCAGATCACGTTTAATCAAAGCTAACTGGCGTTGTATGCTGTTAAGATGTTGATCTAGATCAGACGATCCCTCGTCTGGAGTTATTAAAATCATAGCTACGCTATTCCTCTCATGCGCATAATCTTCCACATGAGCCAAATAAAAACGGCCTCAGAAATCACTCTAAGGCCGCACCAATATTTCCTCTAGCATGACACAACCTATAGATGANTGCGTCCGCAANGTCAAGATATNTCCAATTTGNNTGGAAGCCTGACCGTACGANCANATTAATAATTGAATAATNCAAACAATCGACTANGAGTAAATTCCTTGTCGACCGCCCTCCAAAANCCANCAAATCTAGGTTCGAACAAACCTATTTTTTTGCCTTGCCAGCCTCGATAGCCCGCCATTTTTTTACGTTAGCATTATGCTGGTTAAGGGTTTCGGCAAAGATATGACCACCAGTTCCATTGGCAACGAAAAATAAGAAATTGGTATCTTCTGGGTTCAANACCGCNTCAATACTGGCCNGTCCNGGGTTGGCGATAGGCGTCGGTGGCAGTCCATCNATNCGNTAGGTATTCCAAGGCGTTTTCCGGTCAAGCTCGCTGCGNCTCAATCCACGCCCTAAGGTTTTTTCACCCTTAGTAATTCCATAAATCACNGTGGGGTCGGTCTGCAGCCGAATACTGCGGTTCAAGCGGTTTATAAAAACGCTCGCAACCTGTCGGCGTTCNGTTGGAACCCCTGTTTCTTTCTCTACAATCGACGCCAGTATTAAGGCTTCTTGCAGCGATTTAAGTGGCAGGCCTTCCACCCGGTTTTTCCAAGCCGTCTCCAGGATCATATCCTGTGCTGCCTGCATTCTTTCGATCACCGCTTGACGGGTTTCACCCAACCGAATTTCGTAACTATCTGGCGCGAGGGTACCCTCATCGGGAACTGCAGCAATGTTGCCTGTCAGCTGGTCAATGGCCATAAGAACTTGCCGCACCTGCCAGCTGGTTACGCCTTCTGCCATCAGCACGCGAAATCGTGTATCNTTCAGGGTCTTGGCGCGCTCAAAAATTTCAGGGGCCGTTTCCTCTTCTGGATTAAATTCGGCTTTTTTGTCAAAACGATTTGTCTTTGGATCAAGCTCACGCACTTGAACTGAAGTGCGCGTCACACCAATCCGGTAAACAATCTCAGTACCACAGGTACTGGCGCCACTGCGAGTGATAAGTTCGGAAATCGCCTCCATCGAAGCCGTTGCAGGAATCAAAAAGCTACCCGCTTTCAGCTTTCCAGATTTACCCGTATACTCCGCACCCAACCGAAAAATAGTGTCGTTACCGATGGCACTGACAGACAGCAAATCGCGTGAAACACGCTTCATATCCGACCCTTTTTCAACCCTCAAACAAATCGCCTGTTCAAGCGGTCCCGTGGTCGTGTATTCATTTCGTCCCCAGAGGACCAATGCGCCTAACAAAAACAGCGCCACAAGTAGAAAACTAAGTCCNTTAGAGGCAACGCTGCGCCACATTAGCTCATCTGTCCAAACAANAGAGAGGCATTGGTGCCGCCAAAGCCAAACGAATTCGAAAGCGCGACGTTTATCTCTCGGTCCTGTTTGATCTGTGGCGCCAGAAAGATATCCGTCCCAACCGCTGGGTTTTCGAGATTGATCGTCGGCGGCGCTACTTGATCGCGGATGGCCAAAATCGAAAAAATCGCCTCAATCGCACCAGCAGCGCCTAGAAGATGCCCAGTAGATGACTTGGTTGAAGACATTGTCGCTGAGCCAGCCGCTTTTCCCAAAAGCCGTTCTACAGCGGCTAATTCAATAACATCTGCCATAGTCGAGGTGCCATGCGCATTGATNTAATCGATCGCGTCTGGCTGCAGNCCTGCATTATTTAANGCCGCCCGCATCGAACGCTCGGCCCCTTTGCCATCCTCAGAGGGTGCCGTGATGTGATGCGCATCACCAGACATTCCGTANCCAATGACTTCTGCATAAATTTTCGCACCACGTGCCACAGCGTGCTCGTATTCTTCCAAAACAACAACACCGCCGCCTTCGCCCATCACGAAACCATCGCGGTCGGTATCANAGGGTCGTGAGGCCTTTGCCGGATCATCAGATCGTTTGGTAGACAGAGCTTTACAGGCATTGAACCCGGCAATACCAATTTCACAAATGGCGGCTTCAGCCCCCCCTGCAATCATCACATCAGCCTCGCCCAACCTAATGATTCTAGACGCATCCCCGATGGCATGCGCACCCGTTGAACAGGCTGTGACGACCGAATGGTTNGGGCCTTTAAATCCATACCGGATACTGACCTGCCCTGAGATCANGTTAATCAATGCACCGGGAATAAAGAATGGCGACACCCGTCGCGGACCGCGATCTCTGAGCAAAAGCGTCGTCTCAGCAATCGATTGTAAGCCGCCGATTCCAGAACCGATCATGACGCCTGTACGTTCCNGAGCCTCTTCGTCCTCGGGCAACCATCCAGAATCGACTACCGCTTGTTGGGCTGCCGCAATACCATACAAAATAAAATCATCCACCTTGCGCCGCTCTTTGGCAGACATCCAGTCATCAGGATTGAAAGTTCCGTCTGACCCGTCGCCATAAGGCACCTCACAGGCGTAATTTGTGGCGAGGCCACTGGCATCAAAGCGACTGATCGTGGCCGCGCCCGAGACTCCATTCAGCAGGCGGCTCCAGGTCGCCTCAACTCCAGATGCGAGAGGCGTTACAAGCCCCAGTCCAGTTACAACGACCCGCCGCATATCACTGACCCTCTTTACTCGATTGGTTGAAATTTTCTTTTAACTCGGCTTGCCCCAACGGAGCAAGGGCTTGTCTTGTAGCTCAGTACTTTTAGGCGAAAAGGATACCAGAACGCCGCCGTAACACAAAAAAACCCCCGCTTTATCGCAGGGGTTAAAATTTTTATCATTTTACAAAAGGTTAAACAGCTTCGTTTATGAAGTTGACTGCATCGCCAAACGACTGGATTGTTTCCGCTGCATCATCCGGAATTTCAATGCCGAACTCTTCTTCGAACGCCATGACCAATTCCACTGTATCCAGACTATCTGCGCCCAAATCATCAATGAACGATGCGTTATCTACAACTTTATCTTCTTCAACGCCGAGATGTTCTACAACGATTTTTCTAACGCGATCCGCAATGTCGCTCATCTTAAATTCCTCATTTCTATCGGAGCGTTTGCTCCTGTTTTCGCCCTTACCCGACTGGGATGGCTCTGATTGCCCTGGCGGGCCGCTCGTAAACCGCGTCGAACGGTTTGGACCGGTCTACTCATTGAGTTGCACGGTGAAACTGAGCCGCCTATAGCACATGATCTGCTATAGGCAAACGTTTTCCATGGTCATTTAAATCAAGAACACTCTCGCATGAGCAATAATTCTCACCGCAGTGTCCACATCATCCTGTCCAATACTCTTAATTGACATAAATAAACCTCAAAACAACCTTAAATCCTGCATGGCTCGCTGAAATTGTTTAANATTTNCACCTTTACCACCGTTTTAAAGCATCGCCATGCCACCATTTACATGTAGGGTCGTTCCTGTGACGTATCCTGCTTCTTCGCTCGCAAGATANACTACGGCAGCGGCTATTTCGTTCGGGGCTCCCATGCGTCCGCTGGGTATAGACGACAGAATCGCTTCTTTCTGNGAGTCTTTCAAACTTGCCGTCATCGCCGTCTCNATAAAACCGGGAGCGATAGCGTTGACGGTGATGCCTCGACTTGCAACTTCGTAAGCCAACGACTTTGACATACCGACCATGCCCGCTTTTGAAGCGGCATAATTGGCTTGTCCTGGATTTCCCGTCGCACCGACCACCGAACTGATATTGACAATGCGCCCCCAGCGCGCCTTCATCATACCGCGCAAAACACCCTTACACAGCAACATGGTCGCCGTCAGATTCACATCAAGTACGGACTGCCACTCGTCTTGGGACATCCGCATAAACAAATTATCGCGGGTTATACCGGCGTTATTGACCAAAATATCCACGCTGCCCATCGCNTCTGAGGCCTGTTTGGGCAACTCTGTAATAGCCGCTGTGTCGCTTAAATTGCAGGCTAGGACATGCGCGCGCTCACCAAGATCAGCGGCCAGAGCTTTCAACGGCTCAAGCCGGGTGCCACTCACCCCAACGCTTGCACCCGACGCGTGCAAGCGTCTGGCGATTTCGCCACCGATTCCCCCCGATGCACCTGTCACCAAAACNTTTTTGCCCGTTAAATCAAACATGATCACTCCTCAACTCAGCTTTCTTCAAGATTTTGCACCGCCGATATGACGTCTTCAGGGGTAGACACTGCCCGACAGGCGATGGATCGTTCGATGCGCCGCACCATTCCAGAGAGTGCTTTACCAGCGCCTATTTCCCATACATCAGTCACACCATGCGCTCCCAGCCAAGACACTGTTTCCCGCCAGCGTACGGCCCCGGTCACCTGTGCCACCAACAATTGACGGATCTCATTCGGGTCGCTGACTGGCTTTGCGCTAACGTTCGCAATCACAGGCACCGCAGGGGANAGGATCGTCACATCCGCCAGTGCTTGGGCCATTATCTCGGCTGCTGGAGCCATCAATGCACAGTGAAACGGGGCGCTGACCGGNAATAGGATAGCCCGCTTTGCACCCTTTNCTTTTGCCAGNTCAACCGCNCGTTCAATCGCGGNCTTGTCGCCTGATACCACCACTTGNCCCGGATCGTTATCATTTGCGGCTTGACAGACCTGACCATCTGCAGCCTCTGCCGCCAATGAAACAACCGTATCAAAATCCAATCCCAAAAGCGCCGCCATTGCGCCCATACCAACCGGAACCGCCTCTTGCATTGCGGACCCACGGGTACGCAACAATCGCGCCGTATCAGGCACACTGATTGCACCAGAAGCCGCCAATGCGGAATATTCCCCCAAAGAATGGCCCGCGACATAGTCAACCGCAGCCATCGTAACGCCTTCGGCTTCAAGCGCCCGCATCCCGGCCAGCGATGTCGCCATCAAAGCCGGTTGAGCATTTTTTGTCAGTGTAAGCGCCTCAGGATCACCCGACCAAATAAGGTCACTGAGCCGTTCGCCCAGCGCCTCATCGACCTCATCGAAGACCGCCTTAGCGGCAGGATAAGCGGCCGCCAACGCCTTGCCCATACCGATGGTCTGGGCCCCCTGACCCGGAAATACAAATGCTCTGCTCATGGTAACCCCTTTAATGCATTAACAACAGATACAGGGCAGCGCAGACCGGTGCAACATTGTTCCAAAATAGATTTAGCGCGCACCAGAGACTGTCCGTCTCATGTGGACCTCCATCAGACACCGACAATCATAAAAAAAATGAGCCTCACGATGATACTTTCATGAGGGACTTATATTCTTTACCTATCTATCAACCAGCTAATTAGCAGACACAAAACCCTAGCTGAAAGCGTCTAAGAGGCCTTCAAACACGGCCAAATTACTGGACATATCGAAACCCAACAATCTTACAGCTGGCGATACGATCGAATTTGGCCATTTGATCGTTGACAATCGCAGTCCACATCTCGTTTCCCAGTTTCTCCATCAACTTACTGTTCACAACCTGCAGAACTTTGTTGCATTCGCCAGTATCCCCCCCATTAAGCAATGTATCGTTATGGCGGCACGACGCATCAGTGTTACCCATTGATGCTCCTTGCAGGTCATACATCAGTGCAGACACCGTTTCGATTGGCCGCATCGTTGGGTTTTTGACCTGCATGCTGAGGGTATACACGACGAGCGCGCCGCTTTGATCCGCTTCAAATTTCAGTTTGACGGAACACGGCACAGTGTCAGATGCCTCAGCCAATGACGCAAATGGCACAAAAGCCATCAAAACAAAAATTAAAAACCCACTAATATTTTTATGTATCCAAGTCCAAGCGGCCGTATTGAGGTCAAGCATCATATTTTCCATAAGACATCCATATATCTATCAAAACGTCCCAGCGCTCTAACATTTAGGTCTGATAGGTTGCTATTGTGAAATACAGCTTGAGTTGCCCTAAATCATTACGCTGCTCCACCAACTGAAAACAAATCAAGGCAACCACACAACACACAAACTCAAAGGCAGACCTGATATGGTTTCAACTTGACACTGGTTCAATGCATAAAACACTCAACCGTTTTTTGCAGTTTACAAAACGAACGCGATAAAGCGTGTTAAATACAGCAGGCTAACAAGGCTTAGTGACCGATCAAATCTATTTTACAACCAGACCATATGAGATCGCCCATCCGCAAACGATCCTACAAAGTGCCGCGTTAAACGTGACACAAAACAAGCGCAGAAAACAACTTANCAATTAGCTCTTTGCGTGGACTGAGNTCGAAATCAATANAGGTANAAAACTATAGTATANAGATTCAGAAACATTATTTCAAAGATCAGTAAATTTTTTAATTTGACACTCGAAATAAAACCGTGATGATGGGCTTCCAATGGGGGATTAAGATGTATTTAGGACTGGATTTGGGCACGTCCGGGCTGCGCGGATTATTGGTGCAGGAAAATGGCAAAATCATCGGATCTGCCGAGGCAGCCTATGTTGTGCAGCATCCCCAAACCGGCTGGAGCGAGCAGAATCCAGCAGACTGGATCTCCGCTTGTAATACAGTAACCGCCACGTTGCGCTTGGCGCATCCAAAGTCTTTTTCAGCGCTGAAAGGTGTCGGTGTTGCGGGCCATATGCATGGGGCAACGCTTCTCGATGACGCCGGTCAGGTACTGCGCCCGTGCATGCTGTGGAACGACAGTCGCGCCTACAACGAAGCCGCAACACTGGATGCGATTCNGGGATTTCGAGAAGTTTCAGGTAACATTGTATTCCCGGGCTTCACCGCTCCAAAAGTCCTTTGGTTGGCTGAGCATGAGCCAGACGTTTTTTCTAAAATCGCCAAGGTNCTTCTACCAAAGGATTATTTAAACTACTGGCTGACCGGACAATATACGTCAGACATGTCCGATAGTGCCGGCACGGCCTGGCTGGACACTGGCGCACGCGATTGGTCTGCGGATTTGTTATCACACTCTGATATGCGCCGGGACCAGATGCCAGACCTTGTGGAGGGCTCTAACGCTGTAGGCCCCCTGCGGCCAGAAATAGCCGCCGAGTGGGGAGTCTCAACAGATGTAACCGTGGTGGGGGGCGGTGGCGACAACGCAGTTGCAGCTTGCGGCGTCGGAGCGTTGCGCGAAGGCGATGCCTTTGTATCTCTGGGCACGTCAGGGGTTTTACTGGCCGCAAAAGACACCTTTTCGCCAATGCCAGCCTCCGCAGTTCATACATTTTGCCACGCTGTGCCAAACCGGTGGTACCAAATGGGGGTTATCTTGGCAGCAACCGACAGCTTAAACTGGCTTGCGCGTAATCTCGACGTAGAGGCAGCAGCACTTTCTGACGCGCTTGGAAATCAGATCAGTGGACCCAACCAAATTCAGTTTTTACCCTATCTGTCGGGCGAACGCACCCCGCACAATGACAGTACCATCCGCGGTGCGCTACTAAACATTGATATCGCCTCAAACCGCACCGACCTAACGCAAGCGGTAATGGAGGGCGTGAGCTTTGCCCTACGCGACAATTTAGAGGCTTTGAAATCCACAGGCACCAACGTGAAACGCGCCTTGGCAATCGGTGGCGGGGCACAGTCGCCGTTTTGGGTCGAACTGGTGGCAACCGTTTTGAACATGCCAATTGATTTGCCTGAAAAAGGTGAATTCGGTGCGGCTCTTGGTGCGGCCCGCCTTGCTATGGTTGGGTGTTCCGGGGCAGAGCCCGACGGTGTCATGACCCAGCCCAAAGTGGCAAAAACCATTCATCCTCGAAGCGCTTTAACCGCAGCTTATGACGCAGCTTACCAACGATATCGCGCCACCTATCCAGCATTAAAGGCAATCTCATGACGCAGTTTTTCCACGGCATTGATAAAGTTACCTTCGCCGGTGCAGACAGCACCGATCCCATGGCCTTTCATCATTATGATCCCGACGAGATCGTGATGGGCAAGCGCATGGAGGACCATCTGCGCTTTGCAGTCGCCTATTGGCACTCATTCGCGTGGGAGGGTGGCGACCCCTTTGGCGGGCAAACCTTCGAACGTCCTTGGCACCCGCAGGACAGCATGGAGCGGGCACGTCTAAAGGCCGATGCCGCGTTCGAGATGTTTGACCTTCTCAATGTGCCATATTTCTGTTGGCACGATGCTGATATCCGTCCCGAAACCGGCAGCTTTGAAACCAATCTCAGCACATTGAATGAAATCACCGATTATTTTGGTGAAAAAATGCAAACCACTGGCACCAAGCTGCTGTGGGGCACCGCTAATATGTTCACCCATCGGCGCTGGATGAGCGGGGCCTCAACCAATCCTGATCCGGATGTCTTTGCGTTTGCCGCAGCCACCGTCAAAAGCTGTCTTGATGCCACTCATAAACTGGGGGGTGAAAACTACGTACTCTGGGGCGGCCGGGAAGGTTATGAGACCCTGCTCAACACCGAAATGGGCCTTGAACTAGATCATATGGGTCGGTTTTTAGCAATGGTCGTCGAGTATAAACATAAAATTGGCTTCAAAGGTCAGATTTTAGTCGAACCCAAGCCGCAAGAACCCTCAAAGCATCAATACGATTATGATGCGGCAACCTGCTTTGGTTTTTTGCAAAAATATGGCCTTGAAAATGAGGTTAAGCTCAACCTCGAGCAGGGGCATGCTATTTTGGCCGGCCACTCCTTTGAGCATGAAATTGCCACCGCCTCCGCTTTGGGCGTGCTTGGTTCTATAGACATGAACCGCAACGATTATCAATCTGGCTGGGACACCGACCAGTTCCCCAATAACGTGCCCGAAGTGGCCATGGCCTATTATCACATCCTTAAAAATGGGGGCCTTAAAGCTGGCGGAACCAATTTTGACGCCAAACTGCGCCGTCAATCTCTGGACGCAAAAGATCTCATTGCAGCGCATATCGGTGGCATGGATATTTGCGCGCGAGGATTAAAAGCCGCTGCGGCGATGATCGAAGACGGTGGACTGCAGACAGCGCTTAACGACCGCTATGCCGGCTGGAATACGCCAGAAGCACAGGCCATGCTGCAGAGCGACCTGGCCAGCATCACGCAGAGGGTGCTCGACGCCCAGCTTTCCCCAGTGCCAAAATCAGGCCAACAAGAAATTTTGGAAAACTACGTCAATCGCTTCGTTTAAATATCATGGACAACATTGCCCTCAAAGATCTAAAATCACACCGTTTGGACGCTGGCGACATGTCGGTGACCATACTATCGTTGGGGTGCATCACCCATGATTGGCGGGTGCCTTTAGGCGACGCTTTAGTACCAATAGTACTGAGTTACCGCGATCCTGCCGACCATCTGCGCCACCGCGGCTCGTTGGGAATCATTGCCGGCCGCGTAGCCAACCGAATTGCAAACGCCCAGTTCAGCCATGACGGCACCACTTACCATCTGGCAGCCAACGAGGGTAGAAACCAGTTGCATGGCGGCCCAAGGGGCCTTGCCAGCCGCAATTGGTCCCTCGAACCTGACGGAGCAACGGGAGTGCAGTTAAGCCACCGCTCACCAGACGGGGATCAGGGGTTTCCTGGTAATGTTGACTTCACAGTGACAATTCGACTGCAAAACAATCGGCTTATCTATGATATGATCGCAATGCCGGATCGGGCGACACCGATCAATCTCGCGCAGCATTCTTATTACAACCTGATGGGCAGTGGCACCATTTGGGATCACCAGTTGCAGATTGCCTCACTCGCCTACACTCCAACGGATGGCGCTTTGATCCCAACCGGANAGATCGCACNACTCGACGGTCAGCCGTTTGATTACCGACAGCAAAAATTGATCCGGCAGGCCGACCCCANCCAAAAGGGTGCAGACGTTAATCTGGTTCTGGACCAAACAGCAAAAAAGCCCGCCGCAACCCTGAGCGCCCCCAACGGCCTGTGTCTAAAGCTGTGGACGGACCAACCCGGCCTACAGCTATACACAGGGGCCAAACTTTCAGCCAAAGCCCCCCCTATGGAGGCGCAGACACACCAAGCATTTGCNGGCCTCTGTCTGGAACCCCAACATTTTCCTGACGCCCCAAACCAGTCACAATTTCCCTCAATCATCTGCACCCCCGAGCGTCNTTATCACCAGCGCNTTACAATTGAAGTCTCTNCANTATGATACGTCCAATAGACATTATCCTCGCCATGGCCCTACTAACGAACGGCGTTATGGCCAACCCCTTGCCCAAGGCAAATGCCACGTATGCCCCAGTTGATATGGCTCAGGTGCGTTTGGGCCAATTATTATTTTATGATCCGATCCTCAGCGGCAGTAAAACNGTCGCCTGTGCCACCTGCCACCATCCAAAACATGCCACCGCAGATGGGTTGTCGCTGGGTCTGGGCGACGGTGCCCATGGACTTGGGCCCAAACGGATGATTGACCCCAAAAACCTGCCCGAGCAAAGGGTGCCGCGCAATGCGCCAGCCTTGTTTAATCTAGGCGCGCATGAATTCACCACAATGTTCCATGATGGNCGTCTCGAAGCTGACCCAACGCGCCCCTCAGGCATTCGCACACCACTTGGAACAGAGATGGTTCAGGGGTTTGCTTCGGTCTTATCNGCGCAATCAATGTTTCCGGTCCTCTCACCCGATGAAATGGCAGGTCACTACACTGAAAGCGATGTAGCGCGCGCCGTTCGGCAAGGGTTTTTAACGGGTGAAGATGGTGCTTGGTCGCTTATATCGGCACGGGTTGCTGATATAAAAGAATATCAAAGCGCTTTTGAGCAGATCAACGGGCCAGGNCATAGCGTGACGTTCACCGATATCTCGGACGTCATTGCAGAGTTTATCGCCTTTGAGTGGCGCGCCGATGATAGCCCATTTGATCAATATCTCAGAACTGGAGAACCCCTGCCAAAGGCNGCANATTNGGGTATGTCCCTGTTTTATGGCAAAGCGCAATGCAGCACCTGCCACGCCGGGCAATTTCAAACCGATCACGACTTTCATGCCATTGCCCTGCCGCAAGTCGGCCCCGGCAAGAGNGCCCGCTTCGAGACACACGCCCGCGACGAAGGTCGCCTCAGGGTCACCGGAAACCCGGCCGATGCATATAAGTTCCGCACNCCCAGCCTGCGCAATATCGCCCAGACCGCACCCTATGGCCATAACGGCGCCTATGCGACGCTGGAAGCAATGATCCGTCATCACCTTGATCCCGTTGCGTCTCTAAAAGCGTATAACGTCGCACAGCTGGTTTTGCCCGACCTGCCAAATAGCCAGGACTTTAGAGCCACGCACGACCCAGACGAACAAGCCGCGATTGCCGCAGCTAACGAATTATCGCCCAGCAACCTGAGCGAGACGGAGATCATGCAAATTGTGGCTTTCCTAAACGCCCTGTCAGACACCGCAAGCTTGGCAGGCAAACTTGGTGTGCCGCAAACGGTTCCCAGTGGTCTGCCGGTAGATCAATAAGCGCTCACCTTGAGGCCAGTTGCATCCCGGGTCAGAAAAACCATTTTACCAGCCCCAACTTGGCGCCAATCCGAAACGGTGTGATCTGGCCAGATCACCCGAATATGTGCAGANTGCGCCGACCCCAAGCCAAAATGCTCTGCCGTGATCTGTCCGCNNGCATGACCGCCCCCGACAGTCAATTCACGGGCGAACACGTGGTCTCCAAGCCTGACTTCNATCCATGCGCCAATAGCGTCCCGATTGGGGGGCGCTTGCCGCAGCTTTACCGCTAGCCANTTACCAGCACCCTGTGTGACATTCTGATAAAGTTCCAAAGGACCCTGACGGTTNACCACCGCCAGATCGAGCAACCCGTCAAGGTTAAGATCTGCCATCGCGCCGCCACGCCCCCGCAGCAATGACGCAATTCCTGCGTTCTCTCCCGCTTCGTAAAACGTCCCATCCGCCGCTTGTAGTAAAAGGTTATTGGGATCGTCCATCGCGCTACCTGGCATCTGCTGCACATTGCCTTTGGTAATGAAAATATCGTCAAGCCCATCGTTTTGAACATCGCCAAACCTGACATGCCACCCCGTTGACGGCCGACCGTCGCCCCCAGTATAGGGACGGTGCGCCGTGGTGCCACGGCCATAGGTGGCATCGCGATAAGACGGCCCACCTGTATCCTTATTGAGCATTTGCAGCCTTTGATCCCCCATTGAGGTCAAATACACCTCTGGAAGCCCATCTCCTGTGATATCGCGGCTGGCAATACCCATGCCCCACAACTTGTGATGTTGCCAGCCATCTTCAGGCTGATATAGCCTTGGAACCTCGGCCATCTGCCACATCTGTTCTTCGCCATCGTTCAAGTAATAATGGCGGTCATTGCTGACACGCAAATCAGCCTGGCCACGACGCCCCCAATCGGTAAACAACATCGACAGCGGGCAATAGCCCGGTTCAAGCACGATCGGGGCGACATAGCGCGATCCCTCAGGGCGAAACAAAAAGTTTGTATCACAGGTACCAAAGGGACCCTCGGGATCAGTCCGATCTACATAATTGCCAAACGCGAGCGTCGGCAGGACATTCCCCGCTTCCCAAGTGGCGGAAAACGCCGTGCTCCATCCCTGCTCATACTTCTCAAGGAGCTCGGAATGTGGTGTAAACCGACAATCAACACNTCCCATCAAGAGCTTATTTTCTCCTACCCTCAAAATGGCAAGGTCCATGAAACCATCGCTGTTTATATCTAGCGGATAAGCTCCAATAATACGGTCCAAAGACAGTTCCGGCGGGGTATTTTCAACAAATCGGATATCGCCAGAACGGGTTGAGANGTTTCGCAATAGCGTTGCTTTATTCGCGCCCCCAGCAGCAAACATATCCGGCATATGGTCTTGATCGCAGTCAAACACCGCCATCCCACCGCCAACGTAATATTCCCAGCCCCCGTCATATACATGGTGCGGGATGTCCACCGGATCGAAGACCGGGGCCGAGAAAGGNTCTGCATCTGTGGCGCCCACAAAAGCGGTTGCTGTTAGGGCAGCCAAACAAGCCCTTAACCTTATGCCAAAACACCCAGACGAACGATGGAACTTTAAAAGCGCAGTCGCGAAGAGCCTATCAAACATAAAAATCCAACCCCACACTAAAATAGCGATATAGACCACCCCATAGAAGTGAGGGCAGAAGATCACCCCCTTAGCCTNTTCCCCANGGGCCAAAACCAGANGTTATGCCTCTTGCATCGCNCCCGGACCAGGCACAGCTCCAGCCGGGCATTTACCCATGATAATCATGCCAAGCACCTCATCTTTGGACACGTCCTCGGTGCGTGCATANCCGACCATCTGACCGTTTTTCATNACTGCGACACGGTCNGCCAAGTCGAAGACATCATGAATATCATGACTAATCAAAAAGATACCAATACCCTCTTTTTTAAGCTGTTGTATCAGTTCGCTGACCTGCTCAGTCTCCTGAGGTCCAAGCGCAGCTGTGGGTTCATCCATGATCAAGATCCGCGCGTTGAACAAAATTGCTCTGGCAATCGCCACTGATTGTCGCTGCCCGCCAGATAATTTACTGACCGGCTCTTTGAAACGCTGAAAGTTCGGATTCAACCGACCCATCACCTTGCGCGCCTCGGCCTCCATGGCCGCATCATCCAGCGTACCAAAGCTGGTCAGAATTTCACGCCCCAAATAGAGGTTTGCCGCAGCATCCACATTATCGGCCACGGCCAGCGTTTGGTAGATCGTCTCGATGCCATATTGCTTTGCATCCCGNGGGTTGTTGATATCTGCCTCTTCACCGTTGACAAAAATCTGTCCTCCATCGCGCTTATACGCACCAGATAGAACTTTGATCAACGTCGATTTACCTGCCCCGTTATGCCCAAGAATAGCCACAACCTCCCCCGGAAACAGATCGACNGAAGCCTGATCTACTGCCTTGATGCCCCCAAAGGCGATAGACAGGTCTTTGATTTCGACAAGCGGTGTGCCTGATGTCTCAGAACTCATCTNTTCACTCCTCATTTGGCGCGACGCCGGTAAACACTATCGATCCACACGGCGACCACCAGAACGGTCCCCACCACAATCTGTTGAATAGCGGCATCAAAGCCGATCAAGACCATTCCGGTTTGCAGGCTTTGCATCACCAGCGCCCCAAGAATAGCCCCATAGATCGTGCCGATACCGCCAGCGAATGACGTTCCGCCAATCACGGCCGCAGCAATGACGTATAACTCATCCAGCGTGCCAAGATTATTGGTTGCCGAGTTCAACCTTGCNGAGGCAATAACCGCGGACAGACCGCACAGCATGCCCATCAGCGCAAATATCTTAACCGTCACCCAACGGGTATTGATCCCAGCCAGTTCAGCCGCCTCAGGATTGCCGCCGATCGCAAATACNTAGCGTCCNAAGCGAGTACGTGTTGCCAAGAAAGTCATGGCAATGCCGACCGCAATCATAATCAAAACAGGAATGGCAAAACCATGGCTAATGAAAATCTCGCTGACCGGGGTCTCAATATTATTGGTTTTGACATATTGTTTTACGATGCCTTTGGGCCAGGGATAGGAATTAACCAACAGCACGAAAGCGATGATACCGCCACAGGACACCAAAGCGAGGAACGCCTCAGCCCAGACCGGCCGCAAAGGAAATTGGAAGCGCCGACGCTGTGCCCGGCCNGAAAAAATCAGTGCCACGGCTGCAATGCAGCCCAACAGTCCNACGATCCAGCTTCCCGTCGAACCGATTGCGCCGTAAGGGCCTCCGCCCAAATGCTTAAACGTAGCATCNACAGGTGAAATTGTCTCACCGCGGGCCAAAAGAAACGCCGCGCCGCGCCAAACCAAAAGGCCACCGAGCGTCACGATAAATGCGGGNATGCTAAGATACGCAATTAAATAACCGTGAAATGCACCNATTGCAGCCCCAATCAAAAGGCCAAACGCAACCGTGATGATCCAAATCATCGGGTGTCCCAAGCCCAGAAACTCGGGCAGGATCCATACTTGCAAGATCGCCATCGACATCGCCGAAAAACCCAAGATCGATCCGACTGAAAGGTCAATATGACGTGTAACAATCACCAGAACCATCCCTGTGGCCATCACGCCGATCGAAGAGGTCTGCACGGACAGGTTCCATAGATTGCGGGGCGTTAAGAAAGCTCCAAAGCCGTTTACAAATTGGCCATAAAAGTGAAAGCCGACCCAAATCAGGATCAAAGCGGCAATCATACCCAGTAGGCGGGCATCAATTTCAGTTGCACGCAGAAAGCTAATAAAAGGGCTTTCCTTTTCCACTTTAGCGGCGCCATGCAGGGTGGGTTTATCGGTCAAGTCACTCTCCAACCTATAAAGTGAGACAAAAGTTCAGTCGCAGTCGCTTTAACTNAAAAAAATAGCGTGCCGGAGGAAACCAGCCGGCACGCCACTTTTCTNAAAGGCAGATTAGCAGCCGTTCACACCGGCCATCGCACCTTCGCAGACTTTAGCTTTGGCGATATGGCCCGCCTCAATGACAACATTGATATTGGTTTTGTCAATTGGAGTTGGAGCAAGAAAAATCGCGTCCATTTCAACGCCTTTGGCGCCACCAGACCATTTCACAGCGCCCTCGATTGCCGACATGTCAACGCCATCCGCCAATGCGGCCGCGATGTTCCCTGCGGCGGCACCAAGTTGACGGGCATCTTTCCAGACAGATGTATTCTGAGTGCCACGTGCAACACGGTTCAAAGCGGCATGATCGCCATCCTGTCCAGATACTGGAATGTTCATGCCCTGAGCTTGCAAAGCAGCAATCGCCCCGCCAGCCATGCCGTCATTTTCAGACATTACCGCATCAACATTATTGTTGTTGGCGGTTAGAATCTGTTCCATATTTTTNTGAGCATTGTCAGGNTTCCAGCCATCGGTAAAGGCTTCNCCGACAATTTTGATTTTACCAGATTCGACATCAGCGCCGATCACATCCATCATGCCTTCAAGCAGGAAAAGCGCGTTAGGATCGCCTTTGTCACCCTTGATGATAGCATAGTTCCCGCTTGGCACAGCTGCTTGGATCGAGCGTGCAATCACACGGCCAACTTCTTTGTTATCAAACGTCAGATAGAACGCACGGTTATCTTCAATCAGACGGTCATACCCGAGAACAGGAATGCCCTCCGCAGATGCAGCATCAACGGCTGCGCCAACTGANCCGCTGTCCACTGAAAGAATNACCAGAGCGTCAGCGCCTTGCGCGATCAGGCTTTCGACGTCAGTTAATTGCTTGGCTGCAGATGATTGGGCATCTGCCGAAATATAGCTGTCACCATTTGCTTCAATCGCAGATTTCATTGCAGCTTCGTCAGTTTTCCAGCGTTCNTCTTGGAAATTTGACCAAGAAACACCAATTTTTTTACCCTCGGCAAAAGCCGCTGTCGAGAGTGCCGACACAGCGACGGATGCGGCCAAAGCCGCTGTTAAAACTTTATTCATGTGATCCTCCCACAAGATTTNAAACGTTGATCAATGTGATCAATGTTGCATGCACTATCAATTTTTCATGACAGTCGAGCAAAACCAAACATGATTTTACAGGTGAGTCAATTCGACTCTCGAAAAAAAAGACTGGTAACTTAACAAAATCTGTCTAATCTATTATTTAGACGGGAAAAATATGTTGATAACATGAGAAATAGGAACACAACTGANGGCTTACGCCATCACAATCGCGCACTGGTCTTACAGAGCTTACGACGGATCGGCCCCAGTTCGCATACCGAAATAGCTGAAGTTTCTGGTCTGGCATCGGGAACGGTGTCTGTTATCACTGCTGAGTTGTTTGAAGAGGGGGCGCTTTTTAAGCAAGAACAGCCACCCTCNAAAGGCCGCGGCAGGCCACGTGTTTTNCTCACGCTNAACCCTGAATTTGCACGCCTNGCCTTTATTCATATCATCTCAGGCGAAGTGGAATATTCACTAATCAATTACAACAATGTTCTGCTCGACAGATTCAAAGTGCCACGCCACCACTCTGAGACCGATGCGGCGGCATTTGGGGCTCAAGTACGCCATGATCTGTTTCGTCTGGCTGAACGATCCGGGCTGGCCGCCGAGGATATTGCCCATGTTTCGATTGCAACCAAAGGTCTGGTGGGCGGTGGCGGTACAAAATTGATGTGGTCACCAGTGTTTGGCGATAGCCAGATTGATTTTGAAGCTCTTTTAAGACCCGATTGGGCAGGGAAAGTCACTGTCAATAACGAGACCTGCTTTTCGGCTCATGCAAAACTGGAAGAAGCGGGTCGATTCGCGCGCCATCATGCAGTTTTATCACTTGGGGACAGTATCGGTCTCGGCATCGCAAGCCGTGACAGCAATGGACAGACCAGCTATCAGGCACCGCCGTTTGGGCATATGCTGCACATGCCCGATGGGCCACTTTGCAGGTGCGGTGTGCAGGGGTGTATCGAAGCCTATTCGGGATTTTACGGCATCCTACGCAGTGCGTTTGATGCGCCCGCTGATCATATTCCGGCAAAATTTATACCCAAGGATCAAATGGATCAGCTGGCGACCAAAGCCAGACAAGGAGATCAGATGATACGGTTCGCCTTTCGACAAGCCGCTGACGTCTTGGCCATGGGATTATCACGTCTGATGACGATTCACGGGCCAATGCCCGTAGCAATTGCCGGACCCGGTCTGTCTTATTTCGATCTTATGGAAGAGCAGTTTAAAACGCATTTGGAAAAGAACCTGCGTATCAGGGTCAGCCATATACCACAAATATCAATTGAACCGAACGAACGACGTCTGATCTTTACCAGCAACACGAAAGTCAGCCTCGCAGCCTTTGACAGCGAGTGTGTTGCCACCCGGTTGGTTGACAGGCCAAAATCAGCTTGAGGCCCATCCTCACATAACAGAGCCGTTCTCATACAGGGAACCCTCTGTGACGAAACCTACTCTGCGTTGAAAAAAAATAANTTTTCGCCAGAAATCTGATAGTTATTGATAAGTTCTTTGGCCCGCGNCGAGGTCAGCCACGCCTCAAGGCGTGCGGTCTCAGTGGTTTTCAAATGNTGGTGCAAAGCCGGATTAACTGGCAAGTAGGCATATTGATTGAACAACACCGGATCACCGGCNTATANCAACGCTAGATCTCCCTTATTGCCAAAGTTCAACCAACTGGCACGGTCCGTCATTATATAGGCATTCATCCCGCTTGCCGTGTTCAATGCCGCCCCCATACCCGCACCGACAGACCGGTACCACCAATTTTTCTGGTCAAGATCAATCCCAATTTCAGCCCACAGGCTGCGTTCTTTCTTATGCGTACCGCTGTCATCACCACGGCTCACAAACAGCGCCTCGGCACCGGCGATTTTAACCAACGCATCTTGTGCAGTTTGCGCGGCCGCGATCTCGGCTGGGTCACTTTTGGGGCCGACAAAGACAAAATCATTATACATTATGTTACGGCGATGGGTCCCGTACCCCGCGGCAATAAAAGCCTCTTCTGCGCTCCGCGAATGCACAAGGATCGCATCAACGTCTCCCGCTTCTCCAAGGCGAANGGCCTGCCCCGTGCCAACCACCAAAAGGTCGAGTTTCAGCCCGATGTCTTTTTCGATGGCCGGCAACAAACTGTCAGACAAACCCGAGTTGTGAAATGACGTCGTCACCGCCATCCGCATGTTATCTGCNGACACGATAGTTGCGCTGACTGCAAAACTCCCCAAAAAGGTCATCAGTCGTTTTATCATTCAATAATATCCCCATTAAGAAAGGCCCGCGCCGCATCAGTTTTTGCGTTTTCAAAAAATACTTCCGCCGGCGAGAACTCATGCAGCTTGCCCTGCAGTATGAAGAGCACTTCACTGGCCAAACGCCGCGCCTGCCCCANATCATGTGTCGCCATNATGATCCGCGTGCCGTCTGCGCGAGCCTGCAACAGCAATGTCTCTATCTCACGCGTAGCACGACCATCTAAACTGGCGCATGGCTCGTCCAAAAACAGCACTTCGGGCTCGCGAATCAATGCTCTGGCGAGGGCTAGTTTTTGCTTTTCTCCCCCAGACAGCACAGCGGCGGATCGTGTAAGAGCCTGCTCCAGACCAATGCGTGCCGCCCACCTTTCGGCCTCAGCATTTGCAGTTTTGCGCGGCACATTCAGAATCCGCAGCGGAAAGGTGAGATTGTCACGCACAGACCGCCTAAGCATAATCGGATTTTGGAAGACAAAAGCCTGTTTTGCCCGCGCACTGGTTTTGTCACAAGTCCAAGACACCGTGCCATCAGCCAAACGGACAACGCCGTGCAACATTCTCAGCAAGCTGGTTTTCCCCGATCCGTTTGGCCCCATCACAACCGTCAAGCCAGAGGTCTGTAAGGTAAAGTTGACCGGCCCGATCAAAACCTTACCGCGGCGACGGACCTGAGCCTTTTCAACAACAAGCGGCATCATTGAGGTCACCAGCGCCCCTCCACTTCTGTCCTCGTTAAGTAATGGATTGCCAAATTCACTGAAAGCGCCATGAAAATCAGAACGAAACCAAGACCCAGTGCCAGCCCAAAGTCTCCCTTGCCGGTCTCAAGCGCAATCGCTGTGGTCAACACCCGGGTTGCGTGATCAATATTGCCGCCGACGACCATAATCGCGCCAACTTCGCCGATGGCACGGCCGAACCCCGCCAAAGACGCTGTCAAAAGTGCGCGCCGTCCATCCCAAAGCAGCGTTGTTATGCGCTGCCATTGACTGGTATTCATCGATATTAACAGATCATGATATTCCGACCACAAGTCGCGCAAAGACTGATGGGCGATCGAGGCCACCAAAGGGACAATAATAATCACTTGCGCAATCACCATGGCNCTTGGGGTAAATAACAGGCCCAGAACGCCCAATGGACCGGATCTAGACAAAATAATATAGACACACAAACCAACAACCACCGGCGGNAATCCCATCAGCGCATTCAGTATAGCAATCACGATGCGCCGAAAGCGGAACCTTCTTACCGCCAAAAGAGCACCAAGCGGCAACGCGATAGCCGAAGCAATCAACAGGGCGCTGACGGTGATCCGCAGCGACCGCAGTGTTATTTCAATCAGCTCTGGGTCTAGGGTCACCAGTAACCATATGCCCTGCATCACCCCGTCTANAATATCACTCATCTTTTCTTTCAGGGTTGCGCCGGCAGACCTCACAGCCAGATTTNAACTTTGCCCATATAACTTTAGGCAGAGGTTAGAACTTAGACCAAGCAAACACGCCAAACAACCGATTTTGTCATATCTTATAGCGCATCGCCAAACTGACCCGGCGCCTTTCAAACACGACTATAAAATTGGACAACTTGTCACTCTTCATACTTTAAGGGCTGTTACATCCGAAACAACTCACCCATAGGTGGCGCGCCACAACANNGTTACCTTAAAGTGCAGCAGCGGGTGCGTTCGAACCNCTGGACCTGCACAGCATTTCAGCGCGTCCTTCATCCAGTTGCGAGCTGCACATCAGGCAGAGCGCACTTGTTGTACTGCGGTTTTAATCATCTCATACATTGTATCNGTCGACCGGCTGCTAAGGCGTTCTCTTGCGACGATAATTGCCAATTCATGCTCAACCAGCGGTTCAAAAGGTTTCCAAAGNACACCATCAGAGAGCNGGGCCTTGCCATTTATTGGNTCAATAATCGACAGATTGCCGCCAGCAGCAACGAGATTACGGGCGATGGCAAAATATGCGCTGGAGACAGACCTTTTTACGTCAATTCTCGCCTGTGAAAGCACCGAGTCCACCTGTCGGTCCACCGTGTGATCACCCGTAATGCCAATAAGACACCGCCCGCTGAGATCATCAGGGCGCACCACCGAAACCGCTTGTAAAGGGTCATCGTCGCGCATGATACAAACGCATTCAAGCCGAAACACTTCGGCCTTCAACCCGGCCACCGGAACCGGCGTGTCGATCAAACCAATATCTACCTGACCACCGCTGACCAAAGACGCAATTTGGCGCGAGCTGTGCACCTTTAGCTCCACGCTTAATCCGGNGTTTTCAACCTGAAAATCCGCTATCACCTTGGGCAGGAAATTGATTGCTAAGGCGCCGTTTGCAGCAATACTCACAGCGCCCACCGCGCCGGAACGAATTTCATCCGCCCGTTGATGCATCCGCGCAAAAGCCAGTAAACTTTGCGTAACTTCACCATGCAGGTGCAGCGCTTCCGTGGTCGGGGCAAAGAACCCTTTTGACCGGTGAAACANTGAAAACCCAAGTTCGGCCTCAAGATTGCTTAGTGCAATNCTAACCGCTGGTTGGGTCAGATTTAGCCGGGTTGCTGCACGCGATACGGACCCGGCTTCAATAACCGCACTAAAAACTTTCATATGTCGATGGGTGATTGGCATAACCTAATCCAAAAACTGCTGGAGCGTTCATAAACAAATTATATATTATAATAAAAGTTTTTAAATTGCTTTAATCAAATCACCTGCCTAATCTGATCATCAANATACGGGATGCGAGGACTAAAATGGTCGCTTTCGAAGCGAAAGACACGCCACATCAGCGCTTTTCCAGCCAGCCAGCCAAAAGATTTCAGTCTTGCTTTACCNCTGATATAAAGCAACATGCCTATTGGCTTGATCTATTGCCTGCGCAGCCCTCACTGCCCGACAGGCCTGTGAAGACAGTTGATGTTGTGATCGTCGGATCGGGCTACACCGGGCTAAATGCGGCACTGGAGACCATCAGAGGTGGCCGTTCTACACTGGTTTTAGATTCTGAAAATCCGGGCTGTGGCTGCAGCACTCGCAACGGCGGGCAGATTAGCACAAGCATCAAGCCGTCACTTTCAGATCTAACTGCTAAATATGGCCTCGAAAAAGCCTGCGCGATACGCAAAGAAGGCGAAAATGCTCTGCAATGGATTGAAACACTTATTAAGCGAGAAAAAATCAAGTGCGACTTCAACCGCAGCGGGCGCTATCACGCAGCACATACCCCAAAGCATTATGAAGCGATTGCCCGGGACGCGGAGCAATTAAACAATAAAGAAGGCATTGAAGCGTACACCATTCCGAAAGCAGACCAGCGCAAGGAACTGGGGTCGGACGTGTACTTCGGCGGTGTCGTCTTTCCAAGACACGCCTCGGTCAACCCCGGTCTGTATCATCGGGGCTTGCTTGATAGGGCAGTAGAGGCCGGCGTACATGTAACCGGAAATTGCCATGTCAGCGGTCTGCGGCGAGAAAAAAATCGGTTTATATTGTCCACCTCAAAAGGGGAAGTAAGCGCCAGGGATGTGATTATCGCGACCAATGGCTACACCACCGATCTCACTCCTTGGCTTCAGCGTCGGGTGATCCCAATCGGCAGTTATGTTATCGCCACCGAAGAACTGCCAACCGAATTGGTTGATACGCTATTTCCAACCGACCGAATTGCTAGCGATACCTGTAAAGTGGTCTATTACTATCGCACCTCTCCTGATCGCAAACGAATTGTATTTGGTGGCCGGGTCTCGGCCAGAGAGACCAACCCGCTGATCAGCGGACCAGCGCTCTATGAGGATATGTGCCGCATTTTCCCCGAGTTGACAGGCTTCAAGGTATCTCATTCTTGGAGCGGCACAGTGGCTTATACATTTGACGAATTGGCCCATACNGGTGTCCATAACGGTGTGCATTACGCCATGGGGTATTGCGGATCGGGCGTCTCAATGGCCAGTTATCTTGGGATGAAATTNGGCCAAAAAATTCTCGGCAAAAAAGAGGGCCAAACGGCGTTCGATGACCTGAAATTTCCGACCCGACCGTTTTACAAAGGCACTCCATGGTTCTTACCAGCAGCGGTCGCTTGGTACCGTTGGCAAGACCGCCAGCANTATAAATCTGCGGCCCGGAGGGTNTAACCGANAACACTGAAAAACAGACACGCGTCTGCGAAAATTAAAATATTCGTTCAGAAAGTGTTCATNTAACTAAGGAGGCGATAATAANGATAACTAAAGAGGCAANAATAAAGAAAAATAGGCTATTGCCAATTCGANACGTGNNCCTGATGNTTATCGGGTTTTAGNGTCGAATTAAAGAATGTTGATATGACTTAAATCTTCNTCAATATTGACTGGTAACTTAANAGATGGGAGAATTAAAATGCGCAATAAACAAAATCAAACAAAAATGGCGATCTCAACGATCCTCATTGGCATGCTGGGTTTTTCATCAGCTGCAACGGCCGACACCCTTAGAATTGTGTCTTGGGGAGGGGCCTATCAAAAAGGTCAATCAGTTGGAATTTTTCAGCCTGCCGCCAAAGCGATGGGAATTACTGTAAAAGAAGATACATACGGCGGCATTTCAGACGTCAAACTGATGGTCAAATCCGGAGCAGACAAGTTTGACATCTTCTCCAGCGGCGCCGGCGGCTGTGCGTCCGGTGGCGCAGAAGGCATTCTGGAAAAGCTTGATTACTCTGTGATCGATGTGAGCAACCATCTTCCGGATATGTACAGCGAATACTGTGCCGGTGCAGACATTTTCTCAGTTGTCGCAGCATGGAACACCGATACATACGGTGATAACGGCCCCAGAACCTGGGCAGATTTCTATGATGTAGAAAAATTCCCGGGAACCCGCGCAATGCGCGGCAAAGTGGATGCGCAGCTTGANACGGCTTTGCTGGCCGATGGTGTCCCAATGTCAGAAATCTATAATGTTCTCGACAGCGAAGAGGGCATCGAGCGCGCATTAGACAAGATCCGTTCGATCAAGCCGCATATTGCTGTTTGGTGGTCCTCTGGCGCCCAGCATGCTCAGTTGATGAAGGACGGTGAGGTCGATATGACAACCGGCTGGAATGGTCGCTTTGATGTGGCCAAAAGAGACGGTGCCAATGTAGCCTATGATTGGCAGAGTGGCATTATGGATTGGGAAGGCTATGGCATCCCAAAGGGCGCGCCGCAAAAAGATCTGGCGATGAAATACATCGGGGAAATGATGAAGCCCGAATATATGGCCGAATTCGCGAAACACATCACTTATGGNCCTACAAATAAGAAAGTGTATGAGTTGGGACTGCTTGATGATGCCACAGCGCGGGCATTGCCCAGCCACCCAGACAATGCGAAACATCAATTGACCTTNAAAACAGCTTGGTACGCGAAATGGCGCACCATTGCTGCTGAAATGTATACCGAAATGATGACTGAGTAATAAATTTTATGAATGTGGGGGGATCTTCGTCCCCCCACATTTCAAATCAAAGAGAAGCTTCATGCAATCCAACGCGCTTAATATATCAATCAAATCGATCACAAAAACATATGGCGACTTCCACGCTCTGAACGATGTTAATCTNGANGTTAATTCCGGAGAGTTCTTAACCCTTTTNGGNCCTTCAGGTTCTGGNAAGACCACGCTTTTAATGGTTTTGGCCGGTTTCACGCGTCCTGATTATGGCAGTGTAAAATTTGGCGAGGAAGAGNTTATTTTAAAACCTCCTCATCTGCGCGAGATCGGAATGGTCTTTCAAAATTATGCGTTGTTTCCACATATGAATGTTGAGGACAACATCGGTTATCCCCAAAAACTNAGGGGTGTGAGTAAATCTGAAACGAAACNTANTGTGGANGAAGCTCTTAGCATCGTTAAGCTGGATGGTCTGGGCAAAAGACGCGTCGGCGAACTGTCAGGTGGGCAAAAGCAAAGGGTCGCTTTGGCCCGCGCAATCGTTTTNAAACCAAAAATTCTACTCATGGATGAGCCGCTCTCGGCGCTGGATAAAAANCTGCGCGAAGAAATGCAGATNGAGTTGCGGCAATTGCACGACAGCCTGAACATAACAACTGTCTATGTAACCCATGACCAGAAAGAGGCCTTGACGATGTCTGACCGAATTGCGGTCATTAACGACGGGCAATTGATGCAATTGGATACGCCCAATGAAATTTATAAGCGCCCCAACAATGCCTTCATTGCTGATTTCATAGGAGAATCCAGCCTATTATCGGTCAAAGTCCAAGGCGGNGCAGCNTATCTTGGCGCGTCAGAAATTNGCGCCAACCAAACTCCGGACCGTGACGGCGATTATTTATTAATGGTGAGGCCGGAAAAACTGTTCTTGGCGGAGAGAACCGAAAAAGACACAAACTTCTTTGATGGCTTGGTGGAAGAGTCGATCTTTCAGGGCGAGAGCCAGTTGATGGTTATAAAATTAGACCCAGAAATCTATGGTGGGCAAGAACTTCGCATGCGTTTGCCCAATGGCAGTGAAACAATGCANTCCTTACCAAAAACTGGTGAAAAAATATCNGTCGGCCTGCGGTTCGCCGACAGTTTTCTGGTGGATTAGACCGATGATAGCAACCGGCGAACATATCAATGAAACCGACCTTAAGAAATTGGCTCAGCAAGAAAAATATCAGTTATTTGGACTGACTATGCCCTATCTAATTATGGTCTCAGCCTTAATTATTATTCCTATAGGCTGGCTACTTTTTATGTCTTTTATTGGCAGAGACGGCACTCTTTCTTTCGAAAATTATGAACGGATGATAAAGAGCAAAGCCTATCTGCGAATTTTNATCACGACCTTNAAGATCAGCATACTCACGACTCTCATCTGCGCTTTACTGGGATACCCTCTCGCCTATTTCATGTCGCAATTATCAAACCGTTGGGCCAACATCTGCATGATTGGGGTNTTGATACCTTTTTGGACAAGCCTTCTTGTNNGAACTTATGCTTGGTTGGTGTTGTTGCAGCGCAAAGGCCTGCTTAACAACATGGCGATTGANCTGGGCATTATTTCCGANCCGATAAAATTTGTTCATAATACGTCAGGGACGCTGATCGGCATGGTGCACATTATGCTGCCGTTTTTGATATTACCCCTGTACGCAAACATGAAAGCCATCGACAAAGACTGCCTGAAAGCCGCCTCTAGCCTTGGCGCAACGCCAACCCGTGCTTTCTGGACAGTATTTTTCCCNCTCTCTATTCCCGGTCTTCTGGCGGGCCTGCTAATCGTCTTCGTATTGTGTTTAGGCTTTTATGTCACACCGGCAGTTTTGGGTGGTGGTAAGGTCATCATGGCAGCGATGAAAATTTCCAGTAACATCGAGTTGTATTTCAGTTGGGGCGCAGCCAGTGCTCTGGGCGTTGTTTTGCTGACTGTCACGGCCTTTATNCTCTATATCGCCTCAAAACTGGTTTCGATCGAACAATTGAGTGGGGGGCGCTGACCAATGCAATGGTTGAACAAAAATGTGTCTGAAACCCAGATCAAATTAGGTGACCGGCTTTGGCTATATGTCTTTTCCGCAGTNGTGCTGTTTTTACTGATTGTACCTTCGTTGGTCGTGATCCCGATGTCTTTCTCAGCCAGCCAATACCTGGAGTTTCCGCCAAAGGAATGGTCTTTGCGATGGTATGAAAACTATTTTTTCTCATGGAAGGTGGAAAACGGCTTCAATGACTGGATGGCAGCGACGTGGACATCGGTAAAAGTTGCCGTTTTGACCATTTTTGTGGCGACACCTGTCGGGACGATGGCCGCCTACGGATTGATCAACAGTGATAATCGCCTGCGCAATATGTTATTTCCAATAATGATCTCGCCGATAATGGTTCCTGTTATCCTTGTGGCGATCGGGCTGTTTTATTTTTTCGTCCAGTTCAAAATGGTCAACAGCATATTGGGCTTGGTGCTGGGGCATTCGTTGGTNGCAATGCCTCTCGTGCTCATAATTGTTTTATCCGCTTTACAAAATTATGACATGAACCAAGAAAAAGTTGCACGGTCTCTTGGTGCAACNCGCATCAGAGCCTTTTTTGAGATCACGCTTCCACAAATAAAATTNTCAATTATTTCNGCTTGTTTGATTTCATTTCTAACTTCGTTTGATGAAGTCATAATCTCTTTATTTGTCTCCGGAGGTGACAATTCGACGATCACACGAAGTATGTTTTTAGCGTTAAGAGATCAAATTGATCCAACAATTGCGGCCATATCCACAATTCTGATACTAATCTCATCGGGGTTATTGGTCGCATCTCAACTGTTGAAANGACAAAGCGAATAAGGGTGATAAATGTCGGAGTACGATTTTATCATTGTCGGGGCTGGTTCGGCAGGCTCGGCACTNGCCAACAGGCTAACGNAAAANCCTGACAACCGCGTTTTATTGCTNGAAGCCGGTGGCGCCGACAGCCATCCTTGGGTGCGCATCCCAATGGGATACGGCAAGGTGTTCTATGATCAAAGAGTGAATTGGAAATATACCACCGAACCAAACGAAACCCTGGACGGCAATCGGATCTATTGGCCCCGCGGCAAAGTCATGGGGGGGTCAAGTTCGATCAACGCGATGGTATACGTGCGCGGGCATCCACAAGATTATGACCACTGGGCAAAAGATGCACCAGGATGGTCGTGGACAGATGTTGCCCCTGTTTTTAAACGGATGGAAAATTGGCTTGGCGCCGCAAATCCAGACCGGGGAAGCGATGGGCCANTAACCGTACGCGATATCGCAGNCGATGCCCATCCTTTATGCGCCAATTACTTAACGGCGGCCGAACAAGCGGGGTTTNCGTATAACCCCGATTATAACAGCGGTCAGATGGAAGGTGCCGCACTGTATCAGATCACCACCNAAAATGGTCTGCGGGCCTCGGCCGCCAGAGCCTATATCACTCCAATCCAACACCGCTCCAACCTAACGCTTGCGCTGCGGGCNCATGTGCAGAAACTTTGCTTTGAGGGCCGCAAGGTGACCGGCGTGCGTTATTTGCAAAAAGGACAGCTCAAAACGGCGCACGCACGCGCCGAGGTTATTCTGTGCAGCGGGGCAATCAATTCGCCACAACTGCTTCAATTATCAGGCATTGGCCCCGGTGCGCTTTTGCAGGCGCACAATATCCCCGTGGTGCAGGACATGCCTCAGGTCGGTCGCAACCTCAAAGATCATCTCGGGGCGGATTTGCATTACCGCAGTAAAGTGCAAACNTTAAATCAGGTACTGCGCCCACTATCGGGCAAAATCAAGGTTGCATTACAATATCTGTTCACCCGCAGCGGGCCACTGTCACTCAGCCTNAATCAAGCCGGCGGTTTCATTCGGATGCGCGAGGATGCGGCCAGCCCAGATATCCAAATCTATTTCTCACCGGTCAGCTATACCCGTGCTCCGGTTGGCACCCGACCACTTATGACGCCAGATCGCTTTGCCGGGTTTTTACTGGGGTTTAACCCCTGCAAGCCAACCAGCGTTGGACATCTGGAAATTGCCTCCCCTGATGCGGCAGACGCCCCGCTGTTGCACGCGAATTATCTGTCAACGCGTCATGATACAGAGCTTATGCGAGACGGNTTGNGGCTGATGCGCAATATTGCCGCTTCNCCAGCGNTGGCTGATGTGATCGACGCTGAAATTACACCTGGTCACGCTGTAACCTCTGATGAAGATCTCGACAGGTTTGTCCGTAAAAATGCCTGGAGCGTGTTTCACCAATGCGGCACCTGCCGGATGGGGCGTGATCCTGCCAGCAGCGTGGTCGACCCCAAACTTAGAGTTCACGGCGTTGAAGGGCTTCGTATTGCGGATGCCTCGATCTTTCCCGATATTCCAACTGGAAACACCAATGCCGTCGCAATCATGGTGGGGGAAAAAGCCGCCGACCTGATCTGTTTCAATCAACGCTGACAAGGAAATCTGTCATGAAAATCAAAAGCATCGAAAGCTTTGTCAATGAATTTGTCGGCTTTACCCGCGTCACCACCGAAGACGGGTCACAGGGTTGGGGCCAGCTCTCGACCTATCACTCAGATATCACCGCCCAAGTCCTACACCGCCAAGTTGCGCCCTGGACCTTGGGCAAACCCATCGCAGAACTGGACGACATGCTCGATCTTGTGACCGAGCGCGAGCATAAATTTCCCGGCTCATATATCTGCCGTGCCATGACCGGGCTCGACACTGCGGTCTGGGATTTGCGTGCCAAGCAAAAAGGGGTGCCCGTTGCGACCCTGCTCGGCGGCTCACCCGGCAAAATTCGCGCCTATGCATCATCAATGAAGCGCGATATCACCCCCGAGGACGAAGCAGATCGCCTGTGTCGGTTGCGCGACAGCCATGGCTTTGATGCCTTCAAGTTTCGCGTTGGCGCGGAAGTTGGCCGCAATCAGGANGAGTGGCCCGGACGCACNGAACAGATTGTCCCAACAATGCGACGCGCCATGGGTGACGAGATCGCCCTTTTGGTCGATGCCAACTCCTGTTTCACACCGNCCCGCGCCATAGAAGTGGGCCGGCTTTTACAAGACAACGGTATTTCCCATTATGAAGAACCCTGCCCCTATTGGGAGTTCGAGCAAACCAAGCAGGTCACAGACGCGCTGGATTTGGATGTCACCGGTGGCGAGCAAGACTGTATGCTCGCCAATTGGCAGACGATGATAAAGGACCGTGTGGTCGATATTATTCAACCAGACGTGTGTTACCTAGGCGGCATAAGCCGGACCCTGAGAGTGGTTGAAATGGCCAAATTGGCGGGGCTGCCAGTCACNCCGCACTGTGCCAACCTTTCGATGGTGACCCTNTTTACCATGCATCTGCTGCGCGCCATTCCCAATGCTGGCAAATATCTGGAATTTTCAATCGAAGGTTTAGATTACTATCCTTGGCAAGAAAATCTGTTTGTCACCTCGCCATTCACAATTTCGGACGGTCAGGCTGTGGTCACCGACACGCCCGGTTGGGGGGTTGAAATCAACCNAGANTGGCTGGAAAAATCCAGATATCAAATCAGCGAATATNATGCCGCTTAAATAAAAGCGCTCCTGTTGGGCGTTTTATGTTGACGTGGCAACGAGCACCTCAAAATGCAAAAAAGACTTACGGATCACACGATGTCTTGAGCAGTGCACGGAAACAGTTGCACTTCGTAAAATCAGACCCTACGGTAAAATTCATGAAAACTCCTCTTATAGATCCATTCCAGCGCCAGATAGATTACCTACGGGTGTCTGTTACCGATAGATGTGATTTTCGATGTGTATATTGCATGTCGGAAAATATGACCTTCTTGCCTAAAAAAGAATTGTTGACGCTTGAGGAATTAGACCGCCTGTGCAGCACTTTTGTGTCTATGGGGGTTAAGAAACTCAGAATTACCGGTGGCGAACCTTTGGTACGGCGCGACATTATGACATTTTTTCAAAGCATCGGGCGACATCTTGAAACCGGCGCTCTGCAAGAGCTGACCTTGACCACCAATGGCTCGCAGCTTGAACGGTTTGCAGACCAGCTTTACGCCGCAGGGGTACGGCGGGTGAATATTTCGCTCGATACACTGGACGAGGCAAAATTTGCCGAAATAACCCGTTGGGGGCGNTTACCGCAAGTCAAGCGCGGCATTGATGCCGCCTTGCGGGCAGGTCTTAGGGTCAAGCTGAACGCCGTNGCTCTGAAGGGCTTTAACGANGACGAAATGATCCCGATGACGCAGTGGTGCGCTGAGCGCGATATGGACCTGACCTGGATCGAAGTGATGCCGATGGGTGATCTGGGCAATGAGGACAGGCTCGATCAATATTGGTCGCTAAAAGATTTGCGCGCGCGCTTGCGCGAACACTATACCGTCATAGACCTTACCGAACGTTCAGGCGGACCGGCACGCTATGTGCGGCTTGAGGAGACCGGTCAGAAAATTGGTTTCATAACTCCGCTGACACATAACTTTTGTGAAAGCTGCAACCGGGTGCGGCTGACCTGCACGGGCGAGTTGTATATGTGTCTTGGTCAAGAGGATATGGCCGATTTACGCACCCCCTTACGCGCAAACAGCAACGCTGATCTACAGTTGGAACAGGCGATTAGGGATGCNATTGACCGCAAGCCCAAAGGCCACGATTTTGATTATTCACGCCAGCGCCCAGATGGTCAGATGAGCCGCCACATGAGCCATACTGGCGGCTAAAACCGCGCTCGCGCCCTTCCCCCTGCCCTTTAGTTTGGCCTTGAGCCAGCCTGAAGATTTTTGTTGACCGCAGATTNAGTACTTGAACCCAATCGCCCGCGTTAATACGAGCGCGGCATACCAAGGACATGTTCGGCGATATAAGATAGGATCATATTGGTCGAAATCGGCGCCACCTGATACAGGCGCGCCTCGCGGAATTTACGCTCAACATCATATTCTTCAGCGAACCCAAATCCCCCATGGGTCTGAACACAGGCCTCGGCTGCGGCCCAACTGGCATCTGCAGCCAAAAGCTTGGCCAAATTCGCCTCTTCGCCAGGGTTGCCCCCAGCCTCGTAAAGCCGGATTGCCTCATGTACCATCAACTCGGCGGCTCGCATCTGCGCATAGGCTTTCGCAATGGGAAATTGCACACCTTGGTTTTGCCCGATGGGCCGCTGAAAAACCGTACGGTCGCCAGCGTAGGCCGAAGCTTTTTCAATAAACCACTTCGCATCCCCAATACATTCNGCGGCAATCAGCAAGCGTTCGGCATTCATCCCCGATAGGATATAGCGAAATCCTTTACCTTCCTCTCCCACAAGACTGGACGCGGGTATTTCCATATCATCGAAAAACAGCTCGGTTGTTGCGTGGTTCATCATCGTTCGGATCGGGCGAATAGTAAGCGATTTTCCTAGAACATCGCGCATATCAATCAAAAAAACAGACAGACCATCAGTTTTCTTCACCGCTTGATCACGCGGTGTCGTGCGGGCCAAAAGCAAAAGAAGATCGGAATGCTCTGCCCTGCTTGTCCAGATTTTCTGACCATTGACAATATAGCAGTCCCCCTGTCGGCGCGCGGTTGTGCGCAACGCAGAGGTGTCGGTACCGCTGCTGGGTTCGGTCACACCAAAGGCCTGCAGCCGCAATTCACCACGGGCAATCCCCGGTAAGAAACTNGCTTTTTGCGCTTCTGTGCCGTGGCGCAAAACCGTGCCCATGGTATACATCTGCGCATGNCACGCACCCGCATTACCACCCGACCGATGGATTTCCTCGAGAATGGCCGCCCCCGCCGACAGAGGCAATCCAAGGCCGCCAAAGGCTTCGGGAATCAGAGCCCCAAGATANCCTTCCTCGGTCAGAACCCGCACAAATTCTGTTGGATAGGCTTGGTCGCGGTCTGTTTTGCGCCAGTATTCACCTACAAAACCAGAACAAAGTTTTGTCACCCCTTCACGTATGTCCCGATGATCAAGCGTAAACGCCATATATGCCTCCTCAAATAACGCCAAAGAATATTAACAATCGTTGCAACACACCAGATCAAATTCACTGCAAACAATCAAATTTTTCCGTATCAAGCAGCATACTGGCAACCCGGACAACACATAATACAACGCGCCNATGCCTAGGATGAAACAANACNTATAGCCCCNTTTNAAAACTGCGGGTANCCNCCAATTGGCCGCAATTTGATATGAACCTACATAAATTNCAATAAAAANNTCCAAAGAATATACCTCATTGTGAAAACACTGCTTGAAGCGGTTGAAAGTTGCGAGATAGACTAATTCTAACAGGCATCTCGGGCTCCTGCCCCACTAAACCGGCAGAGTATTGCCCCACTGACGGTACANTCAATAACTTTAGTTAATATTTTTGATAAAAAGTTACCAAGTNCAAAAAAGGTATATAAGGGGTGTGAAGCGACGTTATTGATACTTTCAAAAGGACAGAATTGTACGTCAAACCAACATAGCAAAGTTGATACTGATCTTTTGGTTTTATTTAGGTGCGCAATTTACCAACCCAACGATCATACCGCTGCAAAAATNACAGCAGATCAAATAACNATTTTTCGATAACGCCTTAAAGGGAATTATCTTCATTATACCATTTGAATANATTTCCTTTAGGCTTTCAACTTCAACGCGATATTATGGGTCTTAGACAATTACTGAATATCGTTTGTCCAGCGCAACAGCNGGCCATGATAGACCTGCTCATCCAAAATTCCATCATGTGGAGGATGACTTGAGCATCCTTGGGATCGTTGTTATCCCAGCGGATATGAAGAGCTTCCCGAGCACACGCCAATACCACTGACGTCACCAGCTTCACTTCAAAGCCTGNGGTTACCAAATGATAAGCTAAGGCACGGTGGTAATGACCAGNAGCTTCAAAAGCTGCGNGCACTGGGTGGCTATAATCCTTTAAAAGCGGCGATGAGGCGGGTAACATCAGTAAACTTGTTTAAAACAGTTCAACAACGGCGGTGCTTCTTGCCCGCAACAGCAATCAAAACTTCGTGCCGCGCTTTGGCAATGTCGATAACCACCAAAANACGTTTATTCTGTGCAATTGCAATCGCGGTCATAGTCGGTCTCCTTTGTGGTGTGGTCTGTGTAAAAACACTTTAGAGACNTGAGGCTCGGCCATGACTANCTGTTCCACNATTTGAGGGCTGCGCAGGTGGCCATAGCCTATAAACCAGCATCATTCCGGAGCTGTTATGGCATCCGGTTTTGGGAACACCCACGTAATCAGAACACACAGCATTTACGACCGATGCGTTTAAATATGATTTGTACCGCAAACGGCATCGAGCATCGTCTCACCAAGTCAAAACATTCTTCGAGAAAAAGGCAGCTTGAGCGGATGAACCGCACAATCTGGAAGGCGACCTCGAAAAGGTCTTACCAAGACTAAGACATGGCTATCACAATCATGGTCAGCCACGCATGCCGCCTCAAAACACGCAGCGGACTGACACCCCTCATATACAACTGCAAAAGCTGGGGATCCGAGACGGACCGTTTCATCCTAACCCAGTCCACCAGATAAAGGAACTGGCCCACTTTTTTCTTGCGATTACAGAGTGAATTTTGACCTGGAGCAAGGCCCAACCAGATCGTCGAAAGATTGACTAATCTGGAAGGGTCTCATATCCTGACTATGGTTTATTTAGGATTGGATGTGATGTGTGGCGACGGTGCCGAGATGGTGATCTTACCACCCTTTCCGACGTTGCAAAATGTCGGTTTGTCGGGGGTGTTGGTGACATTCTCAAACCAACTCACCGAGCCCGCAAATCGCGCGGCACTGGCATTTCGCGCCTGCGTCGATGCAGCTGAAATTCACGGCGTATTGGAAACTTCAACTTCGTTGACGTCAAGCTTTATTCGCTATGACGTGGCATTGATCGATAGCGCGACACTCAAAAAACATTTGTCCAATTTATTAACGCACCAGAATTGGGGCGTGGCAGATTTACCACCACAGCGGCGTTTATGGCGTATTCCCGCAGCCTTTGGAGGAGACAACGGCCCGCAGTTGGACGAGGCCGCCCAACTGGCGGGCCTTACGTCTGCACAAGCGGTTGCAATGATAGCTGCGACCCCAGTGCGGGTGATGACGATTGGTTTTGCGCCAGGCCAACCATATTTAGGTGTGTTGCCGGATAAGTGGGATATACCGCGCCAGTCTCACCTAACCAAAAGCGTGCCTGAAGGCGCACTGGTAACTGCAATTCGCCAATTGATCGTATTTACGGCTGCAACACCGACGGGTTGGCGCCATATTGCGCAAACTGCCTTTCGTGGTTTTCGTCCAGAGAGCAGTATGCCGTTCGCATTTCGTCCCGGAGATGAATTACAGTTCGTGCCGATTGATGCGGCACAATTGGACGAGATCCGCGCCAGAGATACCTCGGGCAACGGCGGCGCCGAAATCGAGCAAATGGCATGAGCCGTGCTCTGCGTATTCATCGCGCCGGGCCAAGTCTTACGGTGCAGGATTTTGGCCGTATTGGATTTTTGGAGTTTGGCTTGTCTTGCGGCGGCGCAGCGGATCCATTGGCGCTAACGGAAGGGGCGGCCCTGCTGGGACAAGGCCTTGAGCACGCGGCGTTAGAAATGGCCGGATTTGGCGGTGAGTTCGAGGCAACTGGCGAGATGCGCATTGCATTGACCGGTGCCCCTATGGTCGCACGCCTTGATGATGCCCCCTTGTTGTGGAACGCAAGCCATCGACTGCAGGCGGGGCAGAGATTGTCGATAGGCGCGCCACAGGCTGGTATGTATGGCTATCTCAGCATAGGCGGCGGCATTGATTTTGCGCCTTTTTTGGGCAGCCGGTCGACGCATCTGGCAGGCGGCATTGGTCAAACTTTGAGAGGTGGCGACAGCCTGACCGCGGGACACGATGCCGCCCCGGATAACTTTGGCAATTATCTTTCTCCTTCAGACCGATTTTCCGGAGGCAACATCCGCATATTACCAAGTGCCCAAACCGATTTATTCAGTGCCGAGGAGCTTGCCAGATTCACCGCTACGACCTTTACCCGCGGCGCGCGCGGCAACCGGCAAGGAGTTGCACTTGAGTTTGACGGCTGCCCCTTTGCGGCGGCAGAGCAGCTTTTTCTATTGTCGGAAATCATGGTGGTTGGCGATATCCAGATGACCGGTGAGGGCGCGCCATTCATTCTTTTGCCGGAATGTCAAACCACAGGAGGCTACCCGCGTATCGGAACAGTCGTTCCAGACGATTTGCCCCGTATGGCGCAGGCCGCTCCCGGGACAGTGCTGAAGTTTGACTTTGTGACCCGCGAGGTGGCATTAAAAGCCCATGTTAACCACGCGCAAAACTATCGAGCGCTGATGGGCAAGATCGCCCCGCTGATCCGCGATCCGCATGACATTCGTGATCTTTTGAGCTATCAGTTGATCAGTGGCGTTACCGCAGGAAGTGAGAACCATGACACTTAAAGTTGATCTCAATGCTGATATGGGCGAGTCTTTTGGTCCGTGGAAAATGGGCAATGATGCCGCGTTGCTGGATGTGGTTACATCCGCAAATATTGCCTGTGGCTTTCATGCCGGTGACCCCGATGTGATGGCGCAGACTATGGGACTGGCCGTCGAAAAAGATGTTGGTATCGGCGCGCATCCTGGGTTTGCGGATTTGCAGGGCTTTGGCCGTCGCCGCCTTGCCATGTCACCCCGCAGTCTGTCGCATATGATCACCTATCAAATGGGTGCAGCACAAGCGATGGCAGAGGCGGCAGGCGGTACGCTGCGACATTTCAAATTACATGGTGCTTTGGCAAATTGGGCCTCAGAGGACGCTGAAGTGGCCCGCTGTTGTTATCAGGCGGCGCTGGCTTATGCACCGGACATCAATATATTTGTTCTCGCCGCCACCGAGATGGAAACTGTAGTGCGCGCCCTGGGGTGCTCTTGGTCTGGCGAAATTTTTGCCGACCGTGCCTATAATGAAGACGCGACGCTGGTG
>NYVC01000026.1 GCA_002684375.1 Marinovum sp.
CGGGGGTTACGCTGGCGCTGATCCATGGTGGGCAGCCGGATGCTTTAGTGCTGTGTCATGGACCGACCCGTGATCACATGCGTGGTTTGCCCGGGTCCCAATTGCCGAGTATGGCTGCGGTGCGCGATCTAGCGCTGAGCTTGGCGAAAGTTGCCAACCCGGCCTGTCAAGTTGTTGGTATATCGGTCAACACGCAGCACCTGAGCGAGGCAGAGGCGAAAACCTATCTGGCGACTGTAGAGGCAGAGCTTGGTCTGCCAGCGGTGGATCCGTTTCGCCATGGTGCTGAGCGTTTGGTCGACGCGCTTGCAGCGCTGGGGTAAGGTTTGCTGACACAAAAGGTTTTGACAGGCGCGGCCTGATAAGGGGTGGCGAAAGAGAGGTCAGTGATATGACAATTTCGGTAACGCATGACCGGTTCAAACTGGCACAGGTTTTCACAATCTCGCGTGGGTCGCGCAGCGAAATAAACGTGTTGACCGTGCGGGTCACACGTGGCGGCATAACTGGATGGGGCGAATGCGTGCCCTATGCGCGCTATGGCGAAACCCTTGAAAACGTCACTGCATTGATTGCGGAGTTGCCGGATGGGATCGGCCGTGCCACACTTCAGGATGTGATGCCTGCCGGAGCCGCGCGCAATGCGGTTGACTGTGCACTTTGGGATCTTGAGGCAAAACAGACTGGCCGACGGGTCTGGCAATTGGCGGGGCTTTCGGCGCCAGGGCCAGAGCTGACCGCTTATACCCTGTCGCTTGATACACCTGAAAAAATGCGCGCAGAGGCGGCCAAACATGCCCATCGCCCGCTGTTGAAAATAAAGCTTGGTACCGCGGATGATATGCCGCGCTTGCAAGCGGTGCGGGCCGGTGCGCGTGACACAAAGATCATCGTTGACGCCAATGAAGGTTGGAGCGCAGAGGTGTATACCGATCTGGCCCCGCATCTTCAGCGGCTTGGTGTTGCCTTGGTAGAGCAGCCTCTGCCTGCCGGTGACGATGACGCCCTTTTGGGCATGGCGCGACCGGTACCGGTTTGTGCTGATGAAAGTTGTCACGACCGTGCCAGCCTGCCGCATTTGGCTGGAAAATACGATATGGTGAATATCAAGCTCGATAAAACCGGTGGTTTGACCGAGGCCTTGGCGCTGCGCCAGATGGCTTTGGCGGAAGGATACGCTGTGATGACTGGCTGTATGATGGGATCTTCTCTGGCGATGGCGCCTGCAACATTGGTAGCGCAGGGTGCGGCTGTGACAGACCTTGACGCGCCGCTGCTTCTGTCCGAAGACCGCGATCACGTGCTGGGCTATGATCGCCTTGGTGTTTATCCGCCTGAGGCGGCGCTTTGGGGTTAGCTACGTCCCTGCGCTGACAGGGTGATTGGACAGATTTATGACAGACCGAAAGGGAGACCTCCTGATGAACAGAACCGTTTATTTGAATGGCGATTACCTGCCTGAAACCGAGGCCAAAGTATCGATTTTCGACCGTGGCTTTCTTATGGCAGATGGCGTTTATGAGGTAACCAGTGTTCTGGATGGCAAATTGATCGATTTTGCTGGCCATGCCAAGCGGCTGGAGCGGTCATTAGATGAATTAGACATGGTCAGTCCGGTCACGATGGATGAGTTGTTGAGCATTCACCGTGAGTTGGTGACCCGCAACGGTATCAACGAGGGATTGATCTATTTGCAAATCACGCGAGGCGCGCCTGCNGATCGTGATTTTGCCTTTCCCGACCCTGAACAAACCGCACCGACATTGGTTTTGTTCACTCAAAATAAACCGGGCCTGGCCGANAGCCCGGCGGCGAAAAAAGGCATCAAAGTGATCAGTATTGATGACATCCGCTGGGGTCGGCGCGATATCAAAACCGTGCAGCTGCTCTATCCGTCAATGGGTAAGATGATGGCAAAAAAAGCCGGTGCTGATGATGCGTGGATGATCGAGGATGGCTTTGTCACCGAGGGCACCAGCAATAACGCTTATATTATCAAANACGGAAAAATNATCACCCGTCATCTTGGTACAGAGATCCTACATGGCATCACCCGCGCGGCCGTTCTGCGCTTTGCCCAAGAGGTGCAGATGGAGGTTGAGGAACGCAGCTTCACCTTAGCTGAAGCCCAACTGGCGGACGAGGCTTTCATCACGTCTGCCAGTACCTTCGTGATGCCGGTTGTCGAAATTGACGGNGTTTCACTGGGGCAGGGTGTGCCTGGNCCNTTGGCGACCCGCCTGCGCGAAGTATACCTTGAGGAAACGCGTAAAGTCGCAATTTGAACCTGCGGACTGACAAATCCCATCGCCTTTGACACGGNTCCATAATGNGCTCGNCCCAGCCGGTGCCGTCTTGAAGCGTCGGCTGCGTCGTCTTTTTAAGATTTCTGCACAGGCGAAACATTCTCTGCAAAAGCG
Organism: Marinovum sp.; assembly: GCA_002684375.1. Classification (GTDB taxonomy): domain Bacteria; phylum Pseudomonadota; class Alphaproteobacteria; order Rhodobacterales; family Rhodobacteraceae; genus CPC320. The sequence goes on from NYVC01000026.1 coordinate 2,421, forward strand.
GTGTCAAAGCTCTGTTTCTGAGTTGGAGAGGCCTCAGTTTGATACTGTGCCTTCCACTGCGCCATACTCATGCCATAAAAGCTTTCGCGGGCGGCATCTTTTGACAGGTCAATTCCGCGCTCTTGCGCGGCTTCTTGGTACCAGCGCGATAGACAGTTGCGACAGAAACCTGCCAAATTCATCAGGTCAATATTTTGTACGTCTGTNCGCTTTTGCATAAGATGCGTCTGCAATTGTCGAAACGCAGCCGCTTCAAGTTCGATCTGTGTTTGTTTATCCATAAAAATCTCCTGACGTCTTATCGCCTTTCCGTATCATTNGCGTGTTAGAACATAGATCCAGCCGAGTTCATAACAATCTTTTGACGGNTTTGTTTTGTGGGTTCCGTGCAAGAATATAAGTGCNAGGNTTGGTTTTATACATCTNGAAAGCATGAATTTGTCCTACTTGCATTCGAAATAGTAAGGGATCGCAGCTGCAGAAGACCAGGCGCGCGGATAACCAGATCTGGTCGATTTCAAGCAACNCGTGAATANTCCTATGGTCGCATCAGCTCAGTCAAAGGCTGGACCGCGATGGCGTCTTTCTATAATGCNCAACCTGTGCGATTGGTGTGTNATTGTTCGTAAACAGTCATTATAGCGATTGATTACAAGCTTGCGATAGCGCAGATATACTCGAANTGTTAGCGATAACATAATTTGGAACGGCAGGAGACAGCGGAATGAGACATCTGAGAAAAGTAAAAATTGTTGCGACATTGGGACCGGCCTCCAGCACCTATGACGTGATAAAAGACTTGCATCAGGCTGGTGCGGATGTGTTTCGCCTAAATATGAGCCATGGCAGCCATGCCGAAATTCGAGAGCGCCACCGTATCATTCGAGAAATTGAAAAAGAGTTGGCAAGTCCGATCGCCATTCTNGCCGATCTTCAGGGCCCAAAACTGCGCGTTGGTACTTTTGCAAATGGCCAGGAGACACTGGTTGAGGGCGCGTATTTTCAGCTGGATCTGGACCCGCGCGATGGTGATGTTAACCGGGTCTGCCTGCCGCATCGTGAGATTTTCTCAGCGCTTGAAGTGGGCGCACATCTGCTGGTGAATGATGGAAAAATCCGCCTTTTGGTCGAAGAATTCGGGGCTGATTTTGCCAAGTGTAGGGTGATTGCCGGGGGGGTTATTTCCAATCACAAAGGCGTGAATGTGCCGGATGTCGTTCTGCCGCTCGCGGCACTGTCCGAGAAAGATCTCAAGGATCTGGAGTTCGTCTGTGAGTTGGGGGTTGACTGGTTGGCCTTGTCGTTTGTGCAACGTCCTCGTGATGTGACCGAGGCGAAGGAATTGATCGCCGGGCGTGCGGCTGTGATCTCTAAGATTGAAAAACCGGCAGCCATAGAAAATTTTGACGAAATCCTGACAGTGTCTGACGGCATTATGGTGGCGCGTGGTGACCTTGGTGTGGAGCTGCCAGTACAAAACGTGCCACCGATGCAGAAGCGCATGGTGCGCAAATGTCGGGCGGCGGCCAAGCCTGTTATCGTGGCGACCCAGATGCTTGAATCGATGATCGATTCGCCGATGCCGACCCGGGCCGAGGTGTCGGATGTTGCAACCGCGATCTATGAAGGATCAGATGCGATTATGCTTTCGGCAGAATCTGCCGCAGGGTCGTTTCCGATCGAGGCGGTCACTACGATGCATAATGTAGCCATCGAAGTAGAAGGCGACCCAACCTACGTTGAGATCATGAACTCGTCTCGCCGCCGGGAGCGGATCACGGTCCCGGACGGGATCGTCTCGGCCGCGCGGGAGATTGCCGAAAATGCCGATATTAAGGCGATCTGTTGCTTTACCCAATCGGGCACCACGGCGCTTTTGACCGCGCGTGAACGTCCGGGGGTGCCAATTTTNGCACTTTCACCACTGGTTGGTACTGGGCGCCGGTTGGCGTTGACCTGGGGCACGCACTGTGTGCTGGTTGAAGCAGTGCACCGGTTTAAAATGGCGGTTTTCGCTGCCGCAAAAGTGGCGCGCGAACAAGGGTATGGCACGGCTGACGATAAAATTGTGGTGACCGCAGGGGTGCCATTTAACGTTGAAGGCACGACCAATATTTTGCGGGTGGCGTCCTGTGATGAGCGTTTGTTGTCAGATACAGATTCTGAATAACAGTTTGACACGCTGTGGGGTCTGATTTGGGCTTGCCAGTTCGGGTTGACAGGCATATACGACTGGTTCGTACGCACGTCCGGCCACAGAGGCATGCCGAGCCGTGTAATGACCGACTTTGATTGATAGGAGACGGAAATGCCCAAAATGAAGACGAAATCGAGCTGCAAAAAGCGGTTCAAAGTGACGGCCAGTGGCCGCGTGGTGGCCGGCCAAGCCGGTAAGCGCCACGGTATGATCAAACGCAGCACCAAGTTTATCCGCACAGCGCGCGGAACAACCACACTGTCGGCACCTGATGAGAAAATCATCAAGTCGATGATGCCCTACTCGCGCTAAGGAGGATTTGATCAATGTCACGTGTTAAAGGTGGAACCGTTACCCACGCCCGTCATAAAAAAATAACTACTGCGGCGAAAGGCTATTATGGCCGTCGCAAGAACACCTTCAAGGTTGCTGCACAGGCGGTCGATAAGGCCAATCAATATGCGACCCGCGATCGTCATAACCGCAAGCGCAACTTCCGCGCTTTGTGGATTCAACGGATCAATGCGGCGGTACGCGCCCATGATGAGGCGCTGACGTATTCGCGCTTTATCAATGGTTTGAATTTGGCTGGGATTGAAGTGGACCGCAAGGTTCTCGCCGACCTTGCCGTGCACGAGCCGGACGCCTTCACAGCCATTGTTGTAAAGGCACAGGCCGCGCTGGCTTAAGCCTGCAAAATATCGTATGAAAAGTCGCACATTGGTTTGTGCGGCTTTTTTTATGGGATATTTTATGACTTTGGATAATTATTTCCGCGATTACCTGCATCGGACTGATGACAAGGTGATGACCAAGATGGACCATTATCTTGATGTCTATCACCGCCTCTTGGCCCCCTGGAGATCTCAGGATATCAGTTTTTTAGAAATTGGCATCTGGAAGGGTGGCTCCATCAAGATGTGGCAAGACTATTTCGGGGCGGAGAGTCGGCTGACCTTTCTCGATATTGATCCTGCCTGCAAAGCGTTTGAGGTGCCAGGGCTTACTGTTGAAATCGGCGATCAGTCCGACGGAATATTTTTGCAGGATGTCGCCACCAAACATGGCCCTTTTGACATCATTATTGATGATGGTGGCCATAAGATGCATCAACAAATAGCCAGCTTCAACGCGCTGTGGCCGCGGCTTTCTGACGGTGGCCTCTATGTGGTTGAAGACACCCATACCAGTTATTGGCCAGGCTTTGGAGGGGGCTTTCGGGCCCAGAAAAGCTTTGTCGAGTTTTCGAAGGATTTGATTGACCGTATGCACAGTTGGTACACCGATCAGGATGATATTTTTCCCTTTCATCCTATCGCAAAGGCGCTTTCGTCAGTTCAATTTTACGACTCGATGGTGGTCTTTGAAAAAAAACTGAAATTAGAACCGCCTAAAACCATCGTGTCGGAGAATGGTTTGGTGACTGAGTCTCGAAAAATATTAGAGGTGCGGGGACGAAAATCAATTTTCTGACTTTGTTGCCTTTCCGGCCTAGATGGTTGCGCAGAAATGCGGATGTGATAGCAGGGTGCCACGCAAGTGGAGATCCTGCATGGATGATCTGAGAGATAAATATCTGACTGCCATCATGGCAGCAGAGGACGAGGTGGCGCTGGAAGACCTGCGCCTGCAAGCGGTTGGCAAAAAAGGTGAAGTCAGCCTGAAAATGCGTGAACTGGGCAAGATGACCCCAGAGCAACGCCAGAGTGCCGGCCCTAAACTGAACGCGCTGAAAAATGAGATCAACAGCGCCTTGGCGGCCAAGAAAACGGCGCTGTCGGATGCTGCGCTCGATCAGCGACTTCAAGCTGAATGGCTTGATGTCACATTGCCAGCGCGTGACCGACGGCAGGGCACCCTCCATCCGATAAGTCAGGTCAGCGAAGAAGTGGCGGCGATTTTTGCGGATATGGGCTTTGGGGTTGCCGAGGGCCCACGGATCGACACTGATTGGTATAATTTTGATGCTCTGAACATTCCCGGCCACCATCCGGCGCGTGCCGAGATGGACACGTTTTATATGCATCGTGCCGAGGGCGATAATCGCCCGCCGCATGTTCTGCGCACCCATACCTCGCCGGTTCAGGTGCGCTCGATGGAAAAAATGGGTGCGCCGCTGCGTATAATTTGCCCTGGTGGCGTGTACCGCGCGGACTATGATCAGACCCACACGCCAATGTTTCATCAAGTCGAAGGGCTTGCGGTCGACAAAGACATCTCGATGGCAAATTTGAAATGGGTATTGGAAGAGTTTGTCAAAGCATTTTTCGAGGTCGATGATGTCGAACTGCGGTTTCGCGCTTCGCATTTCCCGTTCACTGAACCCTCGGCCGAAGTCGATATCCGGTGTTCTTGGGCCGGCGGGCAACTGAAAGTCGGCGAGGGTGACGACTGGCTTGAGATCCTTGGCTCGGGTATGGTGCACCCTAAAGTGCTGGCTGCGGGTGGAATTGACCCTAACGAATGGCAGGGCTTTGCTTTTGGCATGGGAATCGATCGCATTGCGATGCTCAAATACGGTATTCCCGATCTGCGGGCGTTTTTCGACAGTGATCTACGTTGGCTGCGCCATTATGGCTTTGCCAGTCTGGACCAGCCTAATCTACACGGCGGGCTGAGCAGATGACCGAAGAGATGGAAGATCTGCAAGACGTCTATCCCGGGGCAGGTACATTCAAGTTTGGGGATAGCGCCGAGATGTGTAACCGGCTCAACGCGTTGGTGCGGGCGGGGACGAAAACGGCATCGTGCGATGCCTTGGCCAATTTCCAGACAGAGCCCGAGGCCATGCCCAAACTGGGCCGTTGCGATATCGCAACCGATTGGGATGATGTTCCCGCGCTGGTGACACGCACAGTTCGTCTTGAACAAATACGGTTTTGTGATGTAGGCGAAGCGGCCGCGCTTGCAGAGGGCGAAAACGCAGATCTGGCGGGATGGCGCAAAGATCATAAGGCGTTTTTTGAACGCAACGGCGGCTTTGATCCCGAGATGCTGCTGCTGTTTGAACATTTTGAACTTGTTGAGGATCTGGCAGACCGCTGAGCGGTGTCATTGGAGGTACGATCATGAAATTCACCCTTGCTTGGTTGAAAGATCATCTGGAAACGACGGCGCCTTTGGATGACATCCTGTATGCGCTGACTGACCTTGGACTGGAGGTGGAAGAGGTTTCAAATCCTGCAGACCGGCTCAAGGATTTTACCATTGGCAAAGTGTTAAGTGCAGAAAAACATCCCGATGCCGACAAGCTGCGGGTCTGTCAGGTGGCGACGGATGAGGGTGAGAGCCAGATTATCTGCGGTGCGCCCAATGCCCGCACCGGGATCACAGTGGTGATTGCCAAGCCCGGCGTCTATGTGCCGGGGATAGATACCACCATAGGTGTCGGCAAAATCCGCGGGATTGAGAGCTTTGGCATGATGTGCTCAGAGCGTGAAATGGAGCTGTCGGACGAACATGATGGCATCATTGAGCTGCCTTCGGGCGAGGTTGGTGACCTGTTTATCGATTGGTTGGCCGCGCATGATCCCGCCAAGGTCGATACTGTCATTGAAATCGCCATCACCCCGAACCGGCCTGATGCGCTTGGCGTGCGCGGTATCGCGCGTGACCTCGCCGCGCGCGGCTTGGGCCGGCTCAAGCCACAGGATGTGCCGTCGGTTTCCGGGGGGTTTGCCTGTCCGGTAACAGTGACGATTGATGAAGATACGCGTGATCAATGTCCCGTGTTTTACGGCCGGGTGATCCAAGGCGTGAAAAACGGCCCTAGCCCCGCATGGCTGCAAGATCGCCTGAAAGCCATTGGGCTGCGGCCGATCTCGGCGCTTGTTGATGTGACAAATTTCTTCACCTATGACAGCAACCGGCCCCTGCACGTGTTTGATGCGGATAAAGTCGCCGGCGGTGCCCTGCGCGTCCACAGGGCCAAAGGCGGTGAGGTCTTTTCGGCGCTGGATGACAAAGACTATACGTTGGCCGAGGGTATGACGGTTATTTCCGACGCCGATGGGATTGAAAGTCTTGGCGGTATTATGGGCGGGGTACATTCAGGCTGTACGGATGAGACGGTGAATGTATTCCTCGAGGGCGCGTATTTTGATCCGGTACGCACGGCCTATACCGGACGGGCGCTTAAGATCAATTCCGACGCACGCTATCGGTTTGAACGTGGTATTGACGCGTCGTGGACGCCGGTGGGGATCGAGGCTGCCAGCCAGATGATTTTGGATCTGTGTGGTGGCACCGCCTCAGAGGTGGTAATCGCTGGCGCCCAGCCCGATCATGCGCGTGCCTATCAATTGGACACCGACCGTATACAATCACTTGTTGGGATGGAACTGCCTGAGGCCGAGCAACGCGTCACTTTAACCGCGCTCGGATTCGATCTGCAGGGGGACATGGCGCATGTGCCCGGTTGGCGCCCCGATATTATGGGTGAGGCCGATTTGGTTGAAGAGGTGGCGCGGGTGGCATCCTTGACCAAGCTTCAAGGCAAACCTTTGCCACGGTTGCAAAGTGGCGTGCCAAAAGCGATCTTGTCGCCCATACAGCGGCGTGAGCAGATCGCGCGGCGTACCACGGCGTCGCTGGGCTATAACGAATGCGTCAGCTATAGCTTTATCGATCAAAGCGCCGCGCAAATGTTTGGTGGTGGCAGCGCTGTCACCATGCTTGAGAACCCAATCTCCAGCGAAATGAGCCATATGCGCCCCGATCTCTTGCCGGGCCTGCTGCAGGCAGCAGCCCGCAACCAGGCGCGCGGCTTTGCAGATATGGCGCTGTTCGAGGTTGGCCCGGTGTTTCACGGTGGTGAGCCAAACGAACAGCATCTGCAAGTGGCAGGTATTTTGATCGGACGCACCAGTCCCAAGGATGTGCATGGTGCTGCGCGGCCAGTTGACTTGTATGATGTTAAAGCTGATGTCGAAGCCGTCTTGGCGGCGATGGGCGCGCCTGCGAAAGTTCAGATTTTACGAGATGGCGCCAGTTGGTGGCATCCTGGCCGTCACGGGCGCATCTGCCTGGGCCCGAAAAAAATGCTGGCGGTATTCGGTGAAATTCATCCCAAAGTATTGCAGAATCTTGACGTAAAAGGTCCGGCGGTGGGCTTCACGATCTGGCCAGAGGGTATTCCTTTGCCGCGCAAAGTCTCTGCCACACGGCCGGCACTGGCACTGCGCGATTTGCAGGCGGTAGAGCGTGATTTTGCTTTTGTGGTCGACGCCGAAGTCGAGGCGTTAACCCTACTCAATGCCGCCAGTTCTGCGGATAAGGCGTTGATTGACGCGGTGCGGGTGTTCGACGAATTTAGCAGTGACTCACTTGGAGATGGAAAGAAGTCACTGGCCATCACCGTGCGCTTGCAACCTGTTGCGGCGACGCTGACCGAGGCCGATCTTGAGGCGGTCTGTGGTAAAATTGTCGAGAAAGTTGCAAAAGCGACGGGTGGCGTTCTGCGCGCTTAAGCCCAACTTGATGGTCATAAATAATGGACCTTGTGCAAGAGGAGAGAGACAGAAATGACACTTCAAGTTTATTTATCGGGTGAAATTCACACGGATTGGCGCGAACAGCTTATTGCAGCAGCGAGAGGTCTTGATGTGGCATTCAATGCGCCGGTCACCGACCATAGTGCCAGCGATGATTGCGGCGTGGTGATTCTGGGCGCAGAGCCTGACAAATTTTGGCACGACCATAAGGGTGCAAAATTGAATGCCATCCGGACCCGAAAGGGGATTGAAGAGGCCGACGTCGTGGTGGTGCGCTTTGGCGAAAAATACAAACAGTGGAACGCGGCCTTTGATGCCGGTTATGCAGCGGCTTTGGGGAAATCTCTGATTGTTCTGCACCCGCCAGAACACAGTCACGCGCTGAAAGAAGTGAACGCAGCGGCTCTGGCTGTGGCTGAGAACCCCGCGCAGGTTGCGGCGCTTCTGCGGTATGTTCTGACGGGCGAACTGCCCGCGTGAGCGCCGGGTCCTGATCTTAATCTGGTCTGGTCGTTTCGGTTTCCTGCCCGTGGCGTGCTTATGAGCGCTATGGTACGTACATATAGTGATAATTCGTACCGCTAAACTGCTTTGGCTTCGCAGATGAGGCTCATGTGACTTGGTGCATGGTCTTTCATCATGTAGCAAACGAGTATCGTTAAGTTATAAAGAGTTTCAAGCACGTATTTGCATCAATTTGGCAAGTTATTTTTAGAAAATTGTCAATTTTAACAGTAGGAATCTGATATGATTAAGGAATTTAAGGACTTTATTGCCAAGGGCAATGTTATGGATCTGGCCGTTGGACTTATCATTGGTGCCGCCTTCACAGCAATTGTAAAGTCAATGGTGAGCGATCTGATAAACCCTTTGATTGGATTGTTTTTTGGCGGTGTTGATTTTGTAAATTTATTCATTGTGCTGAAAGGAGAAGCGGAATTTGTGTCCCTGACGGCGGCGCGCGACGCAGGTGCCTCGGTGTTTGCCTACGGGGCCTTTTTGATGGCTGTGGTTAATTTTATGATTATCGCTTTTGTCGTTTTTATGCTGGTTCGTTATATCAACCGGATTAAAGACGCCTCTCAAAAGCAAGAGGAAAAACAGGTTGAGGTTGTACCTGCCGGCCCAACTGAGTTGAGCGTGCTGACTGAGATACGGGATGCGCTGGCAAAATCATAAGGCTGGGACGACGCTGCGCCAGTTAATGCAGCAACAGTTTTGTCTTTGCCGGCCGNCAAATGACCGGAAAAAATGAATTTTCAGGTGGTTGCTTGGGCGAATTACCCCGTACCGAATGTGCTTCCAACTGTTTGACCNTCTTGGGTGTGTTTCAGGTATTAATACAAAGTTGATCTGGAGAGAGCGCCGCGTTTGCGGTCTCTCCAACAAAAAGGAATTCACTCGTCTTTTGCTGTCAAATCGAATATTGTATTGAAATATGCAATATTAATCGATGAAATGAGCGTTCAATGGCTTTGGATCAGTTAGATCGTCGTATCCTGCGTTTGCTTCAAAAATCAGGCCGAATGTCCAACTTGGATCTATCAGAACAGGTAGGTTTGTCGGCCTCGGCCTGTCATCGCCGGGTGCAGCAGCTTGAGAAAAATGGGTATATCAACCAGTATGTTGCTCTGCTTAATCCGCGCAAAATCGGGGTGCCGACAACGGTCTTTGTCGAGATCACCCTGCGTGGACAGGCCGATGAGGTGCTNGAGGCTTTTGAGAAAGCTGTGGCATTGATCCCGGATGTACTGGAGTGTCACCTTATGGCAGGCACAGCCGATTATATGCTCAAGGTTGTGGCCGAAGACACAGAAGATTTTGCGCGGATNCACCGCCAATATCTGGCGCGACTTCCCGGNGTGGCGCAAATGCAATCAAGTTTTGCATTGCGGACAGTGTTCAAAACGACATCGTTACCACTGGGCTTTGATTGACGCAAATTGTGCCNCAGGCTTACCGTTGGAACGGCGTGTCTGGGCGTTGATAAGGAGTAAGATGGATTGTGATTATCTGATTGTGGGCGCTGGCAGTGCTGGNTGTGTCGTCGCCAAGCGGCTTGCCGACGCGGGCCACCGGGTGTTGCTGCTCGAGGCGGGCGGTAGTGACAATTACCACTGGGTGCATATTCCCATTGGATATTTGTATTGNATTGGCAACCCGCGCACCGATTGGTGTTTTCGCACAAGCCCGGAGGCCGGATTGAACGGCCGGTCGCTGCAGTATCCGCGCGGTAAACTTTTGGGTGGCTGCTCGTCGATTAATGGCATGCTTTATCTGCGCGGGCAGGCGGCTGATTATGATGGTTGGCGGCAAAGTGGGCTCTCGGGTTGGGGCTGGGACGACGTGTTGCCGTATTTCAAGAAATCGGAGGACTATGTTGACGGNCCTTCAGATCTGCATGGGGCAGGCGGTGAATGGCGGGTGGAAAACCAGAGGCTGCATTGGGANGTNTTGGATGATTGGAAACAGGCGGCGATCCAATACGGGCTGCCAGAGTGTGACGATTTCAATACTGGNGATAACGAGGGCGTCGGTTATTTTCGCGTAAACCAGCGCAAGGGCTGGCGTATCAACACTGCCAAAGCTTTTTTACGTAGCGCGCAAAAAAATTTGCTGAGGGTGGAAACCCATGCCCATACGCAGCGTGTCTTGTTCGATGGTCGGCGNGCGGTCGGGGTCGAGTTCGAACAACACGGCGANGTTAAAACCGTCCGNGCCAAGGCTGAGGTGATTATCTCGGCGGGGGCGATCGGGTCACCTCATCTGTTGCAATTGTCCGGAATTGGCAGTGCCGATTTGCTGGCGGNCCACGCGATTACTATACGCGCCGATATGCCATCGGTGGGGTCTAATTTGCAAGATCACTTACAACTGCGGTGCAGTTATCGACTGCAAGGCGCCACCACCTTAAATACATTGGCTCATTCTCTTTGGGGCAAAGCGAAGATTGGATTGGAGTATGCGTTCAAGCGCTCGGGTCCGATGGCGATGGCACCCAGTCAGCTTGGGGCGTTTGCCAAATCACGTGCAGGGCTGGCATCGGCGGATCTGGAATATCATGTCCAGCCCTTGTCGCTTGATGCCTTTGGCGAGCCCCTGCATGATTTCCCCGGAATTACCGCCAGTGTGTGTAATCTGCGGCCGGAAAGTCGCGGGATCGTTGAGTTGACTTCGCCTGATCCCAAAGCGATGCCGCGGATAGCGCCAAATTATCTTTCCACACCGGGAGATCGCCAAGTGGCTGTGGATGCAATCCGGTTAACACGGAAAATTATGGCAGCCCCTGCGCTGCAGCGCTATGCACCGGTTGAAATGGCGCCNGGGGCCGACGTGCTTGAGACCACAGAACTGATGATGGCGGCGGGCGATATTGGAACAACAATTTTCCACCCCAGCGGCACGGTTGCGATGGGTGCGGAGGGCGAGGCGCCGTTGGATGAACAGCTCAGATTGCGCGGGTTTGAAGGGCTGCGCGTGGTNGACGCCAGCGTGATGCCGAAAATTACCAGTGGCAATACCAATGCGCCCACCATTATGATCGCTGAAAAGGCCGCGGACATGATTTTGTCACATTCAAAATTGTAAGCCGATGTCAAAGCATTCCAGCCAGCGCCAGAATATAAAGGAGAACACGTATGAGTGAGAGTAATGATCGTCCCNGAGATTGGTTGGATACAGAGCTTGATGAAACCCTAGAGGAAATGTTCGAGCTCGAATTCAGTGAACCGATGATGGATGACGACATTCGTCGCGCTTATAAAGAAAGAAACCCGGACTCCTTGGATAATCGGACCTATTTTCGCAACCTTTTGCGCCTACAAACCGAGCTGATTAAGCTGCAAGATTGGGTCGAGCATACCGGCGCCAAAGTTCTGGTTATCTGCGAGGGGCGGGACAGCGCGGGCAAAGGTGGCGTCATCAAACGTATTGTCCAGCGTCTCAACCCTAGGGTGGCGCGGGTTGTGGCGCTGCCAAAACCCACTGAACGGGAACAATCGCAATGGTATTTTCAACGCTATGTGCCGTATTTGCCNGCTGGAGGGGAAATTGTTCTGTTTGACCGCTCTTGGTACAACCGCGCNGGCGTTGAGCGGGTGATGGGGTTTGCCTCTGAAGATCAGGTCGAGCAATTTTTCCGCGACGTGCCAGAGTTTGAAAGAATGCTGGTGAGGTCAGGCATTATCGTTTTGAAGTACTGGTTTTCCATAACAGATCAAGAACAGCAAATGCGTTTCTTGATGCGCATTCATGATCCAATGCGGCAGTGGAAACTATCGCCAATGGATTTGCAATCCCGAATCCGTTGGGAGGATTATACCAAGGCCAAAGAGGATATGCTGGCGCGCACCAATATTCCCGAGGCCCCTTGGTATATTGTCGAAGGCAATGATAAAAAACGCGAACGGCTGAATTGTATCGAACATTTGTTATCGATGTTGCCGTATCACGAGCAGGTCCGCGAAGAGGTGACTTTACCAGAACGCGTTTTTAACGCCGACTATGAACGGCGCTTTCTGGGGGATGAACTTTACGTGCCCAAAATTTACTAATTTTGACTGTAGCCGCCAATCTATTGTTTGGTAGCAAAAAGGCGTCATTTAAGAGCATCGAAAAAGAAAAACCCCCGCAGCAAACGCCCGGGGGTTGTCTCGTCTCGATGATCGTCGCATGGCGATGATCTTACATCATACCTTCGCGCTGGGCTTTTTTACGAGCCAACTTGCGGGCACGGCGGATAGCTTCAGCTTTTTCGCGTGCTTTTTTCTCAGACGGTTTTTCGAAATGTTGCTTGAGCTTCATTTCCCGAAAAACGCCTTCGCGTTGTAGTTTTTTCTTCAGGGCGCGGAGCGCCTGATCAACGTTGTTATCGCGGACACTAACCTGCATGTGGTTGTCACCACCTTTCTAGTTTAGAGTTGCAAGGATTGCAGGAGTTGGTCCTATAGCAATAACGAGCTAGCTTGTCTAGCACGCACAAACAGAGGAATGGTCATATGGCTGTACAGGAAAATGAGGACATGCAGGCGCAACTTTTGGCTGCAGCACTGCCCCATGTGGCGTTTGATGGCTGGTCTGAAACCAGCCTGAAAGCGGCTTGCCAAGACCTGTCGATCACGCGGCAAATGGCGGCTTTGGCCTGTCCGAGGGGGGCGATTGATCTGGCGATACGCTTTCATCACGATGGCGATGAGGCCATGCAGGTTGTTTTGCAAAAAACAGATATTAACGCCATGAAAATAAGAGAAAAAATAACCTTTTCGGTGCGCGCCCGCTTGGATGCTATCCGCGATAAAGAAGCAGTGCGCCGAGGAGCTACACTGATGGCATTGCCACAGCATGCGGCAGAAGGTGCCGGGCTGGTATGGGGCACATGCGACCGGATATGGGCGGCGATAGGGGACAGTTCGGCTGATGTGAACTGGTACACCAAGCGCCTGACCCTCAGCAGTGTTTACAGCGCGACTGTGCTCTATTGGCTGGGTGATAATTCACCGAATCATCAAGACACTTGGACGTTTCTAGACCGGCGTATTGAAAACGTGATGCAATTTGAAAAATTCAAAGCACAGGTGAATGCCAACCCGCTTGCCAAACAACTCTTGGCGGGGCCAAACTGGCTTTTGTCCAAGATCAAAGCACCAAGTGGTGTGCCGACAGTTGACTTGCCAGGAAACTGGTCTCGACGCTCTTAATTGAAAGTGATTTATTGCATGATGCGCGCTATTGAAATTTCCGCCCCCGGGGCTCCGGATGTTTTGCACTTGGCCGAGCGGCCAGTTCCCGTTCCGGGACCGGGGCAGGTGGTGCTTAAGGTCGCCTATGCGGGGGTCAACCGGCCAGACGCGCTGCAGCGGGCTGGTTTGTACAATCCACCGGCGGGGGCCAGCGACTTGCCCGGGTTAGAGGCTTCAGGCACCATCGCCGCCTGTGGGGCGGGCGTCTTGGGCCTGCAGCAGGGTCAACAAGTTTGTGCGTTGCTACCCGGAGGGGGCTATGCCGAGTATGCGGTGACACAGGCAGCGCATTGCCTGCCGGTGCCCAACGGGTTTGATCTCAAACAGGCGGCCTGTCTGCCCGAGACGTTTTTTACGGTTTGGTCAAATGTGTTCCAGCGCGGTGGTCTAAAAGCGGGAGAGCGTTTTTTGCTGCATGGTGGATCTTCGGGGATCGGTACCACAGCGATCCAACTGGCGCGGGCGTTTGGCGCGCGGGTGTTCACCACGGCGGGCTCTGATGCCAAATGTCGTGCTTGTCTTGATTTGGGGGCCGAGCGGGCGGTTAATTACCGTGAGACGGACTTTGTGCCCATCATGCAAGGCGAAGGCGGCGCGGATATAATTTTGGACATGGTGGGTGGCGAATATATTGCGCGCAATCTTGATGCGCTCGCCGATGACGGTCGTCTTGTTCAGATCGCATTTTTGCAAGGCCCGAAAACATCCCTTAATTTCACCCAAGTGATGACGCGCCGGTTAACACTGACCGGCAGCACTTTACGTCCGCAGTCGGATGTTGCAAAAGCACGCATTGCATCAAGTCTGCTGTCTCAGGTTTGGCCCCTACTGTCAGCGGGTCGGATCGCCCCAGTGATCGACAGTTGTTTTGATTTGGATCAGGCGGCGCAGGCGCATGCTAGGATGGAAACAAGCACGCATATTGGTAAGATTGTCCTGCGAATTGACCATGATTAAACTGCTGTAAGGTGCCTCATTTGTCCGGCTGTTCTAGTGAATGCCCCTTGTTGATTGGCTCTTTCCTTATTTGAAAAACCAGCTTATACGTTGCGTAAGTTCCCCATAAAATGGAAACCCGCCTGTTGTCAGGCTGCCTGCTTCGGGGCGAGGGGGAAGATGTAGTAAGGAGAGACCTAATGGGCAAACCTATCATGGCAAAAGCGACCGCTGTTTGGTTGGTCGACAACACCACACTGACCTTTAAGCAGATCGGTGATTTTACCGGCATGCACGAGTTAGAAGTGCAGGGGATTGCGGATGGGGATGTAGCCACCGGGGTCAAAGGGTTTGATCCGGTGGTCAATAACCAACTGACCAGTGAAGAGATTTCGGGTGCCGAGGCCAATCCCCTGCGACAGTTAAAGCTAAAGTTTAATGCTGCAGCACAGGGCGAAGAAAAGCGTCGTGGTCCCCGTTATACCCCTCTTTCGAAACGGCAGGATCGTCCTGCGTCGATCCTGTGGTTGGTTAAGTTTCATCCGGAACTTTCGGACAGTCAGATCGGCAAGCTGGTTGGCACCACGAAGCCGACGATACAGGCTATTCGCGAGCGGACTCATTGGAATATTTCGAACATTCAGCCGATTGATCCTGTAGCTCTTGGTCTGTGCAAGCAGTCAGAGCTTGATGCGGTTGTGCAAAAAGCTGCAGCGAAGAAACTGGCTGAGGGCGTTGTGATGAGTGACGATGAACGCCGCAAGCTGGTCAGCACTGCGCAGAGCCTTGAGATGCCTATTGAACCAAAATTAGCCGAGGACACCAGCGGGTTGGAAGCCTTTGCCCTGCGTGAAGACGATGAGGACGAAGATGCGGACAGCGGTCCGGTTGATATCCGTGACGCCGACAGCTTTTTCAACCTTCCTGAAGACGGTGGCAGCGGCGACGAGCAACCATAGCCGTAAAGGTATTCGCGGGATGTTAAAAAACCGGGCCTGAACACCCGGTTTTTTGTTGTTTGGAACCAAAGACGGCATTCTAAAACAGCGATTGCTGCGGTTTTAGAATGCCTGTGCAGTGCCTAGTAATGATTGATAAGCAGTCGCACAGTTACAGAACGATCGGATTGGCCTTGGCGATCTGGTCGAATTGCATAAGCGTGGAGATCAACGCCGGCATTTGGTCGAGGACAATCATATTTGGCCCATCTGATGGGGCAGTGTCCGGATTTTCATGGGTCTCGATAAACACCGCGGCGATGCCCAACGCGACGGCAGCCCGCGCCATCACCGGGGCAAATTCGCGTTGTCCGCCGCTTGAGGTGCCTTTGCCGCCGGGCTGTGCAACAGAGTGTGTTGCATCCATCACCACCGGATAACCGGATCGTGCCATCTGGGGCAGGGCGCGCATATCAGCCACCAAGGTATTATAGCCAAACGAGGTCCCGCGCTCGGTTAAAAGCAGCTGTTGATTGCCGGTGCTTTCGATTTTAGCGATAATATTAGGCATATCCCACGGGGCTAGAAACTGTCCCTTTTTCACATTGATTACTGCGCCGGTCTGTCCGGCGGCGAGCAGCAGATCGGTTTGTCGGCACAAAAAGGCAGGTATTTGCAAGATATCGCAGACCTCGGCCGTGGGGGCGCATTGCTCGGGGCTGTGAATGTCCGTCAAAACCGGTACTTTGAGCGTTTCTTTGATATGCTGAAGTACCTTCAATCCCGCGTCGAGGCCAATGCCGCGCTGGCCGCTGAGGGAGGTGCGATTGGCCTTGTCGAAAGAAGCTTTAAAGACGAATTGCGCTCCAGCGGCGGCGCAAGCCTCTTTCAAGTGGCCGGCAATCATCTCGGCATGTCCGGCGGATTCCAATTGGCACGGGCCCGCTATTAAGGTCAGCGCTTGCGTATTGCCTAAAGTTAGACCGGCACACTCTATGTTCTTCATTATGATGAAACCTGTTCGCGGAGAATGGAAGCTGTCAACGAAAGCATCAAGTAGATTCCGGAAAAGATCAAGGCGGCAAGGATCGCGTTTTCGAATTTCTTTGGATAACTCGGATCCTGTGCCTCTACTGGAGATACACTGGTCGTGAGATAGCGCACTTGCGAGCTGGCCTCTCGTTGGGTCTGGATCAAGTTTTCCAGTGATCTTTGCAGCATCATATCGCGGGTTTGCAGATCGCCCTGTGCCATTAAGATTTGCAGGCTTAGGTCCGCAAGCGACTGCTCTCCCTGTGACGCATCCACCATTTCTAGGTTCATTTCATCAAGCAAAGCAATGAGACGTCTAATATCGCCCTTAAGACCGGATAGTTTTGCAGTATTGGGGCGTGGATTATCCAGCAAAGCCTGCAGTCGCAGTCTTTTCAGTTGCAATTCGGTCTCAAAATGAGTGATCCGGGCACGCATAGCGGTCAGTTTGCCCTGCGGGTCGACCACCGCATTTTCATGTTGTAACCTTAACAGCCTTTCCTGTGCATCCAGCCGTTCTTGATGGGCTTTTTCAAGCGCTTTTTCAGCGTCTGCAACCTGATTGTCACGTTTGCGGCGCGACAGGTTGTCTATTTTTTCCTCTGAGTACGCGATCAAAGCCTCGGCATATTGTTTGGAGACGGCCGGATCGGTTGCCGTGACTTCCATTTTCAATACCCCTTCGGTTGGATCATAGCCAATCTCGAGGTTGCGTTTGTAAAGTTTATAAGCCTTTTCGTTTGAGGCGTCCTTGTCAAGCCGTAGTAATGGGTCGATCCAGCTTTGTGAAAAATGGGCTTTGAACCCGACATCATTGTCCAAGCGCAACATTGCCTCTTTTGACAATAGATAATTTTGCACAGAGACCGCGTCTTGGCTTGAGGCAAGGCCCGTGCCCGTAAGGAGACCTCCTGCACCTGCGCTGGCGCTCCCCTCTGCGTTAAGGATCAAAAACTCAGCTTTGGTCGAATACAGCGGTGTTGCGACAAAATAAAAGTACCAAGCCGTTACTGCCGTGGGCAAGAACACAAAAACCACCAAACGGGCCAATAACATTAACGCCTTTCGGCGGCGCCTGCGGGTGATTTCCAGTTGAATTTGTCGGATTTCTTCGCTTCGGCGGTCGATAGGATTGACGTCGGTAGAGGGTAGCGTTTCGGGTGCTTTTTCAATTTTTTGTGGCAGCTGGACCTTTGCATTGTCGGGAGATGGAGACTTGTTTTGATTTTGCTCTGGTGAAATCCAATCAAGAGGATTGCTGCGGTTAAATGGATCAATTCCTTTTGCCCTGAGCAGACGCACGGCATCAAAATCCGTTTGCGCAGGTAATTTATGTTCATTGGCGATACGACGGGCCATGCGCAGTTGGCGCCCGGTTAACCCTTCTTTTTGGATTGCCTCGATTTGATTTGCGGGTGTCGTATCAGTCGTGTTGTTCGCGACTGCTGGTGGCGTTTTTTTTGGGCGATTTGTTTCGGGGCTTGTCTCTTTATGTGGGGGTGTCGCAAGATTGTTTTGAGGATGAAGGTGTTGTGACGGCTTCACCTGGGTATGATCGGTTTGAGGATGCGCTTTTTGAGACTGTCCATCTTTAAAATGATGGGTTTGAGGATGTGTGGATTGGGGCTGGTTGGCCGTACTTTGCGCGGTTTGGACTTGCGCGGTTTGAATTTGACTGGCTGTAGGGTGCATTTGATCGTCTGCCAGTTTTTCTGGCACTGTGTCTGATTGGGGGGTGTCTAATTGGGGGCTTGGTGTTGTAGGAACACGCCTGATACGAAATTTCCTAACGGGTTGTTTCATAGTCATAAAGTTGCTTTGCCTCCTCCAAGCTTTCGAACATATGTAATTTTCCCCAATGTAATACGGCTGCCTTTTGTGCAAATTTCTCAAGTACTTCAGGCTGATGCGATACAATAATAATTGTGGTTGTTCGCAGCCGCTCCTGAAGGATGCTCGCGGATTTTCGGTTGAATTCGGCATCGGTACTGCTGGGCATGCCTTCGTCGATGAGATAAATGTCAAATTCCAAGGCCAGCATTAGCGAGAACGTAAAGCGTGCTTTCATCCCACTGGAGTAAACCCCCAAAGGCTGGTCAAAATACTCATCCAGACCGCAGAGCCAGCGACAGAAGGCCTCAACATAATCGGGGTCCAATCCGTAGAGCCTGGCAATATACCGCGCGTTGATCATTGCGGAATGTTTGGGGACCACGCCCCCCATAAAGCCAAGGGGAAAAGATATTCTGCAATTCCTGCGGATGACGCCTTCGTCAGGTTTTTCCAATCCGGCCATCATGTTGATCAGTGTTGTTTTGCCAGTGCCGTTTGGGGCCAAAATTCCCAAGCTCGTACCCAGCTCCACCTTAAAAGAGACACGGTCTAAGATAACTTTCCTTTGAACGCCCGTCCAAAAGGATTTGCTTACATTTTCGAATTCCAGCATGCGGAAAGTGAACTCTGCTAAACGTATGTAAAAAATAGCAGGCCAGACCACCTGCTTGCTCATGCTAGAATTCAAGTATGGCTTATTTATGGCGGGTATGCGGGATCTCTAATCCGAAGGTCGTTTTGCCGGTTATCGTAAGCCCACTGCAAATCTTTATTGTATCTATTGCACTGATATTGTCGGGCAGTCGCAGAGATCCAGCGACGGTTGCAGGGCCTCGCGGAGCCGTTTCAACATTTGTGATCAAGTATGTGTGCAGTCTGTGACTTGTTTTGGACCTAAATCTGTTTGGTGTTGATTCAATAATGGGTCAAAATATTTGCAATCCAGCTCAGTACGATCGCACAAGACCATTTCAACGGATTCCAAAAGCATAGAATAGGGTGCCTGCGCCATCAGCGCAACGCCTGCTTTGGGACTTCTGGTTGG
>NYVC01000130.1 GCA_002684375.1 Marinovum sp.
TTATTATCACTCAATATTTTAGGCAGTATTAGTCGACCTTAGCCGGACAAATAATAACTGTGAATTTTCCCGTAGCGGCAATGTTTTGGAACCCATATGGAACCCAAAGGCAAAACACCACTAGTCAAAATTCCGCTAAGTCATTGATTTTAATGGTGCCCCCACACGGACTCGAACCGCGGACCTACTGATTACAAATCAGTTGCTCTACCAGCTGAGCTATAGGGGCTATACGGTGTGCATGTAATACCTTGCCAGAACTGCTGCAAGCCCTTTTTCAAGATTTATCTTAGGAATATGCGAAGCTTTTATGTTAACATCATTCCACAGGCATTTTACCAGACCAAACAAGTCAAAAATCGGCTTTCAGAGCAATGACGAGAAACAAGATCTCACCCCAAAAGGTTATGGTCAAGGTCAATTTTTGATTGCGTGAGTTGTAACTAAAATGCAAGGAACCATTGTCAAAAGGCTCACCGTAAACTCTCCATGTGGACCTGCCCCGCTTTAATACCGCCCCAAATGATCATTTCGGCCACTTTCCGTTCAAAGGCGACAGGACTTTTCCAGCCCAGTGCTGAGTGCTGGCGTCGTGGATTGTAAAACCCGTGTGTGGATGTCCTTTTCAATGCAAGAAGGTTTTCAGATTGCTTGGAACAAGTGATCAGTACAGTCGTGTGCCCAGCCTATATATGCAGCTTTCGCACGCTGCTGACCTGTATGGTGTCAATGGATTAGATCCAAATCGTTGATGCAAGCACGTGGCTCCTGGCTTCTATCTGGTTTTCCCAAACCAGCCTTATGACCGTTGTTTCTTACTCTCCTTCGTCCTTCTCAAATTGCCAGTTTACTCCAACGGTAACCTCCCCTTTTTTTATGGTGATGGATTCAGGCGGTCACTGCAACACAGAGTAAAGCATAAGGCTGAAGGGCTGTGTTGATGACTAAACCGCTACCGATGGACGATCACAAGAAGTCAGTGATTTGGCGCGAATAGGAACGTGGAACGCCAATGGCAAGTATTGCCCGTATCATCGACAAGCCACCTGCAACTGTATTTTCATATCTTCAGTATCATGGGGGTATCAGACCGCGGCATCGCTTCAGGCGTGCCGAGGCGCTCAGCTTGGAAGAGCGTGAGGATATTTCGCGTGGCATTTCTCATGGATATAGCATTCGATTTATCGCCTACGCTTTGTGCCGCAGCCTTCTACTATACGCCGTGAGATCAACAAAACGGTGGACAGAAGAGATTTCGTGCCATCATTACTGATAAATCTGCCTGGCGTCGCGAGCGACGACCAAAGCCTATTTTATCGAACCAAAATCCAGCGCTGAAAGACCTTGTTGATGCTAGGCTGCGTGACGACGGGTCTCCTGAGCAAATCGCAGGATGGCTCAAACTGACGTATCCTGATACCGAAGGCATGTATGTGTCGNATGAGACAATTTTCAAAAGCTTGTTCATGCAAACACGGGGGCTGTTTCGAAAGGAGTTGCGCAACCATCTCAGAAGAAGCCGTAAATTCCGGCATGCCAAAGGTCACAAGCCAGGATTGGGACAACAAATTGTCGAAGGCGTATCTATCCGGGAAAGATCTGCGGCCATAGAAGATTGCGCAGTTCCCNGGCATTGGGAAGGCGATCTTATCTGCGGGTCGAAGAACAGTTACATCGCCCCCGTCCTTGAGCGTCAGACACGGTTTACGATCTTAGTCATAGTTGACGGTAAGAAGACCGATCAGATGGTCTCTGCCCTGGCCGGTCAAAGGACGAAACTGCCCAGCTAGCTCGAACAAAGCCTGACTTGGGATCGTGGCACCGAATTAGCCTCTCATCANAANTTCAAGGTGGCAACAGATATCAAAGTCTATTTTTGCGACCCAATCAGTCCATGGCAACGTGGAACAAACGAAAATACCAATGGCGTGCTGCGCCAATACTTCCCGAAGGGATCCTGCCTTTCGCACTACTCTCAAGAAGAGCTGGATGAAGTCGCAAATCACCTCAACAATCGACCACGAAAAACCTTGGGGGTCCTTGCGCCAGCGCGTAGGTTAGAGCAGGTGTTGTAGTGTCCGCCTGAGTCCATCACCACTAAATTCAGGGGGNTTACTTAGGACTGCNCCTCATAAACCGCGGAAGCGATGTGCAATAGCTGCACGAAATGCCCGCTTGATCCGATTACACCCCGAAACGGAACATACCCGAATACAGCAACAAAGCTGAACACAAATCTTGCGACCGACTTCTAGATACGGCTTTGTCTCAAATAACTGCGGCTATCCTCATACGGTTAGGGCGGTAAAGGGTGTCTGCGCAACGTCCAAAAGATCTGAAAAATGTGCAATCAGGTGATCTGACTCGGTGCAATCTACGTCCGGGTTGAAGCGTACAGTCGTCATGCCCAGCGCTTTGGCACCGTCAATTTCGTATTGCGCGTGCCCAACAAAAATTGCGTTTTCGGGCGCGACCTTCAAAGGGTTTAACGCCGCAAGGTAAATCCTCGCATCCGGCTTGACCACGCCGAGTTCGCAAGAATCCGCATAGGAATCCCATATCCCATCTATCCCAATGGTTTTGAACCAATTATTCTTCTCAGACGGCGGATTAAACGTATTGGTAACGACGCCCAGCTTAAAGCCACGACGTTTAAGTTCATGTAACGTATCGCCAACTCCGTCGAAAAAGGTGACATCGCTCTGTTGGGACCGCAGCAGGGCAACGCCCTCCTGCACGATCTGCGGATCGGACACCCCGTAATGCCCCATGAGCCATTCCATGAAATCCTGAACCTTAATTTCGCCGGCATGTGCCTTCAGTCGCATCGCCCGCTCAACCGGATCTTTATCACCCGGAACCTTGTATCCACGATCGGTTAGGAACTTGGCAATCATGCCTTTGCGCCGCGGCTTGCTATAGAGAATGTCACCTGCGTCAAACAGAATTGTACTAATGCCCAATGAAATCCCTTTCCGGTGGTTCGAAGAGTAAAGAGGTGCTGCCTCAGTCAGCTCTGAGCGAGGCAGCAGACGATTATCCCAATTCTAGGTAGAGTGCCAGAAATCCATACTTGGAGAAGTAGATTTCTTCCGGATCAATTGGCCACAGCTTCAGTTCATCAAAGCTCGGAAGATCAAAGTCATCCATTTGAACGGCTTCGATACTGCTGCGTGCTGCAAAGTCACCAGGCTCGTTCCAAGGGTCAAAGCCCTCTTCCTCCATCATATATTTGATCAGGAGTTTGGCCGCATTCGGATGCGGTGCCATGTCAGCCATAACAAGAGCTGTGGGGTAGCTTACACCAAATACTGGATCAAGATCATATATCGGAGCGGCAGCATAAACCCCTTCTTTATTTTTACGCATCTTGGAGAAAGTGGTGATCCCCAGAGGTGGGTTTTCCTGCTGAACATCGCCAACATTTTTGAATATCTTCGTGGTCGAGCTCATAAAAACCGGTTCATTTCCCAAGAAACGGAACAACCACTCCATGGATGCATTCGGCTCAGAGATTACCGCACTCTCTGCCACTGCTTCCAAAACCTCTTCGGAATATGCAATCGGCTCGCCGAACTCGCGCTCGTATGCCGCAGCCATTTCATTGGAATTTTGCAAAACGGTCTGCATGAAGTTCGCGGACAATCCGTCTTCGAGTGGGCTGGGCAGAAGCGTCCGTCCAGTCCACTCTTCGGTTGTTAGATCCCAAAGCGAGTCTATCGGTGCGCCATCGGGGTTCAACGCGGTGTTATAATACACAACCCGGCTGGAATGACGCTGAATTAAAAACGGCTCCATCTCGTTGTCATCGAGATCACTATCAAGACCCGAAGGGACAAAGTTCCAGACCAGCCCATTGGGCAGAGCCTCATTCAGCAAAAGCGGTGCTTCGGCGTTGAACAGCACATCCACGGCATGAACGCCCGCGTTATGTTCGCGGCGCAGCTTTTCAATCTGCAGATCAGACGGCATGTCATGGCCGATGATCTCAATGCCATATGCCTCTTTAAAACCGTCGACCAGCTTGGCGATCCGAGATGAAACGGAATAAATAACAACCTGCCCTTCTTCACGGGCAGCCGCCTCGATCGCTGTCCAATCCTGGGTGTCCGACGCATAGGCGCCGACCCCGGCCAGCTTTTGCCAGGTCTCATCCGCAAACGTGGGCCCTGACAGTCCGATCGCAAACACTGCCGCCGTCGTCATTAGTTTTGATTTTGAAAATGCCTTCATTGATTTAGTCCTCCCTGATGTATGGTTCTTCTTGGTCTTAATTGGCGTTTCATATGGTCACCGCTTCGCGACTGATAAGTGCGCCGGTCTCAGCGGCATATACGTTGAGTGCTTGGGTTTTGAAGTGAACCCAGACCGTTTGACCGTCAATAAGCGCGGTATCATGCCCGACCCGCGTGATCAAAGCCGTCTGCCCGCGCGTGAGTTGAATTATCGTCTCCGGACCGTTGGGTAAAACGGCTGTGATTTCATAGTCCTCTGCCGTTGGTGAGGGTTCTTGTGAAACCGTGATATCCTCGGGGCGCGCACCGACAACCACCTCAGAACATCCCGGTTCCCATTCAATATCTACCTGAATATCCCCATTGGAATATACACTGCCATGGCCACCTTCTGCACTCAGCTTAATGAGGTTGATCCGGGGCATGCCGACGAAATCGGCAACAAAGGTGTTTTCGGGTTGCCGGTATAATTGGTCTGGCGGCGATATTTGCTGAACCTCTCCATCTTTCATGACCACCACACGCGTCGACATCGTCATCGCTTCGGTCTGGTCGTGGGTGACGTAAACAGTGGTGGCTTTTGCTTCGGACTGAAAGCGCTTCAACTCGACGCGCATATCCATGCGCAGCCGCGCATCAAGNTTCGACAGCGGTTCGTCCATCAGGAAAACCGGCGGTTGAGTTGCCAGTAATCTTGCCAGCGCAACACGTTGTTGCTGCCCGCCTGAAAGCTCTGATGGATACCGCTGGTCAAGATGGCCAAGGCCCACATCACCCAGCACTTCATCCAGCCTTTCATCAGCGATGGGCTTGGGCGTTTTCAACACATCNAGGCCGAATTTTACGTTGTCACGCACGCTCATGTGTGGCCACAACGCATAGCTTTGAAACACCATGCCCAGATTGCGTTTACCTGGCGGAGTCATGATGTTTTTTTCTGATGAGAACACCACAGTGTCGCCCATGATGATCTCGCCTGCGTCTGGCGTCTCAAGCCCCGCCAGACAGCGCAGCAAGGTTGTCTTGCCGCAGCCGGACGGGCCCAGTAACACCAAAAACTCACCGGACTCGATTTCAAGTGAAACATTGTTCAACNCAATTGCGGTACCGTATNTTTTNGTCAAATTACGAACAGAAATCTTTGACATCAGAACCCGCGCCTCCTCAGGATTGTTTTTCACGTAGACGGGCCATCTTACCCTTGCCGATCCACATCAGGATCAACTCGCCAATTATCGTCAATACAGCCACGATAAGAACAAGCGCATTTGAAAGTTGGGCAAGCCCTTCTTCGGCATATCCAAAACCAACCGTCATCAGAACCCGCGTTGACGGCGTGATCAACAAAATGATCAGCGATAGTTCGCGCATGACCCCGACAAAGCTGACCATCATGCCTGACAAAACGCCTGAGCTGGCCAACGGCATAATGATCCGCCGAAACCGCATAGTCCAACTGGCACCCGCCAGTTCCGCCGCTTCCTCAAGCTCTTGGCCGATTTGCGTGATAGCAGTTACACCAGTTTTGACCGAATATGGCAGACGGCTCACAACNGAAATCAGCACCAGCAGTGCAAATGTGCCATAAAGCGCCGGGATCGGTCCGACAGGCTCGGCAAACAGCGTAAGATACATNGCGCCGAAGGCAATGGTCGGAAATAAGAAGGGAACAAAAGCGATCTGATCAAGAGCGCGGGCCAAAGGGTTATGAGCGCGCCGCACTGTGATATAGGCAATTACCAACCCAATGACCGAGGCGATAATCGCCGAGATGAACGCCAACTTCAGGGTNTTCCAGGTTGCCCCCAGAATAATGTTGTTATGTAGAACGCCGGGCTCACCGAAAGCTATTTCCGGGTTCGAACGACCCGTCCAGAAATGTGGCGTAAGGTTTTCCAGCCCNTAAAATCCATCAATCAACATCACCGACTGCACAGCCAGTAAGATCAGTGGAACAATCCCCACCATGAACGCGAAGANCGCAACTGCCAAANAGATTGGCCAGCGCCACCCACCCAATGCGATGACACGACTGCGAAAGCCTTTGCCGCTGATCGTCTCAAACCTACGCGATTTGTTGCCGACGAACCGGTTAGACAAATAAATCGAGATCAGAGACATGCCGATCAAAACAATTGCAAGCACAAAAGCTAACGAGTCGAGGCCTAACGTCAGGTTTGCGTAAACCATTGTCGCTANGGTGTGAAATTGCGTNGGCGCGCCCAATAAAAACGGCANCGCAAACTGACCTATGGTTTTTCCAAACGTTAGAATGAGTGCCGCGACAAAAGCCGGAGCCACAACAGGGAAGGTGATACGGCGCAGCGTCATCAGACGCCCGGCCCCTGAAATCAGCGCGCTTTCTTCCATTTGCGAGTCAATTGTTGCCAGCGCGCCTGCAACCAGGAGATAGGCAAAAGGAAAGTAGTGAATCGCAAGCGTTATCGAGATNGGGAACGCGCCATAGGACAACCATTCTGGCGGAGCAACACCCAGAAATGCCTCATATATTCCTGGTTGACCACCAACTTTGGGACTGCGGAACACTGTTTCCCAAGCAAGCGCAATCGCGAATGATGGAACAATGTACGGCAGGGTCAAAACGGGCTGAAGCCAGCGTTTGCCCGGCATGTCAGACCGCACCACACACCACGCCAGAACACCGCCCGCCACCAATGCGAGTATGGTTGCCGCGACACCAGTTTTNAGAGTATTGACCAGCGGACCGTAGAGCATCTTGCTCGACAAAGGCCCAGTTGTTGCCTGAAGCCAATGGAACCANGTGAACTCTCCGGGAACTGCCTGACGCGATATACGGCGATCTCCCTGACCCCAAGTCAATGTTTCGATCAACAACTGCACAAAAGGCCAGATGACCAAATAGGCCAATACCGCGAGTAAAAGCAGCATTGTGATATTCACTGGATCTATGATCGCGCGTCTGAATTGAGACGCACCTTTGCGACTGATTTGAGAAATATCGGTCATACGCCGCCTCTGTCTTTCAATAGATTTGCCCGGAGGGCTTCAAGCCCTTCAAGGCCTTTGACGGCACGTTTGGGATCCTTGTGTGCAAGNGTCATCGCCAGTGCTTCACACACAACAATCGGGCCTGTACGCAATTGCATGACGCTCTCATCGGGCCGGCTGACAGACAATGAGACATCGGCACGAGGACGAATCGTTGGCCCGGTAGAGTCGCTAATAATAATCGATTTTGNGCCGATCCCAGCGGCGTGTGCGATCAGACCCTCATAGCCCTCCGGCAAGGAATCAGGCGCTTGAAACGCAAAAAATATCACGGCATCATCTTTACTCAACGCCATGAATTTTTCGGCCANGTCGCGCCGCTGCAGATTAAGGGCAACGTTGGTCTGAAAGCCGATCCGACGCAAACGACGATCCAGATGTAGTATCAAGGGACCAGCGCTGCCACGGCCAACGATGTGAATAGTGCGCGCCTTGGCCAAATGATCCGCGGCAAGGTCAATCTGTGCCTGCGACAGGGAGTTAGAGATCGCATTCAGAGCAGCGATTTCACTCTCGATCAAAGCGTTTAAATTTGAGCCTTGCTCAATCGATTCCATCCTCTGTTGGCTGCGTTTTTCCGAACTCGCCTCTGGATGAACTTCCGAACGTATTTGCACCCGTAACTCTGGGTATCCGTCGAACCCAAGTTTATGAGCAAGCCGGACGACCGTGGATTTATGGACATCTGCCTTTTCCGCCAGCTGCGCTACGGATAAAAACACAGCGCTCTTTGGAGAATTGAGCAATACAGACAGGATGGCCCGATCCGACTCCGTCAGCCGGCCGTCAAAACGCTCAACAATTTTATTTAGCGAAGGCTNCTCGCTGCCGCTCATCACATGAGTCTCCCTANCCTGCAACCANTATATCATAAATTTATATAACTGCAACATAAGTTGCATAATTTAGCAAAAAAACTTTCAGGTCCCGACGCCCGGNACTTTAGGATGTATATTTTGGGCGCCCACCGCCACAAACCGCACGTGAAAAAATTCCACTTCACATTGGCTGGTGGCCATGTGGNTTTTGTCCCTATTTCCGGACGGTTTGATTGTTGAATCTATGCGACCATTTCCCATGATATGGTCCGGACAGAACCACGCTTTGGCCAATGAAAAGATCAATCTAGGTTTACTTCTATTAGAGAAGCCTTTTGGGACATAGTTTTTGGTGCTGTTACTTGACTGCATCAGGCATCGCGGCGTCATCACCCAAGATCCACCTAATAAGAATTTAGCCCATT
>NYVC01000131.1 GCA_002684375.1 Marinovum sp.
CCTATCAGTCGACGCAAACTGGCAAGATGCATGCCTGCGGTCATGACGGGCATACGACCATGCTGCTGGGATCGGCCAAGCATCTGGCAGAAACGAGAGATTTTGACGGTTCGGTGGCGTTAATTTTTCAACCCGCCGAAGAGGGCTTGGGCGGCGCAATGGCGATGATGGAACAAGGTTTGTTTCAAACGTTTCCCTGCGATGAAATCTACGGCATGCACAATGCTCCCAATGGGAAACCGGGTCGCTTTGAAATCTGCAAAGGGCCTGCAATGGCGGGGGCCGCATTTTTTGACATTGTGATCCGTGGTCTGGGCAGTCATGCGGCGATGCCGCACCAATCTCGCGACCCGATTGTCATTGCGTCCGGGCTGGTGTCGCAAATCCAAAGCATCATAAGCCGTAACGTGCCGCCGCTTGAAACCTGCGTGCTATCAGTCACCCAAATCCATGCTGGTAGTGCGTATAATGTGGTGCCTGAAATGGCGACACTTGCGGGTACAATCCGTTATTTTGAGCAAGATGTGTATCAGACCGCCACCCAGCGTTTGCAAGCGTTATGCGACGGGTTTGCTACGGCCTTTGGTGTTGAAGTGGTGCTTGAGTTGCGGCCGTTGTTCAATGTTTTGGAAAATGATCCAGATTTATCGCAGGCGTATCTTGAGGCCGCCTCTGATATTGTTGGTCCCGATAACGTGTCGACAAATGTCGCGCCTGATACCGCCTCAGAGGATTTTGCTGATATGCTGCAAACAGTACCGGGAGCCTATTGTCGCGTCGGCCACACTGGGACAATGCCTTTGCACAACCCACAATTCACACTGGGGCAGGAAATTTTACCCGTGGGTGCCTCAATTATGGCGCGCTTGGTGGAAACCCGCCTGCCGCTTGAAGCGTGACAGTGCGGGCTTGATTTGTGCAGGGCTGGTCTAACGCGTGAAGTATTGTGACCTTCGCCGCCTTACTTTGACCTAAGAGGCGTCACCTCCGGGGGCGGATTTGGGCTTGAAAAGTGGTGGTTGAAATAACCAGCGCGACAGTAGACCAATGCCAAATAACACCACCAACCACAGGGCGATCCAACCGACAAACGGTACAAACTGGATCAGGACCGTTGTTATGATTCCGGTCAGTGCGTCGTGCAACACTGCGACCTTGCTCAATGCGGCGTCGCGCCCGACAAGCTGTGTCAGTCTGGCACCAAGCCCATACGCCCCTGCGACCAGACCTGCCAGCGCGGTCAACGCCACTATGAGCGCAATAACAGGTGTGGCCAGCAATCCGATTATCGTCATTGCCAGGACAATCGCACCGCCAATCAGGACGGAGAAGGTTAAAAATCCAATCCACCAGCTGCGCCCAATACTGCCCTTTCCAAGTTCAGAAATCTTTGCGGTTGCCGTCGGTGCAATTGTGGAAAACACCACGGCGATTGCCGTGACCAGAATTATGATTCCGAGTCCAATCCCACCGAAAAAGTCGGCAAAACTCCAAGGCATGAAATGGTCTTCTCTATCCCAGTCCGCGTCTCTTTTTATTGTGATGCGGTCTTTTGGTGCGACTGAGGATGGAATTGCACTATTTTCGTGATCCCCTTGATAAAGCGTGATCTGCCCCTTTATCTGCGCATTGGGGCCAAAGGTGATGTTTTTCGCGTTTAGAAGCGCATCACCTTCAATTGTGCCTGAGATATGCAAGTTTTTCGCGGTCATAATCGCCGTGCCGTCCACTGTGCCTCTTAAGGTCAGATTGGTGCCACCAGCTCGCAGATTTCCACCGATATTGTTGTCAATCTCAATCGTATAGCCGCCAAGGCTTGCATTCCCAGTAACGGTTTGGGTGATTAAAATATCCTGNCCNGCGGCGTAAAGATTACCCGCNACAGATGCGTGAACTCGGACGTTACGGGCCATTGCATGCACGTTGCCCTGAACCGGTGTTGTGACCGTGGCATATTCGCCGGCGAGAAACACATCATTCGGGCCAGGTTGCGCTGTCTCTACGGTATTCCCTGCGGCAAAATAATCTCCGCCGAATGATATGGCACTTTCGGCGTCGGCCATGGCAAATGCTGGGGCAAACAATGCGAGCATTAAAGAAATTCTGAACATATGTTGTGTCCTGTTATAAATATTTTAGATAAACAAGTTGCTAAAAATACAGACGCCGCATAAATTACGGACGTTGAATGCAATATTCTACACCAGCAGCCATACCATGATCTTGGGCTTGTTCAAAGTTCAATTACGCTTAGCACTTGCAATCTTTGCAGTCACTGCTTTGGCGGCGCTGCGGCCAGCAGGGGCCGGACGCTATTTCAATTTNGTCTTGACGGTTTGCGAAACGCTCAACAATCGCCGCCAGATCCCTAAAATCGTCAAACGTNTACCTGTGTACCAGTTGCGCAACCGGCGTCTTGCGATAGCCTTGGGTGAAAAGCGCAAATGGTACGCCTGCGCGATCTGCGGTTTCTGCATCCACCTCGCTATCACCGACATAAAGTCCGCTGCCGTTCGTTAGGCAGGCCAGGAGCATGGCAGGCTCCGGCTTGCGTTGCGCCAGGCTGTCGCCACCAATAATCTGGTCAAACAATGGGGTNAGCTCNAATGTCTCGACAATCTGGCGGGCGGGCTCAAGCGGTTTGTTGGTACACAGCGCCAGCGTGTGTCCGTTGCGCTGTAATTGCTCAAGAGCAATGCGCACGCCGGGGTATAACCGGGTCAACTGGCCGTTCACCTGACCNTAATGGTGCGCCATAGACGTCACGCAGGCATCGTGCTGGGCCATATCGATATCGCGGGCCTGCATCGCCAAGCGTACCAGATTTGGCACACCGTTCCCAATAAACCCGGTGACATCTGCAAGATCGAGCGGTGCAAGATTTCGCTCTGACAGCATCAGGTTTACCGCGAGGTGAATGTCGGGCGCGCTGTCGATCAGCGTTCCGTCAAGGTCAAAGATGATCCGGGTCATGCGTCGCGGCTCATACGGGGTTATGCCATTTGATCGAGCATCCCATTGATGGGATCTGATTCTGCGGTCCGGCACCGGTGTCGGCAATCATGCGCATGGCTTCAACCAAGTCACGCCTTAGTCCCTCAGNTGCAGGGTTGCGGCCTGCCGCGTCGAGNCGGCCGCGATATTGAAGCCCACCGCTGGCATTAAAGCCAAAAAAGTCCGGGGTGCAAACCGCGTTATAGGCCTGCGCCACTGACTGATCCTCATCATAGAGATAGGCAAAGGGAAAGCCCTTTGTGCTGGCCATTTTTTGCATGTTTTCGAAGCTGTCTTCGGGATAGCTTTGCGCATCATTTGCGCTTATNGCGACCACGCCGATCTGTAGGGCNTGAATGGTTTTTACATCGGCAATCAGTCGTTCAAGCACTGAGGTCACATAGGGGCAATGGTTGCAGATAAACATCACCAATGTGCCGTTCTGACCACGTATACCATCGAGTGTATATGTTTTTCCGTCCGTGCCGGGCAGGGTGAAGTCGGGGGCTTGCCAATGAAAGTCACAGGCTGGGGGGCTGGCCATTTATCGTTCCTCCGTTGCAGCGCGAATGGCGCTGATATTGGTCTTATAAGGGGCGGGGTTTGAGACTGATCCACCCTTGAATACACCTGATCCGGCAACAAGTACATCGGCACCCGCCTCGGCAACCAAAGGCGCTGTTAGGGGGGTAACGCCGCCATCTATTTCGATATGGATGGGTCGATCACCAATCATCTGGCGCAACTGGCGCACCTTGTCGATCTGCGAGGTAATGAATTTTTGTCCGCCAAAGCCGGGGTTGACCGTCATTACGCAAACCAGATCTATCATATCAAGCAGATATTCAATCTCGTGTGCCGGGGTGGCGGGATTAAGCGCAATTCCGGCTTTGGCACCGTTCGCGCGGATCGCTTGCATCGTGCGATGTGCGTGGGGTCCCGCCTCAAGGTGGGCGGTAATGATATCAGCGCCGGCCTTGGCATAGGCCTCAATATAGGGATCCACCGGCGCAATCATCAGATGCACATCCATAACTGTTTTGATGTGTGGCCGGATGGCAGCGCAGAGTGGCGGGCCAAACGTCAGATTCGGTACAAAATGTCCATCCATGGCATCCACATGCACCCAATCGCATCCGGCTGCCTCGATGGCTTGGATCTCAGCACCGAAATTGGCAAAATCTGCAGATAAAATAGATGGGGCTATTTTTATTGACCGGTCAAAGACCATGAGGGTACTCCCTGTGTGCAGCAACGTGCCCTGTGTGCCACATCATTGAACCGATAAGCAACGCTGTGTTTTCCCTCTGTGAATTTTTCAGACCATGCAAGCGTCAGCAATTGACTTACTGGAAGTGACGTAAACTTTTAAAGATACGATTATCTAATTGTTCTGGCTTGCGGTGCCTGCTTTTTAAATATGATCAAAAATTAACACTGTTTGATCTTTTAAATGATTCTGTGCGGTGGTTTTGCGTCAAAACAAGGTTTTACTTTCACTGTGGAATGTGAAATATTTTATCCAGTAAACCTAGCCTTTTAGAGGGATCGAACAGATGAGTGATGAAGAAGACCTGAGCGCAAAACTTGAAGGTTTGCTGAGCGAAGTAACTAAGGTTATGGAAAGCCGCAAAGAGCGTATAGAAGAGCTGCGTGCAGAAATCGATCAAATCGAAAAAGAAAATGAGGCGCTTGAGACGACAATCGGGACTATTCTGTCATCTTTTAATTGATCTGTTGACCCTATTGGCGCGCGTTAACTGGGTAAAGCGCGCGTCGCATCGGTTTAAGCAGTCCCAATCATATATTACATAGGCGTATTTCTCTGCGACAGCATCTCCGTCACCAGAGGAAAATTGACTTTAACCAACAATCCGAACAGGGCATAAATACTGTTTGAATGTTGAAAGCGATTTAAAAAATCACGAAAATCCAGCGAGGCATCATTGACTTTGGTCAGTCATGATTAGTCTGTTTTGATGGCTCCGGGAAAGACTTCGACACGCCTTGCGGTGTGGTCCAAGATAAGACAGACTGAGCGGGGGCCGCAGACTGGCTTTTGATAAAAAGGTGTGGGATGCAAACAGTTTCTTTGGTTGGCTATAGTGATAAGCTCTCGGCTCGACCGGGCGATAAGATTGATTTTATGGTGTCTTCGCAATCGGACGCACCTTACGAGGCGCGGTTGTTTCGCTCGATAAGCGCTGACCCCAATCCGGCTGGTGCCGGGCTTGTTGAACACCGGTGCGAGAGGTTCTTCCCAGACCAGAAATTTCCCTCCCGTCAACAAAGCTTTCATCCCGGATCGCATCTTTTAACTGTCGCACCACTCGTGCTGGACGCGCAGCGCGCGGTGACCTTATCATTGATGCTGTATCCAACGCTGCAAACGCCGGCGACACAGACTCTGTTATCCTTTGGAAAATTTGCGCTTGAATTAAATCCGCAAGGTGGGGTCACCCTGCGTGCCGGCGCGGCGGCGATTTCCACCCCCGGGGCGGTGGCGCTGCGCCAATGGGCGCGGGTGCAGGCAACCGTTGAGACGTCGGGCAGGATGACGATCTTACTTGAAGATGTGTCGGTCTTGTCGACGCAAACACAGGCCCAAACACAGGCCCATTCGGAGGGCCATGGCGCAGTTGATTTGATCCAGAAAGAGGTGGTGTTGATCGCGGCAGCGCCGGGACGCNNCAGCGCCCGGACCCACAGGGCCCGTGGGCGCAGTGTCATGTTTTAACGGCAAGATCGAGGCGCCACAAATTACGGCTGACGGCAGCGTTATTGCAGCTTGGGATTTTGCGCACAACATTTCGGGAATGACAGTGCCCGCGCAGACAGGCCCTGATTTCATACTGGTGAATGCGCCAACGCGGGCGGTGACCGGAGCGCTTTGGGACGCCAGCGAAATGAACTGGCGGCACAGGCCCGAACACTATGCCGCGATTGCGTTTCATCAAGACGAGATTTACGACTTTAACTGGGAGGCGGACTTCAGTTTTGTTATCCCGTCCGATCTGCCAAGTGGGGCTTATGTGATGCGCATCAGCTGTGGCGATGCCTATGACGCGATGCCGTTTTTTGTCTGCCCTGAACTGGGTAAACCTCGGGCCAAGCTTTGTGTTTTGGTATCGACTTTTACCTATGTGATTTACGGCAACCATGCACGGCCCGATTACGAGCCGTCGTGGCTTGAGCGGATTAAAGACTGGGGGGCCTATCCTAACAACCCTGCAGTGTTTAGCGATTACGGTTTGTCGACCTACAACAACCATCGCGATGGATCGGGGATATGTCATGCCTCGCACAGACGGCCTTTGTTTAATATGCGCCCCGGCTATCTGACATTTGGTCAGGCCGAATGTTCCGGGTTGCGGCACTTTCAGGCCGATAGCCACCTGATTTCTTGGTTGCACGCCAAGGGGCTCGAGTATGACATCGTCACCGATGAAGAGTTGCACAACGACGGTGTCGCGGCACTGCAAGGATACACGGCTCTGGTTACCGGCAGCCATCCGGAATATCACACTGCTGAGACACTGGACGCGCTCACCGCGTACCGCGATCAGGGGGGCGCGCTGCATTATCTCGGGGGCAACGGGTTTTATTGGCGTATCGCGCGTCACAACGAGGATCCCGCTCTGTTGGAAATTCGCCGGGCCGAGGATGGCTTGCGCGCTTGGGCCTCAGAACCGGGAGAATATTATAACGCCTTTGATGGGGCTTATGGCGGCTTGTGGCGCCGCAGTGGGCGTGCGCCGCAAAAATTAGTTGGTGTCGGGTTTACCGCGCAGGGCGTTTTCACCGGCATGCCCTATCACCGCGTCTGTTACGATCCAAATTTCGATTGGGTGTTCGAGGGCATCGAGACTGATGTGATTGGTGACTTTGGCTTTAGTGGCAATGGCGCTGCAGGATTTGAACTGGACCGGACCGATGCGATGCTCGATAGCGGTCATGACATTACTATTCTCGCGCAATCCCATGATACTGAGAACGAATTTATGCTTGTTCCCGAAGAGCAGTTGACTCATCTGACCAAT
The DNA here is from genome assembly GCA_002684375.1 of Marinovum sp. GTDB lineage: Bacteria > Pseudomonadota > Alphaproteobacteria > Rhodobacterales > Rhodobacteraceae > CPC320. The sequence continues at coordinate 7,035 of NYVC01000131.1, forward strand.
NTGTCGGGCGGACCCGAAGATGCGGTCCGGCGCGCGGATATGGTATATTTTGAGACCGAAGGCGGCGGTCGGGTTTTTTCGGTCGGCTCAATCACATTTTGTGGCAGCCTGCCGTGGAATAACTTTGANAANACTGTATCTCGGCTGCTGCTTAATGTTCTGTCGCATAGTCTAGACGCGCCATAATCTGGGCACGGCAGAACCAAGGGTTTGATAGGCGCTTACAGGGCTGACAGGTCGGGTTGATGCCTTGGGCCCAACGCGGCTTCGAAGGCCGCTCCGATCTGCAGGCTCAGGGCTTCATGACCGGCNCGCGTGACAATTTGTAGGCTGGTGGGCAGCCCTTGAGGGGTNGGGGCCATNGGCAGGGACAAAGCCGCCATATCGAGATAATTGAACGGCCGGGTGAAATGCCCCGGAGAGATGTCTTGATCAATATCGCTTAATTTGGGCGCAGCTTGGGTGACTGTCGGTGTGAGCAGGGCGTCGAAACCGCTCATTGCGGCCTGAAACCGGGTCTGCGTGGTTGTCTTTTGGCGTAGGTTTGATGCATGGCTTTCGGCCGTCATCCCGCGTCCGGTCAGCATGCGTTTGCGCACGTCTTCATCCATCGGGTTTTGGGCCACTTCATAGAGTGCTTTGTGATACCCATAGCCCTCAAAAATGGTTATCGCTCCGTTGGCGTCAGCAAGGTCTCNATAGCGGTCTGGCGCGCTAAACACCGCAATTTCTGCACCCAGCGACGCCAAACGGTCCACCGCAGCATCATAGCTTTTCAACATATCTGCATCACAGACCTGCCGCTCACTGTTGTCAATAATACCAAGTTTCAATCCGCGCACACTGGCGCGCTGAAAGGCAAACAGACCTTGACCGTTTTTCATGTCCTGATCGATGGCCCAAGCCTCTGCGCCGCGCATCACTGCGAGCATCAGTGCGACATCTGCGACCGAGCGTGCCATCGGGCCGGGGGTGTCCAATGTGTGTGACAACGGATAGATGCCGTCTGTGGGTAGATAGTTCTTGCTGACTTTGAGCCCGGTAAGGCCGCAATAGGCCGCAGGGAGGCGCACCGAGCCGCCGGTATCTGTGCCCGTGGCGCAGGTGACCAGATCGCTGGCCACCGCGACGCCAGATCCGGCAGAGGATCCACCTGGCACCCGTGCCGTATCCAAGTCCCACGGATTACGCGGAGTGCCCATNCGTTGATTCGTACCCCATCCACCCAACGCGCATTCGACGGTCTTGGTCTTGCCAAGCAGAATGCCGCCAGCTGCCATCAAGCGCCGTACTAGGGTGCCGCTGCGGTCAGAGATGCGGTTTTNCAACGCAAGTGAGCCGCATGCGGTCACCCTGCCATCCACATCGAATATATCTTTTAANGCAAAAGAAATGCCGTGGAACGGGCCGATACGATGGCCTGCTTCTATTGCAGAATCTGCGGCTTTTGCCGCCCGCATTGCGTCATCGGCGTATATGGCCTGAAAACTGCCAAGCACCGGGTCCCGNTNGGCTATGCGGTCCAGNTGGATCTCGACCACGTCACTGGGTTTGAGCGTTTTCTGGCCAAACGCCTCGGACAGATCCGTCAAAGATGGGTAGGGGGCCTTCGGGTCGGTGGTCATGGTGCAATTTGCCTCAATTATAGGAACACAGCGCGACGACGGATGAACTCTGTGATACGGGGTTATACGGTCGTCTGGCGATCCCAGTTTTGCCCCGGAACAGCCGCCAATAAATCGCGGGTGTAACTGTGTTGCGGCTCATCAAAAATATCACTGGTGGCACCGGTCTCAACAATCTCACCGTAGCGCATTACCGCAAGTCTGTCACATACCTGTGCCGCAACCCGCAGATCATGGGTGATGAACAGCATCGACAGGTTCATCCTTTCGCGAATTTCATCAAGCANTTTCAAAATTTGCGCCTGTATCGAGACATCAAGTGCTGAAACCGGCTCATCCGCAACCAGAATTTCGGGGTTCAGCGCCAGTGCGCGTGCNATACCAATGCGCTGGCGCTGGCCACCGGAAAACTCGTGCGGATAACGATTAAAAGCCCGTTCATCCAACCCCACAATGCCCAGCAANTCGCGNGTGCGCGCCTCTGCTTCTTCACGACTTGCCCCNTGAATCATCGGCCCTTGNGCGATTATCTGGCCAATTTTGATGCGGGGGTTCAAAGAGGCAAAAGGGTCTTGGAACACCATTTGTATTTTGGACCGCCAGGGTCGCATCTGCGCGCGTTCCAACGTGCGGAGATTGGTGCCGTCAATCATAATCTTGCCACTATCGCTGTCCAACAATCGTATCATGCAGCGCGCCAAGGTCGATTTTCCAGAGCCGCTTTCGCCCACAATGCCCAGTGTTTCGCCGCGCCGCAATTCGACCGTGACGTCTTTAACTGCATGTACGACACGGTTGGGCGGGCCAAGACCAAAAAAGCTTCTGCCACCTCCAAAGGTCTTGTGCAGTTCTTCGGTCTCAATCGCAATATCGTCCGAACGTGTTCGTGCGGCACGGGGTGTCAGACTGGGCACTGAGGCGATAAGCGCCTGTGTGTAAGGGTGTTCGGGGTGATTGAGTACTTTGTCGACGGTGCCGGTCTCAACCACACGTCCATATTGCATCACCGCCACGCGGTCGGCAATATCCGCGACTACCCCGAAATCATGGGTGATGAACAGCACCCCAGTTTTGTGAACAGCTTGCATATCGCTGATCAATTTCAGGATCTGTGCCTGTGTTGTGACATCAAGCGCGGTTGTGGGTTCATCGGCAATCAGAATTTTCGGTTCAAGCGCCAGCGCCATAGCAATCATTGCGCGTTGGCGTTGGCCACCTGAAAGTTCATGCGGATAAGCGCTGACGATTTGCTTGGGGTCGGGCAATTGTACACTGTCCAACAGCTCAACCGCCCGTTGGCGCCGCTGCTGGGCCGACATGTTCGCATGAAAGCGAAAGATCTCGTCAATCTGGCTGCCGATTGTCATAACCGGGTTAAGCGCGGTCATGGGTTCTTGAAAAACCATCGATATCTCGCTACCGCGAATTTCACGCAACCGTCGTTCGCTTACCTGGGTCAGATCTTCGCCACAAAAATCAATGGCCCCCCGAGACACTTTGACATGGGGCGCCGGCAACAGACCCATCAGCGCCCTCGCGGTCAGTGATTTACCAGAACCGCTTTCTCCCACGATGCACAGTGTCTCGCCAGGGGCAAGATCAACGGACAGGTTTTCAACCGCCAAAGTCCTTTCAGACCCCTCTGGCAGAGCGATGTCGAGGTTCGATATTGTCAGCAGTGAATCGGTCAATTGCGTTCTCTCAAGCGGGGATTTAGGGCGTCGTTCAATCCTTCGCCAACAAGGTTAATGGCAAGAACCGTGATTAGAATAGCAATGCCGGGAAACGTGCAGATCCACCACGCCGACCTGAGCATGGTCCGGCCGGCGCCGATTTGAAAGCCCCAACTCATAATGTTGGGATCGCCAAGACCCAAAAAGGCCAAGCCGCTTTCGATCAAGATTGCCGTGGCCACCATCAAAGACCCGATAACGATGATCGGGCTCAGACAATTAGGCAATATTTCTGCCAGCATAATACGCCGGTCACTCATGCCGAGGGTGTGACAAGCCTGTACAAATTCACGGTTTTTCAGGGCCAAAAACTCGCCCCGGACCAAACGTGCCACGCCCGGCCATGACACCACCGTAATAGCAACTACGATACTATCGATTGAGGGCTTCATAATAGCCACCAGCAGGATCGCGAACACAAAAGACGGGATGGTTTGGAACACTTCGGTGATCCGCATCAGTATATCGTCGGTCCGACCGCCGTAGTAGCCGGCCAAGGCCCCGAAAATCACCCCAATAAAAACTGCGGCAAGCGTTGCGATTAATCCGATCAGCAGGGAAGTTTTGGCGCCATGCGCAATGCCTGAGGCCACGTCGCGACCCAAAGAATCGCTGCCAAGTAAAAACCCGTTCGCACCCGGCTCTGACATCGGTTTGCCGGCCAGTCTGAACGGATCTTCCGGATAGATTAAACTGGCAATTGCGGCGATGAAGACCACCAGTAATAGGATCGCTAAGCCAAGCACTGCAGAGCGGTTGCGCGAAAACCTTTTCCAAAAATCGGTCATTTAATTAACTTCTATTCTTGGGTCGAGAAAACAATAAATCACATCCACGATTAGGTTTACCGCCACGACCAGAGCCGAGGACAAAAGGAAAATTCCCAATAACAGGTTAAGATCCCGGGCAAAGAGCGACTCGAATGCCAGCATGCCCAGACCCGGCCACGCAAAGACCGATTCAACGATGACTGAGCCTCCGATCAGGGCGCCGACTTGCACACCGGCCATGGTGACCACCGGCAAAAGCGCGTTGCGCAATACGTGCACGAAGGTGATCCTGCGTTCAGTCAACCCTTTGGCGCGCGCCGTCACCACATAATCCTGGCCGTATTGCTCAAGCATCGAGGCGCGCATCATCCGCGTATACAGGGCAAGGTAGAACAAAGACAGCGTGATCGTGGGTAAAACCAAGTGGTGTGCAATGTCCTTGACCCGATCAAACCCTTCATAAAAGGCGGCAATGTTTTCCATGCCGCTGGTTGGGAACCAGTCGTTTTTTATGGAAAACATGATGATCATCATCAACCCGACCCAAAACAGCGGTGTGGCGTAGGTAATTAACGCAAAAACGCTGATCATCGTGTCTTTCCAAGTGTTTAAATTCACGGCGGCAAAAAGTCCAAGAAGAATTCCGAAGCTGACTGCCAGGATAATTGTGCTGACCATGAGTAGCAAAGTTGGCCAAAACCTGTCGACGATAAGCTTGGTTACGGGCATGTCATGGCGAAACGAATATCCCAGATCAAGCGAAACAACGTTCTTGAGATAAACCGCCAATTGTACAGGCAGCGGTTTGTCGAGCCCGAATTTTGCGCGCATTTCAGCCATGTATTCCGGTGTTGCGGAACCGGCCTCTCCGGCCAAAACATCGACTGCATCGCCTTCTGCGAGATTTAGCAGGAAAAAGTTCATCACGACGATTGCGAGAATTATTGGAATGCCCTGAAGCAACCGTTTCCCGACGTAGCGCAGAATTTTACTCGATCTGTTCATTCTAATGTCATCTTTGGTATTTCTGATTTGTGATTGCGTAACAGCCGCATGGGCAAAAAAAAGATGAGCTAGGTTCGACCCAGCTCATCTTGGGTTTGACGTATCAGTCGAGATAAGCATCGCCAAAGGACGCATAGGCGCCCATGGCAGAACCGTAGGCCCCTTTAAGCTTGGTGTTGTACACTGTCAGGAACTCCAATTCGAACAGGTTCACAACTGGCATATCTTCGGCCAGAATGTTTTGGATGTCCAGATAGATGGCAGACCGCTTTTCTGCGTCAGGTTCTGTCATACCTGCTCCAAGCAGGGTATCCAGTGCAGCATTGCTATAGCGTGATGAATTCACAAAATGCGTGCCTTTACGGATCATATTTGTACCATAGTGGCGGTGTACACCCAGAACCGGATCTGACAATTGATAAAAGTAGTTCAGGTTCATTTGGAAATCATAATTGTGATAGATGCGTTTCAACCACGTGGGAACATCCTCGTACCGCAACTCAAGATCAATGCCGATATCGCCCATTGCCTGCTTGAGGTATTCACCAGCACGGCGCCAGTCTTCACCGTAAGGGATCAGATCCAGAGTACCCTTCAGTCTCACTCCGTCACCGTCTTTTTTGTATCCGGCATCATCCAGCATCTTGTTGGCGGCAGCAATGTCACCATTTGCAGGGTAATGTGGCATCTCGGCGTGCAGGCCTGTGGCAGAAAAGTTGCTCGACAGAGCGCTGGTTGCCGGGTTGCCATAACCGAAAAAGATCGTGTCGATCATAAACTGACGATCAATCGCTGTTGAAATCGCCCGGCGGACAGCCGCATCGGTGAACGGGCCTTCTTTGGTGTTAAACTCGAGCAGAGCCATCGGGTTGATCATCGAATAACCGTCAGTGGTGACAGAGATGTCATCACGTTTTTCAAGGCGGACAGCGTCGATATTTGCCACTGCGTTATAGGCGGCATAAAGCACTTCGCCTTTTTCCATTGCGGCCGCACGGGTTGATGCGTCGGGCACAAATCTGCCAACTATTCTATCGATATAAGGCCGGCCCTCTTTCCAGTAACCCTCATTTTTATCCAACCGGATATACTGGCCTTTTTTCCATTCGGTAAATTTGAACGGGCCCGTACCAACAGGGTTGTTTGCCAGCTTGGCGCTTTTGATGTCCTGTCCCTCAAGGTGATGCTTGGGCACCATGGGCGATTCATAAGACGACAGGGCGCGCATCATGTAAGGCGCAGGATTGTCGAGATTGAACACCGCTGTATGCGCATCAGGGGTATCGATGCTGGACACTTCTTTGAACGAGTTCGGACCGCGGGGGTGAACTTTTTTCAGAACTTCCATGATGGTGAATTGTACATCGGCAGAGGTAAACGGCTTACCATCGTGCCAAGTGACGCCCTTACGCAGGTTGAATGTCACGGTTTTCCCATCGGGGGTAATGTCATAGCTTTCAGCCAGAACCGGGATCATTTTACCATCATTATCATAATCAAAAAGACCATCATAGATTTTTGGTCCAAGCAGGCCAATCGGGCCTGAGGTTGAGACATAACCCGCCATTGTGGGGGGCTCTGGCTGTACCAGAAACACCATCGATCCGCCGGCTTGTTGGGCTTGGGCAGCCGACCCGCCCATTGTAATCGCCGCTGTCATCACAACGGCATTCATAAATTTTGTAAGCTTCATTTACACTCTCCTTGTTTTAGATATTTTTTACTTAATCAGCTACATTTGTGGCAGAGTGTCAATGACAATAAAGTTTATGTGGGATGAGGATTTTAATACATTCGGTTTAAGTATAGGCTAGGAATAAGTCTGAATATTAAACCTCGAAGAAGTATGAAGTTTATCGACGGAAATATAAGATTGAACAAGTTTCTCCGGCACTAACAAAGCCGTGCCTGTCTGATCATGTTAAAATTTTTATTGGATCAAATGCACCCGCAGGAGAACGGTTAAGCATATAAGTCCGCGTATAAGCCCAGCCGCTGTCCGCGACAGTATGGATATAAAAGACCTCTGCACAATTCAGGATTTTCTCACAGTGGTAAATTTTGTATTCTTTAGGAGA
>NYVC01000132.1 GCA_002684375.1 Marinovum sp.
CCTGGCGGCTTTGTGGTGCTTGCAGTGCTGTCCTTTAATTTTCTAGGAGACGGCATGCGAGATGCGGCAGACCCTTATGGANACTGATANAAGTCCCATTCTNCAGGTNCAAAATCTTAATCTTGGCTTCNANATGCGCCAAGGCATGGTNNANGTATTGCACGGNATCAGCTTTGACCTGCANCGNNGNAAGACTACNTGNNTTGTGGGNGAAAGTGGNTCGGGCAAGTCGNTAACNGCGCGAGCAATTCTGAATATGGTGCCNCGGCCNGGCNCTATAAATNGCGGTCAGATNCTATTTAACCCAGATGGNTNNGGCCAGATCAATCTAACATCGCTTGATCCACGNGGNAAGCCGATCCGNAAAATTCGCGGCGGNCGCATNGGTATGATTTTTCAAGAGCCGATGTCTTCGTTGTCACCAATACACACTATCGGCAACCANATAACCGAAGTGATCCAATTGCACCGTAATGTAGACAAAAAGACTGCCCGCCAGATGGCTATTGCCGCCTTGGCGCAAGTCGAGATCCCGAAACCAGAAAAAGCTGTGGATCGCTATGCTTTTGAGTACTCTGGTGGTATGCGACAGCGAGCCATGATCGCCATGGCCTTGTCCTGCCAACCTGATGTNTTGATTGCNGATGAGCCCACAACTGCGCTGGATGTGACGACACAGGCCGANATTCTGGATTTAATGAAGTCTCTGCANCGTGAACTANACACGGCAATNATGTTCATCACACATGACATGGGCGTCGTAGCTGAGATTGCTGACGAAGTGGTTGTGATGGAAAAGGGTCATGTCGTCGAAAANGGNAANATTCATCAGNTTTATAATGCTCCGCANCACGTCTACACGAANAAACTACTGACCGCAGTAAAGCGCCTCAATCAACCTGCCAGTNCCAAGGTGCGACCTTGCACACAGGCACAGAATATTTTGCAGATTCGCGATTTGTCTCTGCGTTTTGAAAAAAAAGAGGGCTTTTTCCAGAGGATTACGGACGTGACCAAGGCCGTAGATGGTGTCAGCTTTGATCTGAAGGAAGGCGAATCACTTGGAATTGTTGGCGAAAGTGGCTCGGGAAAGACTACTTTGGGGCGCTGTATCGCACGTGTCTATGACCCAAATTCTGGGGTAATAAATTACAAAGGCCAAGACTTAATGCAAGCAAATGCGAGTGCCCTGCGCGAAACTCGCAAGCGTATGCGAATGATATTTCAAGACCCGTTTGCCTCACTCAATCCTCGAATGACTGTCAAACAGATCATCGCCGAACCTCTGATCATCAACAAGCTAGCCAATCTTGCAGAGTTAGAAGAAATTGTTTCGACGATATTGAGCCAAGTTGGCCTGGATCCAAATATGATGGAGCGCTACCCGCACGCCTTTTCTGGCGGCCAACGGCAGCGTATCGTGATTGCTCGCGCCATTGCGCTAAAACCCGAACTGATCATCGCTGATGAACCCACCTCAGCGCTTGATGTCTCAATCCGCACCCAGGTGCTGGATCTGTTGTTGCAACTTCAGGCCGAAATGGGACTAAGCTTTATCTTTATCAGTCATGACATGGCGGTGATCCGGTACTTTTGTGACCGAGTAGCGGTGATGTACCGCGGGCAAATCGTCGAGATTGGTGAAACTGAGCAAATCATCACCAGCCCACAACACCCCTACACCAAGGCGCTGCTGTCTTCGGTACCGATTCCTGATCCCACCTTGCGCGGAACTCGCCAACGCCACCGATATGAGCCAGATTCATGAAAATTACTGCCGTCAAAACCTACCTAATGCAGGCCGGTGCTCGACCTGATCCAAAACATGCTCTCAAGGCCGATGCGGATTTTCGCGGCTCACGCAATTGGCTCTTTGTCGAGATTCACACTGATGCCGGGATGACCGGTATAGGTGAATGCTCAGGCTGGCCTCGAGTAATCGAACGCGCAGTGCAGGATTTGGAGGGTTTACTGATTGGGCAGGACCCTAGCCATATCGACAGAATCTGGAACCAACTATACCGTGCGCTGATGGGGCACGGGATGACAGGAACTGTGGGCTCGGGNGCCCTNTCGGGAATCGAAATGGCTCTTTGGGACATCAAAGGCAAGGTACTAGGNACACCGATATGGCAATTGCTGGGTGGTGCGATCCGCGAGACCATCCCAATCTACGGCCACGCGCACACCGTTGAAGAAGCTCAGGCCCTGATTAATTTAGGTGTCACAGCGATCAAGACGCCCTTTACGGGCATTGTCGATTTAGACCGCGTCGCGTTGCTAAGGGACGCGATCGGTACTGAGATCGATCTGGCAGTTGACGCACATGGTCCCAGTTGGATGACCACGTCAGATGCTATTCTTGTCGGGCGTGAACTGGAGGCCTTTGACCTACTGTTCTTCGAAGACCCGGTACCACCCGAAAATCTCGATGCATTCGCGCGAGTGCGTGACGCAGTTTCAGTCCCATTGGCGGCGGGTGAACGCGTGGGCACAATCTTTGGCGCTCGCCCACTTATCGAAAGGCAATTGGTTGACGTAATTCAACCTGATACCGGCCGCGCTGGTGGTATCACTCAAATGCGCAAGATCGCAGCTATGGCCGAAGCGCATGGTGTAATGCTTGCCCCACATTCTGGCTCACTCGGACCTGTTGCCGAATTTGCCGCTCTGCACGTGATGGCCACAGTTCCCAACGCGCTACTATTAGAGCGTATCGAGTTTGACTGGCCCGGTCGTTATGAGGTCGTTCAGCCCATTTTGAAAAGCCAAGATGGCGCTTTGCCACTTCCACAGTCTCCCGGGTTGGGNGTNGATTTGGTGCGCGACGAGATCGCGAAGCACCCCTCATACTGCAATGTTGCCAATGCCCCATTTGANGATGGGCACGCCTACGTGCAGGGAACAGCAGATGAAGCAATGCATNTCCAGACTCGGCGTGCTCGTGCTGCGAGAATGCGCATATGACTAAATTGACCTTCGTCTCAGGCCTGCATGNCGTTCTTGCGAATANATACAACTTTGCCACAATTATCGACACTTTTACCACACCCGAAAACGCGGTTGCCTTTTGGAACAATTATCCAATTAAAGTTTCGTCGAGACACCTGTCCTATTCCGATGCAGGGGCCTGACACGCCGCACGTTTTCTTATGTCAACTCAATTCGAGGGTCGTCTACCATGAAAATAGAACAGATTACTTCTAAGACCTTTATCCACACCCAGAATACAATGCGCGATAGCGACGGGCACGGCCATCCCGGTCCAGAGACCCAGACTAAAAGCGCGCTCCTCACAATCAGCACCGACTGCGGGCATGAAGGACACATCGTGGCCTCACCATCAGATGTGCAAGACACCTTACTAGACCGCTTTGTACGGCCCAATCTGATTGGACAGGACCCAATGCGCACTGATGCTATGTGGCATAAAATCTATAAATGGCAGCGCCTTTCAAGCCAATTATTGACCGACCGGGTGCTGTGTGCCGTCGATTTGGCATTGTGGGATCTCAAGGGCAAGATTTGCAACCANCCAGTNTGGAAATTACTTGGCGGTTACCGCCCAAAGATACGTGCTTACGGATCGACTATGTGTGGAGACGATTTGGAAAACGGCCTCGCCACACCCGATGACTACGCCCATTTTGCCACATGGATGGTACAGACACGTGGCTATAGGGGCGTCAAGTTGCATGGCTGGATGCCGCCTGTACCGGGAGCNCCGGATGTTCAAAAGGATTACAAGGCNTGNGCAGCCGTGCGCGAGGCGGTCGGCCCCGAGATACCATTAATGCTGGATCCGCATCATTTCTATTCGCGCACTGAAGCGCTTTGGCTTGCCAACAAACTGGTCGAATTGGATTTCGCCTGGATGGAAGAGCCAATGGAAGAAGCATCAATGTCATCCTTTAAGTGGTTGAAGCAAAATACAGCCCTGAACATTCTTGGTCCCGAGACGATGACCGGTAAACATTGGACTCGNGCAGAATGGGTCAAGCATGATGCTTGCGATATAGTCAGAGCCGGCGTCTGGGATNTGGGAGGTATTAGCCCGACGATCAAAGCCGCTAATATGGCGGAAAGCTTTCATATGTCCTGCGAACTCCATGGCACTGGAGCGGGCAACTTGTCGGTTGCGTTGGCTATCCCGAACAGCGGCTTTTATGAACGCGGGTTGCTGCACCCCTTCATTAACTACGACAAGCCTANAGCGTTCCAGAACCGGATTGACGATGAAATGGATACGGATGGCTATGTACATGGCCGTGATGATGCTGGCATAGGGCAGGATCTTAACATGGACTACATTGAGGGGAACTTGACCGATGCCTGACACCCGAATAGCCCACGTTCGTGTCACCCCNATTGCTTTTTACGACCCACCCTTGCTTAATAATAGCGGTTGCCACCAACCTTTTGCTTTACGCTCAATNATCGAAGTTGAGACCGAAGATGGGGTTGTCGGCCTCGGCGAAAGCTATGGTACTACGCCGATACTTGACGGCCTGGCAATTATTGCGCCGAGGTTGTGCGGGCTGGACGTCACCGATCTAAACGGGCTTTGGTCTCGGGCACGACGCGTCATAAATGACGAGAGTAGCGGTTATACCAACCCTGAAAACCTTCTAACCCGTATCGTTGGCGCTATCGAAGTCGCGATGTGGGATGCGTTTGGCAAGGCCACAGGCCGCCGCGTGGTTGACCTTTTAGGCGGGCAGGTACGCGAAACCGTACCCTTTTCAGCCTATCTGTTCTACAAATTCGCCCAGCANCACGGGGAGGCTACACCCGATGATTGGGGTGAAGTTCTCACGCCAGAGAGGCTAGTTGATGAAGCACAATACATGATTGATCAACACGGTTTTAAAGCTCTCAAATTGAAGGCCGGGGTATTCGAACCCGAAGAAGAAATCGCAGGACTGCATGCTTTACGGACAGCGTTTCCAGAAGCACCTTTACGGATTGATCCCAATGGCGCTTGGACGCCAGAGACAACCCTGCAGCTTTTGCCACAACTGGACGGGCTGGTTGAATACCTNGAGGATCCCACTTGCGGCATTCAAGGAAACGCCAGAGTACAGGCGGTCACCAAAACACCGTTAGCTACCAATATGTATGTGGTGCATACCAGTCACCTGCCACCCAATATAGCGCAGGACGCCTTCCGTGTTATCCTTTCGGATCATCACTATTGGGGCGGTCTCAAGGCTAGCCGCGATCTCGCCCGTATCTGCGAAATATGGGGGCTGGGCCTATCTATGCATTCGAATTCACATCTGGGGATTTCATTGGCTGCGATGACCCATCTAGCAGCAGCCACGCCGAACCTGACATATGATTGCGACACTCATTCGCCTTGGCAAACTGATGAGGTAATCGAAGGCGGTAAAATGATATTCACGGATGGCGCGCTGACTGTGCCAGAAGGCCCAGGTCTGGGCGTGACGCTGGACCGGGNATCTCTGGCGCGCCTGCATCAGAATTATCTAAATTGTGGTATAACAATTCGTGATGATGCTGCAGAAATGAAAAAACACCGCCCAAACTGGGAATTTGGACGACCTAAGTTCTGACTTAAACCGTATTTAGGATCAACATCATGANGTCGAAAGANACTAGGGCAGTGCCGTCAATTAACTTACTGAGNCATGAAATAGCCTTCACTGCTTACACACTCCCAAGATTACAAATAACTGAGCACAGCCGCGGCGCAATTCAGCCAAGAGAAGAAACCAACACCCATAATTTACCGGAAGGATAGGCGTTCGACAATAAACGGGAAAATGACAACACTAAATATCGCGAAATTTAAATCCTACGTGAACGCGAAAAAAGAAGGCCATGAAGTGCAGACGCCTTCAACCAACCAGACATGCCGCTTCGGCGAGCCATGGTGCACCAAAATTAACGGCCTTTTTAAAAACTAAATGATCAAGAAAAAAGGTGGTGGCATCAAACAAAAAACCAATTTGAATGAACAGGCATAAAACCTTACGAGACGACAAATGGTTCATTGGTATTATCTTATATCAACGCTTTCTCACCTCAAGCGTGGTGCCATGTTTGTCTAGGCCAACGCAGGTCTTGAGCCATTGAAAAGGTGCTCCGCAAGCCAATTTAGTCGTGTCCAATAGCTACTGCGATTAAAAAACAGCTCATATTTAAAATGCGGCCATGGAAAAAACGAGCATCCCGCCCTTAGGCTTTTTTGCCAACAAGGCGGCATCAAGTTGTGCTTTCCCAAAAGACCTAATCTAGAGAAAGAACCATCGCTTTTAGCAGAAATATATACGCGCAGAAATTATTGACGCAAAAGTGGATTCACAAACATTTTTTAATTGCATGGTTAGTTTTAAATTGCCAGACTTGGTTGAATTACCCGAGATCTAAAAAGAAAGATAGCAATTTGCAGGAATAGTCTAGAAAGGTTCTCTTATGGCACTAAGCGACGGTGAAGTAGCTGCGTTTTTCAAAGATGGCTTCGTATTAAAAAAAGCTTTGTTTTCGAAAGATGAAGTCGATGCCCTGAACACAGTTGTGAACAACGATCCCACAATTCAAAAGGCGATTTATGGGCGGAGCGATGCCAGTGGGGCAACCACAGAATTGGCGCTCTGGACTGAGTTGGGAAATGATATGTTCAGCGCTGTCGCGCGCTCAGCGCGGATCGTCGACAGCCTCGAGCAGGTCTTGGGTGGAGAAATAGCATTTTTTCATTCTAAACTCACGCTGAAGCGGCCAAAGATCGGCGGCGCTTGGGATTGGCATCAAGACTACGGCTATTGGTATCGCAACGGGTACTTCTTTCCGCATATGGCGAGCGTTTTCCTCGCGCTAGATCCATCGAAAAAAATCAATGGCTGTCTTAAAGTATTGAAGGGATCGCATAATCTAGGACGCATCGAACACGGTATTAACAAGGATCAAGTCGGTGCAGATATGGTGCGTGTCGAGCATGCTATGAAATACTTCGACTTGGTAGAGGTGGAAATGGATCCCGGAGATACTTTGTTTTTTCATTGCAATCTTCTACACGCATCCAGCAAAAATGACTCTGACCAAACCCGTAATGTATTGCTCAGTTGCTACAATAGGGCGGACAATCCGCCATTCATGGAGAGCTCTGGCAACGGTCATACAGTTTTTGAAACACTGCCAGACTCGGAAGTGATGGCGTATAGTGACCGGCCCTTGGATCACAACAAGAATTTTCATGACGGCGGACAGCAGAAAAAGTAAACACATGCGATATCTGTCGGGGCCGATATAACCGTTCAGGTGCGCTGGGATGCG
>NYVC01000027.1 GCA_002684375.1 Marinovum sp.
ATGATCTCGAGTTGATTGAAATCACATCACCGGCAGAATTTACCACAAAGGTCGTCCCCGCCCCAAAAAACCCTTAACGCAGTTCGGGCATGTTCAGGCCCCCCCCAAAAAAAAGCTGGCGTCAGACGGGATTGAAATCGTCTAGTGCCCCCTTCGTCGCGGCAATGACAATGTCAGCTTCGGCCCTTGTCAGGCACATCGGTGGGGCGAGACCAATAATATCACCCTGCGGCATGGCGCGCGCGATCACATTGCGCTCAAGCATTCCCGCAACCACCGATGGGCCAGCTTTCACCGCCGGTTCAAAATTGGCACGTGTCTCGCGGTCTGCGGTTAATTCGACCGCGCATAGCATGCCCTCACCGCGTATGTCGCCCACATAGGGATGGGCACCCAGCGCCTCTTGCATGCCTGCCTTAAGATAAGCACCAACCGCGCCGGCATTGGCCACCAAATCCATNTCGTCGATCAACTTGAGATTGGCGACCCCCGCAGCNGTACAGACCGGATGCGCCGAATAGGTCCAACCGTGACCGATGGGACCAAATTCATCAGTGCCATTCTCAAGCACTTTCCAAACCTTGTCCGACACGATGGATCCCGACAACGGCGCATAAGCCGAAGTCAGGCCTTTGGCGATCGTAATAAAATCCGGCTCAATTGCGTAATGCCCCGATCCGAACATACTGCCCAGACGCCCGAACCCCGTCACTACCTCATCAGCAATCAGCAAAATATCATATTTGTGCAATACAGCCTGAATAGCCGCCCAATAGCCAACAGGCGGCGGCACCAGACCACCGGTTCCAAGCACAGGCTCGCCAATGAACGCAGCAACGGTCTCGGGACCTTGCGCCAGAATGGTTTTTTCCAGTTCTGCTGCACAGTAAGCGCTGAAGTCTTCCTCGCTCAGNCTGGCATCTTTACGGTGATAATAAAACGGTGCCTCGGTGTGGATCACCTGCGCAAGGGGCAGGTCAAATTTNTTATGAAACAACTCCAACCCAGTCANCGAACCTGTCATTAACCCAGAGCCATGATACCCACGCCAGCGCGAGATGATCTTTTTCTTTTCTGGGCGTCCCAGAATGTTGTTATAGTACCAGATCATCTTGATATTGGTTTCATTGGCATCAGAACCAGACAGGCCAAAATAGACTTTGGACATGTTTTTCGGTGCGCGATCCAATATCATTTTGGCCAGCGTGATCGAAGCCTCGGTTCCGTGACCAACATAGGAGTGGTAATAGGCCAACTCCTTGGCCTGTGCCGCAATCGCCTCGGAAATCTCGGACCTGCCGTAACCGACATTGACACAATAAAGCCCGGCAAAGGCATCCAGAAAGCGACGGCCGTCACGGTCCTCAATATACACCCCGCTACCACCCGTCACAATCCGGTTGGGCATATCACCACGGGTAAATTCCGCCAGATGCGTCGAGGGATGGAAGAAATTCTCGCGATCCCACTGGTCCAAATGGTCGTTGTTCAGCATATCTACTCCAATCAAATTCATCTCGTATTCAAAAAACTAAGCTTAAATTCGCGAACCCTATGGTCGGTTATTTTCAACGCGCGGTCTAGGGGGTGACCGCAGTTCTAAATCAGTAAAACTATCACGCGCCTCGCGGCGCGTTGGGTCGAGCGCCCAGCGAAACCACCCAGTGATATTCCCCGATTTCACCGGTGCGAAAGACGCCCTACTGCGCGCTTACGCTGTTAACCCCGCTAAACGACAATAAACAAGTGCCCCCAGATGTCGATTGGCAGACGCAACCAGTGGCATTATAAAGCCAGTTGCCTTACCCCAAGGCGGATGCACCTGCCCAAGCTCAGACACCGCGCGCAAGATCAGCAGTCAGCGTTGCGCATTGCCCGAACTGTCCGCTTTAAACCCAAATTCTTCAAAGGTTGCAGGCTTGATCTGGATTGAGAAGCCGGGAGTTGTCGGCATTTGGTAGGCGCCATTTTCGACGATGCACGGATCTTCGAAATGCTCGTGAAGATGATCGACATATTCGATGCGCCGATCATCTTTTTCGCCAGATATTGCGATATAATCAATCATCGCCATGTGCTGAACATATTCGCACAGGCCAACACCCCCAGCATGCGGCCAAACCGGCAGGCCATATTTCGTCGCCATCAACATCACCGCCAGAACTTCATTGAACCCACCCATGCGACAACTGTCGATTTGAACGATATCAAGCGCGCCCTCTTTGATAAATTGTTTGAACATGACCCGGTTCTGACACACTTCGCCAGTCGCGACCTTAACCGGCGCAACTGCTTGGCGAATGGCCTTGTGCCCCATAATATCATCCGGGCTGGTGGGCTCTTCGACAAAGAACGGCCGCGCGAACTGTAAGGCTTTGACCCAATCAATCGCCTGACCGACCTCCCAGACTTGGTTGGCGTCGATCATAATGTGCATATCGTCACCAAGTTCTTCACGGGCAATCGTCAAACGGCGAATATCGTCGTCGAGATCACGGCCCACCTTAAATTTAACATGGCTAAATCCCGCCAACTTTGCCTCGCGACACAGCCGACGCAATTTATCGTCAGGATAGCCCAACCAACCGGCAGAAGTGGTATAACATGGATACCCTTGCGCCTTAAGTGTTGCGACCCGCCCGGCTTTGCCGGCTTGGGCGGCACGCAGGATACCAAGCGCATCATCGGGGGTCAGTGCGTCGGTCAAATAGCGAAAATCAATCAGTTTGACGATCTCTTCAGGCGACATATCCGCCACCAGTTGCCAGAGCGGTTTGCCGGCCTCTTTGGCCCATAGATCCCACACCGCATTGACCAACGCGCCCGTGGCAAGATGGATGACCCCTTTTTCNGGGCCCACCCAGCGCAATTGACTGTCGCCTGTAATGAGACGCCAAAACCGCCCCATATCTTCGCGAATCCAGTCCAGTTCGAGCCCAACAACCAAAGCTGATAAAGACTTGATTGCGGCGACGCAAATCTCGGTACCGCGCCCAAGCGTAAACGTCAGACCATGTCCTTCATAGGCACCATCGGTTTCGAGGATCACATAGGCCGCAGAGTAATCCGGATCAGGGTTCATCGCA
The DNA here is from genome assembly GCA_002684375.1 of Marinovum sp. GTDB lineage: Bacteria > Pseudomonadota > Alphaproteobacteria > Rhodobacterales > Rhodobacteraceae > CPC320. The sequence goes on from NYVC01000027.1 coordinate 3,087, forward strand.
TCCGAACCATCCAGCATATCCGAGGTTGGAAACCGCAGGTCATGGGTTCGAATACCAGTGATACGGGTCATTCACTTGCTCCGACGTTCTGGCGCTGCTTGCCCAGCCCTTCAATTTCCAACTCAATGACGTCCCCGGGTTTCAAGTAGGTTTCCGGCTTTTGTCCCATGCCAACACCCGGCGGCGTGCCGGTTGAAATGACATCTCCAGGTTGTAACGACATGAACTGTGACAGATGCGAGACAATGGTTGCGACGTCGAAATGCATCGTTTTGGTCGAGCCGTCCTGATACCTGTGTCCATTCACCTCAAGATACATGGCCAGGTTTTGCGGATCGGGCACCTCGTCGCGGGTCACCATCCATGGCCCAATTGGTCCGAAGGTATCAGCAGATTTACCCTTAACCCATTGGCCGGAGCGATGCAGTTGAAAGTCGCGCTCGCTGAGATCATTGATCACACAATAGCCAGCCACATGATCCAGCGCCTCAGATTCTGGGATGTATTTTGCCGCTTTGCCAATTACCACGCCCAGTTCGACCTCCCAATCGGTTTTTACCGAATGGCGTGGGATTTCAACGTCATCATTTGGGCCCATTATGGCCGATGTTGCTTTAAAAAAGATCACCGGTTCCTCTGGTAGGGCCATACCGCTTTCAGCGGCATGATCCGCATAATTCAAGCCGATGCACACAAATTTGCCAACATTGCCGACACAGGGTCCAAGTCGTGCAGATCCCTCGACCACGGGCAGACTGTTGACGTCAATATCACGCAACCGAGCTAAGCCGGCGTCTGACAACTCGGCGCCAGTAAGATCTTCAATATGACCAGACAGATCTCGGATCGTGCCATCAGCCGCCATCATGCCGGGTTTTTCGATCCCTTGCGTGCCATAACGAAGTAATTTCATGTGTCTTTCCTTTAAAAGTGAATGAAGCCAGCGTATCTCACACCCGCTCCGTGCCATGGTTTTAGGTCATAGTCGGGGTTTCTGTGCGAGCGGCGTCGCCGGGGCTGCGCTGCTTTCATAAGCCGCCTCAACCAGTGCCATTGTATGCCATGCATCTTCAACCGAAGAGACCAGCACNTCGTCCTGGCCTGTTACAAATCTTTGAATCTGAGCCATACGGTTGCCAAAGCTTTCGGTAAACCAAGACCCGCTCAAGCTAACGGTTTCCCATNCTTNATTTGTNTTTATTTCCAGAATATCCGGCTCGCCTGCTGGATAATCAAGGTTCACCCCAAGATGCAGATAGGCAGCACCCTTTGTACCACAAATACGAAATTCGCAGGCCTGATATTTACGCCCGAAACTGTGATTATGATTGATTGATAACGCGCAGCGCACCCTTTCACCATAGTCCAAAATCGCNGCCGTACGGGTGTTTGAGGTCGCCCCACTTGGGTGGCCCAATGTTTTGGCATGCACACCGTCAGGATCGCCTAAAACCGAGCGGATGAAATCCATATAGTGAATCGAGTGCAACAATATTTCCACCCGTGGCAGTCCTTCAAGAAATTTCCAAAGCCGCCAGGGNGTATCCAGCGCCAGCCAGGCGTCAAAATCAACGATCTCCCCCAGCAGTCCACGATCAATGGCATCGCGCAGGGCCAGCATCATCGGCGCAAACCGAAGTTGAAAGTTCACTGCCGCCCTAAGCGACCGCTTGCGACAGATTTCCAGAATGTGCGTCGCGGCGGCCAGATCACTGCCCATAGGTTTCTGGATCAACACCCCGGCCCCCTCGGGCAGGATTGCCAGTATTTCGGTATGAGCATCGGGCGGCGTGGCCAGATCAAAGATGACGTCACCCTGCGCAGCGGCTTCTTGCGCTGTGGCATAGGCAACGAACCCGTGTTTTTTGGCCAAGGCCTGCGCCTTTTCCAGATCAGGGTCATANATACCCTGGATAACAAAACCAGAGGCGGTATAGGCAGGGATATGGGCATCGGTCACGATTGACCCGGCCCCGAAAATTACGATGGGCAAAGGGTGGTCTGGCAGAGGCCAGCTTTGGCGGAGCTCAATCATGGTGGAACACCTCCTCCATTTCTGCCCACCATTCGCCCGCTCCACGAGGTTCGAGCGGTTGCTGGCAAGGCTTGCAGACATCCCACCAACGCTGTGTTTCGGGATCGGCAGCCATTTTGGCAGCATCTGCCACGAAATCTGCCCCGTGATATTCAAAATAACTGAACAAAAGATTTTCCGGCTCACGCAGAAAAATCGAGTAATTGCGAATGTTGCATTCAGAAATCTTGGCAAGAACACCAGGCCAAGCATCGGCATGAAGACGTTTGTATTCATTTATTTTTTCAGCCCTTAGGGCAATCACACTTCCCATACGTTGCATCACAATCTCCTATTGTGCCCGTGCACTAAGGTCTTTCACACAGGCCGATGAAAGCGCCGCCATATCCCAATCTATTCCAATCCCGGGCTGTTGGCTGGCAAAAGCGCGGCCTTGCTCAATTTTCATGCCGCTGTTCGTCACACTCTCGAGCTGGGGAATATATTCCAACCAAGGCGCGTTGGGAATGGCGCAGACCAACGAGACATGTAATTCCATTAAGAAATGCGGGCACACAGAAATATTATGCGCCTCGGCCATATGGGCGACTTTGATCCACGGGGTAATGCCACCAATACGAGCCACATCAACCTGCACCACGCTGGTGCCACCACAGGCGAGGTAATCCTTGAACTGGCTTACCGAATACATGCTTTCTCCCACCGCAACCGGTATGGACGTGCCCGCTGCAAGCAGCGCGTGTTGCGCCACATCATCTGCAGGCAGCGGTTCTTCAAACCAGGCGATGTCAAACTCTTCCAGCATATGTGCACGGCGTTTCGCCTCAGCCAGATTAAACGATTGATTGGCGTCCACCATAATTTCATAGTTGGGNCCAACAGCATCGCGCACGGCTTTCAATCGCGCACGGTCTTCAGCCAGATGTGGCCGTCCGATTTTGACTTTCGAGCCGGAAAAACCCTTTGCCTGCGCCGCCAACGCATCGGCTACCAGATCAGCGGTATCAATATGCAGCCAACCACCCTCAGTGGTGTACATNGCAACTGAGCTTTTCGCCCCACCCAGCATTTTATANAGCGGTAACTTGGCCCGTTTGCACCGCAGATCCCACAGCGCAATATCAATCGCCGCCAGAGCCAAAGATGATATCGCNCCCACCGCTGTGGCATGGATCGAAAACAGCAGATCCCGCCAGATGCGACCAATTTCCTCGGCGTCTTGGCCAATCAACTGACCAATCAGATCATCGCGCAGAAGGGCCATCACCGCACTGCCGCCCTGTCCGATCGTATAGCTATACCCAAGCCCCGTGACCCCGTCACTGTCCGTGATCTGGACAAAGGGCGTTTGTTGGCTGTCAAACGATTGAATCGCATCGGTGCGTCGAACCATGGGCTGCAAATCAACCATAAAAATATCGACAGATATAATACGTGCCATCTTCTTTACCTCAGAGTGTTTTGGGTTTTTGCATCAAACAGGTGGCACTGCGCCAAATCCAGATGAAATGTCAGTACTTCTCCATCTGCAACCGGGCGCGGTTTCAGCATCTTGGCCTGAACTTCCTGTCCTGCCAAATCAGTATACAGCAAAGTCTCGGTGCCCAGAGGTTCAGAGACGATCACTGCCATTTCAATGGCGGGCGAGGCTTCGTCCATATTCAACGCGTGCTCCTCAGGCATCATATTATCAGCCCGAAAACCAAAGATAATCTCTTGCCCTTCAGAAACCAAATCGATGAAATTTTGCGGCACAGGCACAGTAAAACCCTGCGCAAAGACCAGCACCCCCCCGGTAACGCGACCGGGCAGCAGATTCATGGGCGGCGAGCCGATGAAGGTGGCAACAAAGGTATTGACCGGGCGTTCAAACACCTCGTTTGGGGTGCCTTGCTGTTCGACATTTCCGTCACGCATGATCACAATACGGTCCGCCAGTGTCATCGCCTCGACCTGATCATGGGTCACATAAATAATTGTGGTCTGGATCTTCTGGTGCAATTTCTTAATCTCTACACGCATCTGAGCACGCAGTTTTGCATCAAGGTTTGACAGTGGCTCATCAAATAAAAATACATCCGGATGACGCACAATGGCACGCCCCATGGCGACGCGCTGGCGCTGGCCGCCAGACAATTCACTTGGCTTGCGATCTAGATAATCATTCAGCGACAGAATGCCGGCGGCCTCATTGACCGCACGGGAGATGTCAGCCGGGGGTTTGCCAGCAATTTGCAGTGAAAATCCCAAATTTTCGCGGACCGTCATATGAGGATAGAGCGCATAATTCTGGAAAACCATCGAGATGTTACGATCCCGGGGCGGCATGTCATTGACGATCTGGCCACCAATACTGATATCACCCGCCGAGATATCNTCCAGTCCGGCAATCATCCGTAGGGTTGTCGANTTTCCACATCCCGACGGCCCCACCAAAACCACAAATTCATTATGGGCGATATCGAGGTTAATCCCGTGCACGACCTCGAGTTTGCCGTAATTTTTTGTCACATTTTCAAGCAGCACTTGTGCCATAAATCAGCCTTTCACACCGCCGAAGGTTAACCCGGCAATCAGATGTTTTTGCACCAGGAACGTCAGGATCAGAGCCGGGATAATCATCAGTACCGCCAAGGCGCACATCCCTCCCCAGTTAATGGTAAATTCAGAGGTAAAATCGCGCAGACCCACCGGCATTGTTTTCGAAAACGTTGATCGCGTCAGCTGACTTGCCAATGCATATTCGTTCCAAGACGTCAAAAACGCAAAAATGCCAGCCGAGGCCACCCCCGATTTAGCCACTGGAAATTCTACCTTCCAAAAGGCCTGCCACCGGGTACATCCATCAATTTCAGCGGCTTCNGCCAGATCGGGCGGGACCTGCCGGAAAAATCCGTCAATCAGCCAAATGGTAAACGGCACATTCATCGCCACATAGACCATAATCAAACCAACATGGGTATCGATCAGCCCGGTCTTTGCCATAACGATAAACAANGGCAGCGACAGCGCCACACCGGGAACNGCGCGAGTCAGCAAAAGGCCAATGAAAATTGCTGATTTACCGCGAAACCGATAGCGGGCAAACGCATAACCNCCCGCCATTCCGATCAAAATGGCGATCACAGTGCTGGTCACCGAAATAATAAGCGAATTGGTAAAATACTGCACCACAGGCACGCCACCTTCGCCCGCACCGCCGAACATGGCCCGGTAGTTATCAAGGTTCAGACCGCGCGGCACCCAAACCGGCGGCTTGGCCATAATGTCCACCGTTGGACGGAACGAATTGAGCACGATCCAAAGACCGGGAATACAGATGATCGACATCGCGATAAACAGTGTGATGTGGCGCAGTCCTGCGCCGATGCGGGTTTTAAGACGATGTTGGTGATTGATATCCATTGCCCTCACCCCGCCATGCCAAGCTCGGCCCGGGCAGCGCTTAGCTTTTTAAAGAAGAAAATGGTGAAGAATATTGCCATAAAAATAGAGACGTAGCCCATCGCGTTTGCGTAACCCATNTTGGCATCCACATAGCCGGTGCGCCCGATTAAAGTCCACAACAGCTCAGTGCGTCGGGCCGGCCCTCCGTTGGTCATAATATTCACAATGTCATAGGCGCGCGCCACATCCAGACTTCGAATGGCCAGCGCGATGTAGATAAACGGCATTAAAAATGGCANNGTGATATGGCGAAACGTCTGCCANGGCGTNCATCCATCAACTTTNGCGGCTTCNAGAGGGTCTTTTGGGATNGCNAACAATCCGGCAAGGATCAAAATCGCAAATACGCTGGTCGAGGTCCAGACTTCGGCAAAAATNATCGAGAACATCGCCAGTTTCTGATCCACGAGCCAAGGGATCGCCGCCGTTGTCACACCAAGAGATTGCAGGGCATTATTCACCAAACCGACGTTGTCATTGAAAATAAACTTGAACTGAAAACCAACGAGAATGGGCGAGAACATCATTGGAAACATCATCACGGTACGCAGAGCACGCTGACCCCGGGTCACACGGCTGACCAGTAAAGCCAGACCAAGACCCAGCAGCATTTCCAAATTAAGCGCAATTGTCAAAAGCAAAACGGTACGCCCGAAGGCCGACCAGAAAACCCAACTTTTTGCGGCTTTTTCGTAATTATAGGTTCCGATCCACTTGTACAGGGTGTCCGGGCGGGTCAGCCGGTACGGGGTAAAACTGGAATAGAGTGACAATAGCAAGGGTATCAACACAACCGCCACAAGAATCAAAATGGCTGGTAGGATCAGAACAAACCATGTTGGCAGCTTTATTTTAAACATTGTGGCAATCTTAATATTTTCAAAACCGGGGACGATCCAACCCGACCGCCCCCAATTCAAACACGGTCAAAACTTAATAGACGCCATTTTCCTGCATCATTTCATCCACCGCATCAGCAGCATCTTGCAGGGCTTGGTCAACGGTTTTATCGCCAAGGATCGCCGCCTGAAGTTCCGGATAGATCAGGTTGCTTGCTTCGATCCAATAGGGNGTCTTCGGCACCGGAAATGCATGCGTGGCACCCTGTTTAAACACATTCAGCGCCGACGAACGAAACTCGTCGCCCTCTGCAGCTTTGACAACATGCTCCCAAACCGCGGTGCGCGTGGGCAATGACCCTCCGGCTGATTCTGCAATCTGACTGGCCTCATTGGTCAGGAAGGCCACAAGCGATGCAGCTGCCTCAGGGGTGGGGCATTTTTCGGTCACAGAAAACCCNTGGTGGCCGGACCAACCTGTGTGGATACCCGCGCTNCCCATCGGCTGNACAACAAGNCCGACGTCTCCTGCCGCTTTTGANCTTTCAGGGTCGTTGAAATAACCAGACCAACCCGGCCAGTCCAAATTCANAGCAATTGTGCCAGAGGCAAAGCCAGCGCCCANTTCATCCCACAAATAAGACGTCGTTCCNGGAGGTACGGCACCCGCTTTGTACAGATCAACAAACCAACCCAAGGCCTCTTTACCGGCATCACTGTTAAATCCTGGGGTCCAGTCATCATTGAACATCCTGCCACCATTGGCGACAACCATTTCATAAAAACGACCCGACGCACCCTCGTCCTTACCGGCGTATTGCGTGCCATAGAAATTAGGGGGGTCCGCAAAGAAAATCGCTTGGTCTTTGAACTGATCTAAGGTCGCTGGCGGTGCCAAATCATACCCNTATTCGGTTTTAAATGCTGCTTTTTTTGCATCGTCTTCATACAGGGATTTCTGATAATAAAGCACAGAGACATCAAACTGGGCGCGAGGAAGCATCACCAGCTTGCCCGAAACCGTTGACGCAGAAATCATCGCCGGCACAAAACCNGCGACCTCATCGGCATCCATAAACGGGCTCAAATCCGNGTAAAGGCTCGGATATTGAGGCGCAAAAGACGAATGGTTCGATCCAACACACCAACCGGTGGTCCCGGCGGCCAGATCGGATTTAAACTCTTTGTCCAATTCAAAATGATTTTTCTTTGAAANAATCTTAACCGTCGCGCCGGTGCTGGCCTCCCATTNNCCGATACGNCCATAAAGACCTTCGTACTGTTGGCCACCAATCAATTTGGCCTCCACTGTTATCCCATCAAACTGGCCTGCTGCAGCGGGNAAAACAGNCCCCATAGCCAGACAGGTCGTCACCGCAAGAAGCGATTTAAGNGGATTTTTCATAATGGTTCTCCCTTTAAAAAAGCCAGATGTTCCAGCATNNTTGTTTTACATGTAAACTTGACNTTCATATTNAGTCAATNTTNATTCGTATCACACCATAGGGAGACGAGTATGTTGTACGATACGCACCTACACCTGATTTATCCCGACAAATTGCGATACCCTTGGTTAGAGAGTTTCGAAGTTCTGAATAAACCCAGCATATTCGACAGCTATCTGACACGCGCCCGCCGCGTTGGGATTACCGCCTGCCTGCACATGGAAGTCGACGTCGCAGAAAATCAAATCAAAGAAGAAACGGCGCTTGTGGCCGACCTGATGGCGCGGCCTCAAAGCCCTATGCGCGGGGCAATTTCGGCATGCCGGCCCGAANACCCAAACTTTCCCGAATTTCTAGATTGGGCGCGGACTGTTCCAACCATAAAAGGGTTTCGGCGCGTTTTGCATGTGATGCCGGACGAGTTGTCACAAACTGATACTTTTCGCAATAACATCAGCCGACTAACGGGAACAGGTCTCACATTTGATCTGTGCGTTCTACCGCATCAACTGGTCTGGGCCNGCCAATTGATTGACCACTGCCCNGACGTCACATTCATATTGAACCATTGCGGTGTACCTGATGTGAAAGGCGGCGAAATCGAGCCTTGGGGCGGCCGTCTTAGCGAGCTTGCCAAACGCCCCAATGTCNTTGCCAAAATCTCTGGACTGATTGCCTATGGCGACCCNGACAGCTGGAGTTTGGACGACCTGCGGCCATTCTTTGAGCACACCGTTTCGGCCTTTGGCCACAATAGACTTGTCTGGGGCAGTGATAGCCCAGTTTGCAATCTTGGTGGAGGGCTGGAAACTTGGGTTAGCGCAACCCATGCATTGACCGACACATGGCAAGCCGCAGACAAAGCTGCATTTTTGCACGATAATGCNGCAGAACTCTGGGGGTGATAACAACGCAGCTGCCAGAGTTAACTCTGNCNAAATTTCATGCTAGGGGCTTTGGCAGAAAAATAAAGGAGCTTCGCCTTGAAGTCCAAAACTGAAATCAATGTCGAGAAATACAATGCCCCGGCTTTGTCCAANGGTCTCGATATACTTGAGCTTTTGGCGACAAAAAGCGAAGGCATGAAAAAATCCGAAATAGCCTCCGAATTAAAGCGATCCGTCAGTGAAATATTTCGCATGCTGGCAGTTTTGACCGATCGCGGTTATGTCGGCATTGACCCACTGAGTGAGAAATACACATTGACGCTCAAAATGTTTGAGCAGGCGCATAAAAACCCTCCGATTAAACGCCTGACCAATGTCGCGGCGCATCTAATGGCGGATTTGGCAGTACGGCTGAACCAGTCCGTGCATCTGGCTGTTCTGTATGGAAGCAATATCTTGGTAATCGCCCAAAACGACCCACCGGGTAACAATGTAACCAGTGTAAGGCTGGGCGCCCGGGTCCCGATTACCCTGACCGCATCAGGTGCAGCCTTGGTCAGCCATATGCCCAAACACCGGCGGGCTGAAATCTGTGCNGGGGTAGAGTTTGCAACCCGCGACCATAAAACAGTATTTGAGGAAAGCGTCGATCAGGTCATCTCAACCGGTGTCTGCGTCAGCCCATCCATGGTCATCGAAGGCGTCCAGAATATATCGGTGCCAATTTTTGATTATTCAGGCCTTGTTGTGGCGTCTTTAACAATTCCTTATATTCAGCGACTTATTTCTACAAACGATCCCNACCTTGATGAGGCCAAAACGGCCCTCGCCGAGACAGGNCAAAACATCTCGATCCAGTTGGGCGTAGGAGTGAGTACCCAGTAGAGGCTGAAACGGGCAAATCAAAACGCCCAAGCGTTACTGTAAAGCGCATTCCCTTNGGATAAGCGCAATGGACAAACATGCAAAATTTGGGTGCATCAAGACCGTTGCGCTCCCCAATATGCAAGAACCTCGTCTAGGAACATACAGCCGTAAGGTCTTGTCGCATCCGGGCGCCGTCTGGATCAAACAGTGGTGTCTCGATCAAACGCGCAGGGCGCCGACTGCCGAGTATTTCGATCTCAACCACAAGACCCGGCTTGGACAGCCCCCGAGGGATCAACGCCAGAGCAATGGATTTCTGCGCATAATGCGAATAGCCGCCAGACGTACAAAAGCCCTGCACCTCGCCATGGATCCAGACCGGCTCATAGGCCGTGACATCCGCATCTTCCGCATCTACCTCAAAGGCGACAAGACAGCGCGCNGATCCTGCTGCGCGTTCTTTCTCGGCAGCAGCCCGGCCAATAAANTCAACGGGTTTGTCAAAATCGATAAACCTGTCAAGGCCGGTTTCACCTGCCGTATAGTCGGGCGAATACTCATTCATCCACGAACCAAAAAACTTATCCAACCGCAGACTCATCATCGCGCGCATACCAAAAGGTTGCATGCCATGTCGCTGGCCTGCGGTCCACAACACNTCGAACAGCCCGCGCTGATGCATTTTATCAGTGTAAATCTCAAACCCGAGATCCCCGGTATAGCTGACCCGCTGCACCAGACATGCATAGAGCCCAAGCGTCATTTCGCGGACATCAAGAAAGGACATATCTAAGAGCGGGGTTCGGCAAACATCGCTCAAAACCTCAAAGGCTTTTGGCCCGGCAATCTGAAAACCTGTACGTTGGTCCGACAAATTTTCAAGCGTGACACCCGGATCAAGGTGCTGGCGAAACCACCGTTCGTGAAAGGCCTGCGCGCCATAAGACGCTGTCAATTGAAACGNATTCTGCGACAGGCANGACNCCGTGAAGTCACCAATCAANCGNCCTTGTTGCGACAACATCGGCGTNAGAGACAGACGCCCCGGCCGGGCAACACGCCCAGCCATGATCCGGTCAATCCAAGCCCGCGCACCGGGCCCTGTGACGCTGTATTTGCCAAAGTTCTGCACCTCATTGATGCCAACAGCGTTGCGCACGGCCATCACTTCCCGGCGGGTTGCTTCCCAGGCATTTGATCGCCGGAACGATGGTGTCTCAAAGCGCGGTTCATCNGATTGGGTAAAATAATTCGGCACTTCCAATCCGAATTGCTGGCCCCAAACCGCGCCCATCTTATTCCATTCATCATACATCGCCGTGGTCTTGAACGGCCGCGCCGCCGGCAGTTCCTCGTTCGGATAAGCGACCGAAAAGCGGTTTTGATAATTCTCAATCNCCTTTGGCAACGTATAGCCGGGCGTNATCCATGAGCCNAAGCGCGCAACATCCATAGCNAACACATCCCGCTCCGGCGCGCCGTCAATCATCCATTGTGCCAATGTCAGCCCAACGCCGCCCCCCTGACTGAAGCCGGCCATCACACCACACGCCGACCAATAGTTGCGCAGCCCCGGCACCGGCCCAACCAGCGGGTTACCATCAGGGGCAAAAGTAAAGGGGCCATGGATCACTGATTTGACCCCCGCGGTCTGCAATACCGGAAAGCGCTTGTAGGCAAATTCAACCGACGCGGTGATCTTATCTAGATTATCTGGTAATAATTCATGCCCAAAATCCCAAGGGGTGCCATCGACAGCCCAAGCTTTACAGGCCTGTTCATAAAAGCCGATACAAAGCCCCCGTCCCTCTTGACGCAGATAACTTTCGCCACCGGGGTCCATGACATGGGGGTGCTCTGAGGCCGCCTCAAAGATCATCGGAATATCGTCAGTTACAATATATTGATGCTCCATCGGATGCAGCGGCAGATACACNCCTGCCATTGCCGCAACCTCGCGCGCCCAAAGACCCGCTGCATTGACCAGATGCTCGNCGATCATCGTGCCCTGATCGGTCACCACTTGCCACTGCCCCTCAGGGGTTTGGCGTGTCTCGGTAACCTGAGTGTGCAAGATAATCTCGGCGCCCTGCATCCGTGCCGCTTTGGCATAGGCATGGGTTGTCCCCGACGGATCAAGATGTCCGTCNAGCGGATCATACAGCCCACCCAAAACACCCGCAACATTGGTGGCTGGTGCAATTTTTTTAATCTCATCGGGATCGATGATCTCAGTATGCAATCCCATATAGCGGTGCTTGGCACGTTCCGCCTTTANCATATCCATCCGTTCAGGCGTATCCGCAAGCGTCACGCCACCCACGTGATGAAGTCCACAAGACAGGCCCGTCAGCGCCTCAAGTTCTTTATAAAGCCCGATTGTATACCCTTGCAGGGCCGCCATGTTGGTGTCCCCATTCAGGGTATGAAATCCACCCGCCGCGTGCCAGGTCGATCCGGATGTTAATTCCGAGCGCTCGATCAAGACCACATCCGACCAACCGAGTTTTGTCAGGTGATAAAGCACAGAAGCACCAACAACACCGCCTCCAATCACACAGACCCGAGCATGAGATTTCATCCGTTGATCTCCTTATAACCAGCACATTCCGAGGTGTTATTTTCTGGCGCTATGCCAATTTAAATTTGGAACCGTGAAACGCGCAATAACGATTTTACAACGCCAGAGTGCAATCAAAGAAACCGTTTAGCAAGCTGCTAGATCGGNGCTGGCATCACAGAGCGCTCCGACAGCTTTAGCAAGNACCTTTGAGACNAAGGGCTGTCGCTGCCCAAGACAATCTAAAACCCAATTAANAGTCCCGTCGAAATGCAAAATTGGCTGACCCATGCCGTGGCAGATCCCACCTTTCATCTTGGCACTAGAATTTTGTAAAAGTGGATAAAATTACGCGATCAACGGTTAAGTCAAACCACTATACACCAATCTGACCAAGTCGATTTAGATTCCAAATAACCTGTGGTTTGGGGCAGGTATGTTGGAACAGTTTTANGATCAGATTGATTGTGCGGGGTAATGGGTTGGCAAACCCTANCCACTGATCTATCACTTAATCAGTGANGTTTTGGGTGTGTGGAGCGGCCACGCCTTTCGGGTAATGGCCACTGACAAGCCTANAATATTGCGGGCAGTCATATTGCGAATATTTGGACCGCTGCTCTCAGCACCGGTCTGCAAGTTGACCAGTCCGCCATAGCCTTATCGGGGTGTTATAAAGTCTAATGCGATGCTCAATTTTAGCATTCTGAATTTCAATTTGGCGGAGACGCAATGACNCTGACGCTCTCACTTAACACCAACCCTTTGGTCAACCGCTTCGCCGAACCTGACGATCTGATCGACACGGTGGCGCGCGACATTCGCATCCGTGATCTGCAACTCACCCATGAATTTATTAACCCCAGTTGGCCTGCTCCAGTCATTGTGCGTATGACCAAGGCCATGCGGGCCGCGATGCTGCGCACAGGTGTGCGTGTCACCAGTGGGATGACCGGTCCCTATGGGCGGCTCAACCATTTCGGCCACCCGGACCAAGATGTCCGGCACTATTACGTAGAATGGTTCAAAACATTTGCGCAGATAACCGCCGAACTTGGAGGCACGTCCATCGGCACACAATTTGCAATTTTCACCTATCAAGATTTTGACGATGCGCAGCGGCGCACGGACCTAATACAGATCGCCATTGACTGCTGGGCCGAGGTTGCAGAACATGCCAAAAAAGTAGGACTAAGCTATGTCTTTTGGGAGCCAATGAGCATCGGCCGCGAGTTTGGTGAGACCATCGAGAGCAGTCTTGCTCTTCAACACAGAATTAACGCTGCAGGCCTGGCGGTTCCGATGTGGATGATGGCNGATATTGACCATGGCGATGTCACCAGTCCAAATCCGCAGGATTATGACCCCTATGCTTGGGCCCGCGCGGTTCCAAAGATCAGCCCGATCATCCACATAAAGCAAAGCTTGATGGANAAGGGCGGGCACAGACCCTTTACCGCCACATTCAATGCCAAAGGGCGNATTCAGCCCGAACCCTTATTGGCGGCTTTGGCCGAAGGGGGGGCTGTGNACAATGAGATTTGTTTGGAACTCTCTTTCAAGGAACGGGAACCGAACGACCGTGAAGTCATCCCTCAAATCGCCGAAAGCGTGGCTTTTTGGGCACCATACATCAACAGCGGCGCTGAGGATTTAAACATCTAAACACCGCGGCCTATGACGCATAAACGAGGTAGACCCATGACCCACCCGTCTTTTTGGATTGGCACCAGTTGGAAAATGCACAAGACCCTTGCCGAGGCGCTGGTCTTTGCACGCNCCCTCGCTGCTGCTGATACAGATCGTGATCCGCGCATCCAGCGATTTGTCATCCCCTCATTTACCGCAGTCCGGGAAGTCAGCACGGCATTGACNGGCAGTTCGGTCANGGTTGGCGCTCAAAANATGCATTGGGCGGAGGAAGGTGCTTGGACGGGTGAAATTTCAGCNCCCATGCTGGTGGATTGTGGCATTGATCTGGTAGAGTTGGGCCATTCCGAGCGGCGCGCCCATTTCGGCGAGACCGACGAAACCGTGGGACGAAAGGTGGAGGCCGCAGTGCGACACGGGATGACCCCATTGGTCTGCATTGGCGAGACGCTGGACGAACGCGAGGCAGGCCGGGCAAAAGACGTACTAACCAAACAGGTTCGCGGTGCCTTNGGCCTGTTGTCCGAAACGCAAAAAAACGCACCAATCCTGCTAGCCTATGAACCGGTTTGGGCGATAGGAGAGCATGGCATTCCAGCAACAGCCGATTATGCCAATGCCCGCCAGGCTGAAATTGGCGCAGTGGCCCATGACGTTCTGGGACAGCGGGTGCCGTGCCTATATGGTGGGTCGGTCAATCCGGAAAATTGCGAAGAACTGATTGGCTGTCCACATATTGACGGGCTNTTCATTGGGCGTTCTGCNTGGAAGATCGAAGGCTATCTCGATATTCTGNCGAAATGNGCGGCACATATTAGAAAAGTGGGAGAACATTCATGAAAATCGCAGTGGCAGGAGACAGCGCCGGTGAGNGTCTGGCAAAAGTTCTGGCAGACCATCTGACANGCAGTCACGAGGTGACGGAGATGTCGCGCTCCGACACAGGTCCGGACGCGTTTTACGCCAATCTATCGGACCGGGTGGCGTCAGCCGTGATCGCAGGGCAGTTTGATCGCGCCATTCTGGTCTGTGGCACGGGGATTGGCGTTGCCCTTTGTGCCAACAAAGTCCCCGGNATCCGCGCGGCACAGTGCCATGACACATATTCTGCCGGTAAGGCTGCAACCTCGAACAACGCACAGATCATCACCATGGGCGCCCGGGTGATTGGACCTGAGTTGGCCAAAGATATTGCCGATACCTTTCTGTCGAATACCTTTGACCCCAAGGGACGATCCGCCGGTAATGTCGAGGCGATTGACAGGGTGGATACCAAATATAACAAAAGCTGACCAGACGGCGTGAGCGTCGTGGGCTAGCAAGCCTGATATTATAGACGCCAGAATATGCGTGCGCGCGTTTGAGGCGTCGGGATAGAGATGCAGGCTGTGAGAGGCATGGAAAAGTGCAACCCTTCACTTGGGGGCGAGGGGTAGGAAGCCAATTAGCCCGCCTCGGACTTGTCATAAATATCGCGGGCGGCATCGATCCAGGGCAGGTTTTTCAACGCCCAATAACCAAGAGCACTCACTGGCTCCCGAAACGACTGACCCATTTCGGTCAGGTTGTATTCGACCGTCGGTGGAATCGTTGGATGGTGGGTCCGATTCACCAACCCATCCCTTTCTAACTTTTTCAGAGTTAGGCTCAGCATGCGTTGCGAAATGCCCAAGTTGCGCTTGAGTTTATTGAAGCGCAGCGTCCCATATCGGGCCAACGAGATGACAACAAGAACACTCCACTTGTCGCCGACACGGGACAAGACTTCATGGATACGTTTGCAATCTGGGCATTGGTCGTTGTCCGTCATCGTGGTTCCCTTTTTGTAACTGGGTCTCAGAAATGTGCCTTCTTGAGGCAAAGCAAGGTTTTGATTAGATCGTCGGTATCAAATGAATACCGATCTGCCAGAATTCGAGCAAGGGAAACCGCAATATGAACAGCAAGACACTGAACGACCATCTGAATTGGCGCTATGCGACCAAGAAAATGGACCCTGCCAAATTCGTACCGCAAGACAAGGTCGATGCCATCATTGAAGCCGTGCGCATGGCCCCGACATCTAGTGGTACACAGCCGTTTGAACTGCTCGTTGTGACCAACCCCGACCTGCGCGGCCAGATTGCCAAGGCCGCAAATGGCCAAGCTCAGATCACCGATGGCTCACACCTCCTGATTTTTGCAGCTTGGGACAATTACACGGCCGAACGGATTGATGAGGTTGTCGAGCTGAACGTTGCGGCGCGGGGAGATCTGCCCCTAATCCACGGCTATTACGACACACTCAAAGCCAACTATGTGCCCCGCGATACCGAGGTGAACTATGCCCATGCCGCGCGCCAGGTCTATATTGCACTGGGCATCGCCTTGGTTGCGGCCGCCGAGCAAGAAGTCGACAGCACGCCGATGGAAGGCTTTGATCCAGCCGCCGTGGACAAGATCCTTGGTCTTCGGGAAAGCGGCCTGCGGTCGGTGATTCTGATGCCGTTGGGCTATCGGGACGCGGCCGGAGACTGGCTTTTGCCAATGGGCAAGGTTCGCAAGTCGCGAGATGCGATCGTTACCCAAATCAGCTGAGGTATGGACATGCGATTCATAAAAAAGCTGCTGGGTGCAGCCCCGACACCCACCGATGACGGCGCGTTCAAACCCTCGCCTCTGGCACTGAAGTTGGCAACATCTACAACTACCGACTACGATGGTGGCGCCTATGCCGAACCCTATTCACACGGCAACAAGCGCGTGTTGATGGTCTGCACCGAAGAGCGCAACATGACCATGGCCAACGGCACAAAGTTCTCAACCGGGAACCATCCAGTTGAGATGGGGCTGCCAATGTTGCACCTGATTTCAGCAGGGTTCAAGATTGATATCGTCACCCCTACAGGAGCGCCCGCAGTCATCGAAGAATGGGCGATGCCGCGTGATGACTCGAATGTCATAAAGCTTTTCCGTGACTATGCCGGTGCCTTCGCAAACCCCGGCAGTCTTGAGAATTTTGTCGCTAATTCAATGATCGATGATGCCAGCTATGTCGCAATATTCCTGCCCGGAGGCCATGGGGCCATGCTCGGGTTGCCAAACAACGACGACCTCGGCGCGCTCTTGCGATGGGCGCATCGGCGCGGTCTCTTCACTTTGGCACTTTGTCATGGTCCGGCGGCATTGCTTGCGGCTGATGATCAAAACCCTTTTATTTACAAGGGCTACAAGATCGCGGCTTTCCCTGACGCTGTTGATAAACAAACCCCAACCATCGGATACATGCCCGGCCACATGCCCTGGAAATTCGGTGAAAAGTTAGCGGCTTTGGGTGTGACTACCATCAACACCAAGGCAGACAACACCTGCCACAGCGACCGCAGACTCATTTCTGGCGCGAGCCCAAAGGCGGCAAATGACTTTGGAAGGTTAGCTGCGGAAACATTACTCAAGACCGTACGCTGAATCGAAACATTTTGCAGGCGCATTGCACGTATTCATGCGCCTTGCAGCATTTGGCACTGCGAGCTCAGACTCGTCGGTCACTGCAGTTTGTTAGAAGGTTCCTTTAGGCCCTTTTCCCCTTCATCCCGCACTAGCTAAAAGCAGATCAGCCTTTGAGAACGGCGCACGTTCGTCAATGTCATCTGGCATGTCGAGCCTCAAAAGCGATGCTATATGCCTTGCATTACAGCGGATGGCTTTCCATGCCACCAGCATTTGTACCTCGGCCCAAAATCAAAGCGCTTTCAGCCCACGGGGAGTGCAACCTTCGTCTCGGCATCAAACAGATGCACACGGTCAATCACCGGGCTTAACTTAAGCGCGTCACCGGGCTTCCAATCAAGCCGCTGATGGGCAATCGCGCAGATTTCATATCCAGCCAATGCGATATGAAAGTGTGTTTTCGGGCTGGTTGGTGCCGCAATCTTGACTGTCGCAGACAGACCACTGCACTGCGGGCTGCCGCGGTAGATGATGCTTGCGAGCCATAGCCAACGGTTGCCGTCAGAGCTGCTTCCAGCAATCGCATCTGGCCCTCACATGACAAGTGCGTTCGCCCCAACGCTGCGGTTGTGCCCAATGCGAACACTGTTCAGCACCATCGCGGCGATACCAATGAGAGAGTGGTCTCTTACCTGACACGCCTGAACGACGGCCGCATGTCCGATTGTGACAACGACTNCGATAAGCCGCCGGGATCCGGGATCGCAATGCAGAACGGTCCCTCGCAGGATACTATCACGGGCGCCGATTTCGATCGCGCCTTTGTCACCGTGACCGGTCGCGGCGCGCCGCACTCAAACTTCTGGGCAAAGCATGAATTTTCTGATCACCAAGGNATTCGGCGCGATCCAGTGATCGCTGCCATTCAGTCGAGTAGAGAGACCAAGGCTCTCGCATACTGGCAATCAGCGCNCCTGCTCCCTTTTGGCCGTCGCAGCGCTGCCGAGCGACGGGCGCAGACGCTCCAGCGCCTCATCCGAGTACCCCAACTCGCGCGCGACAGCATCGTTGTGCTCNCCGATCTGNGGNANGTCNNGNTAGAGGCNNGGCCNNGTGCCNCCGTATTCAAANGGGAGNGCCGGAACCTGTGNCCGCACNCCNTTNCNNAGNGTTACTTCGACCGTNGCACCANTGTGATTTANATGAGGGTCGTCGAAAAGCTGGTCAGGCCGCAGGATCGGCGCNAAGGGCAGGCCGACGCGTTCGCAGATCGTGGCGGCTTGCGACAGGTCTCGCCTTCCAAACATTTCGCGCAGCCGCGGCATAAACGCGTCTCGGCGCGCCACCCGCTGAGTATTGGTCTGAAGTTCTGCGTCCTGAAGAAGATCGTCCAAGCCGAAGGCGTTGCAGAATTGAGCCCATTGTTTGTCACTGACCACACCCACAAAAATCTTCTCATCGTCGGCCGTCTCGAATACGTCGTAGACCGCCCAGGCAGATACACGCTCGGGCATCGGCACTGCGGGAACTCCGGTTTGGCGGTACTGTANCATGTGTTGCGCGACGAGAAACATGTTCGTCTCAAACAGGCCCGAACGAACAAAGGTGCCTTTGCCGGTGCGCTGGCGTTCCCACAGCGCGGCCTGAATGGCAATTACCCCAAATAGCCCACCCATCATGTCATTCACCGAAGTNCCNGCGCGCAAAGGGCNCCCTTCGGGNCCCGTCATATAAGCCAGTCCGCCCATCATCTGCACCACTTCATCAAGCGCTGCGCGCTGCTCATAGGGTCCGCTGAGAAAACCCTTCAACGCGCAGTAAATCAAACTGGGGTTGATCTTTTGCATTGCATCATAGCCAAGGCCGAGGCGGTCCAGCACTCCTGCACCAAAGTTCTCAATAAGAACATCGGACGCGCGGATGAGTTGGGTGGCAAATTCGCGCCCCTCAGTGTATTTAAGATTCACCGAGATACTCCGCTTATTGCGGTTGTAGGTTCCGAAATAGCCTGCGCCTGATCCGGGCAGGTGACGGGTCTTGTCGCCGCCTGGAGCGGGTTCAACTTTGACAACATCAGCACCGAGGTCGGCAAGGATTAAGCCGCAGGTAGGGCCCATTACCATATGGCTGAATTCGACAACCCGGATGCCTGCGAGGGGGCGCGGAACAGTTGTCACCTTGCGCCCTTTTCGTTGGCATAGGTAAAGCCTTTGGGCAGGCCAACCTCGGGAAGGTTGCCATAGATCGCCTCATCTGGCAGTCCGCGTAGCAACACCTCACGTGCGACGATCAACGCTTCTATATCGACACCTGTATGCAGACCCATCGCTTCCAGCATAAAGACAAGATCCTCAGTCACAATGTTGCCGGTTGCTCCCGGCGCATACGGGCAGCCTCCTAGTCCGCCAAGCGAGGAATCGAAAGTTGTCACATCAACCTCAAGGGCAGCCACGACATTGGCCAGGCCTTGTCCACGCGTGTTGTGCAGATGAGCACCTGCCATTTTTTCCGCACCAATCTCGCTGCGCAAGCGGCGGAACATGCGTTTGATCTGGGCTGGGTTGGCATAGCCGGTCGTGTCTGAAAGACCGATGCTGTCCGCGCCCGCCTTGGCCAGAAGGCCGGCCATCTCAATCCCCCAATCCTCCGACACCGTGCCCTCGAGTGTGCAACCAAACGCTGTCGAGATGCCAACCTCGACATCCGGACGCCGCTCGATGGGCAAAGAGTCACGCAAAGCGCAAACTCGGCGGACCTCTTCGATCGCCTCTTCAGGTGTCTTACCAATATTATTGAGGCTGTGCGCCCGTGAGGCTGAAGGTGGCATTGTTAACTTGTGGGCGCCCGCCGCAATCGCGCGTTCCGCGCCCCTGAGGTTGGGAACCAAAGCCAGAACTGTGAGACCCTCAAGTTTATTCGCTTCTTTTACCAGTGAGGCGCAATCAGTCATTTGTGGTAACAGGCGCGGAGATACGAAAGATCCCACTTCTATTTCTTGAAGTCCGGCGGCAGCCAGCGCTTGGATCCAATCAAGTTTAGCCTTGGTCGGCATCGTGCGTTTGATACTTTGTAGCCCGTCCCGCGGGCCGACCTCACTCACCAGTACATCAATTTCCTGAGGCACAGCGGATCCCTTCTCTGTAAATTCTTCTTGGCAGGCTTAATTTCTGGCGAGTGGAAACTTTGGCCTCTTTGCATCCTGACAGATTCATCATATCGCACCTTCCTTTTTTAAGTCCGATATCTGGGCATCATTATAACCAAGTTCCATCAGGATATCGATTGTATGTGCGCCCAATACGGGAGGCGGAAGATCGACTCCAAGAGCCCTGCCGTCAAGCTTGGCACCGATCCCGACAAGTTGCACATCCTCCGGGCCAATGCGGTGGGTTTGCAGCAGGCCCCGATCCGCAAGCTGTGGATGTGTTAGCGCCTCGGGCACCGACCAGACAGGGCCTGCAGGAACGCCCCGCGCAGTCAGTTTTTCGACCCAGTCTAAGGTGGAGGCGGTTGCAAAGGCCCTCTCCAGTTCAGCGGTCAAGGCGGATCGATTGGCCAGTCGGTTTTTCCGGTCGGCAAAGCGTGGATCCTGCACCAGACCCGGGTTGCCGATGATCTCGCAAAGAGCCTCGAACTGGTCCTGTTTGTTGGCGGCGATATTCATTACGCCATCGACGGTTCTAAATGTGCCAGACGGGCTGGCGGTAAAATTATCATTGCCGTTAGGGGTGGGTGCCTGTCCAGCGATCAGATGGTTCGATACCACCCAGCCCATGGTCGCAATGACGGCTTCCAGCATTGAGACGTCAATAAAGGTACCGCGATCCTCTGCCTTATTCGCGAGGGCGGCGGCAACGGCAAAGGCAGCCGTCATCCCCCCGATGGTGTCGGCCATAGGGTAGCCTACCCGGTAGGGTGCAGTGTCGGCATCGCCGGTGATCGACATCACGCCACTCATCCCCTGCACGATCTGGTCATAAGCGGGCAGTTTCGACAGCGGACCATCTTGGCCAAATCCAGAAATTGCACAATAAACAAGGCGAGGATTTTCCTGACGGAGCGTATCATAGTCAAGGTTAAGGCGTGCCATCACACCCGGACGGAAATTTTCAACCAAAGCATCGGCCTTTTGCACCAACTCTTTAAGAATGCGTTTTCCAGAGGTCGATTTAAGGTTCAAAGTGATGGATCGCTTGCCCGGGTTTTGCGCCAGAAAAGAAACACCCATAAGATCAGCATTACGGGCGGGGTCAGCGCCCAGCTGACGTGCAAGATCCCCTGTACCTGGGGTTTCAATTTTGATCACGTCGGCCCCCATATGGGCCAGTTGATGGCAACAGAACGGACCGGCCAGCACATTGGTCAGGTCAAGAATGCGAATGCCTTTAAGCGGTGCATCCGGCATTATCCGCGGCCCTCGTGCACAACCTTAGCTGCAGTGAAAAATTCACGCGCATATCCACCCTTCTCCGGTGGGCCATAGGAAGACCCCTTCTTACCAGTGAATGGCGCGTGGAAATCCATGCCCGCCGTTGGCAGGTTGATCTGAACCATACCCACCTGAGCGTGATCTCTAAAATGCCGTTGTCGATTAATATCTGTCGTGATGATACCGCCCGAAAGCCCGTAGTCCGTGTCATTTGCAATGTGGAGCGCTTCGTCATAGCTGCCAACACATTGAACTGAGGCGATCGGGCCAAAGATTTCCTCCCGGTTAATTCGCATTTCATTCGATGAACTCGCGAACAGTGTCGGCGCTAAGTAGTACCCGTTTGGCGTGTTCTCAGGGCGCATTCCGCCATGGATCAGCTCAGCGCCTTCGGATCGGCCGATCTCGATATAGGTTTTGTCGATATCAAGTTGCTCGGCGCTGACAACTGGACCCATCTGGGTCTGCAGATCGCGCGCATCGCCAACCTTCAGGTCTGACAAACGATTGGTCATGGCGTCGATGAACGCATCGTGGATGCCCCGCGTTACGATAAGGCGTGAAGATGCTGTGCATCGCTGTCCAGTCGAGAAATAGGCCCCCTGAACGGCGCACTCAACAGCGAGGTCTAGGTCGGCATCGTCAAGAACGATCAAGGGATTTTTGCCACCCATTTCCAGTTGCATACGTGCACCGCGCTGGAACAGGGCCGCCCCGATCTTTCTGCCAACTGCGGTTGATCCGGTAAAACTTACCCCTGCCACATCCGGATGATCCACAATCGCTTGACCAACATCGCGGCCGTGCCCCATCACCAGATTGAAAACACCTTCAGGCAAGCCGGCACGCGAAATGATGTCCGACAGCATCCAAGCAGAGCCCGGCACCAGCTCTGCGGGCTTGAACACGACCGTATTGCCATAGGCCAGCGCGGGCGCAATTTTCCAGGCTGGAATCGCAAGCGGGAAGTTCCATGGAGTAATGACGCCGACGACACCGATGGGTTCGCGCCGGACTTCAAGTTCGACATTATCTCGGATCGATCGGAACCCGGAGACAGTTTCGCGAAAGGCATCCTGGGCAAAATACTTGAATAGACTTCCGGCTCGATGGGCCTCTGCTGTCGCTTCGCGCAAAGTTTTGCCTTCTTCGCGGGCCAGCATGTCACCCAGCTCGTCCTTCCGGGCGACGATTTCCGTGCCGATTTTGTCCAGAGCCTCGGCGCGGACCAGCGAGGTCGAACGGGACCAGCTTTCGACCGCATTGCTGGCAGCTTCGATGGCTTGAAAGGTGTCGATGGCAGAGGCCATCGCGTAATGGCCGATTGTATCGTTGAGATCCGATGGGTTGATATTGGGCGCGCTATCGCAGCCTGCAACCCAGGTTCCAGCGATATAGTTGGGAAACGGTTGGACAGTCATAGCTCTTCCTCCAAAATCGGTCGCCACCCGATATCCTCATGCCGGTGGTCCACGGTATTGACGTAGAAATATGTGGGACCATGATAACCGCGGCACACCCGCCCGTCGGCGCGGCTGGCGACGGGTTCGGCCGTCCAGCTAACCGCCCCAAACCAATTCCACAAACTGTTATGAGGCGATTTCAGATGATCAGGACTTAGCGGACTAGCATGATCCAACACCTCAGGCTTGAGTGCATTCAGCGCGGCTCCGCCTACCAAAGTATCCCATTCATTGGGCTGGGTCGCCCCTTGATAGGGGTCATCATGGGACGTATCACCGCCGGTCATCAACCGGCAGCGAAACAGCCTGCCATCAATGCAGACGTCGTTGCCATAGACATACCCGACATCATTCAGATCCTGCCAGCTGACGCGGGTCATCAGCATCCGGTCTGCTACCATGTACCGGATGCCTTCCCGCTGAAACACATGCCAGTTCAAACGCTCAGAGGAGCCTTCAGGGCTATCTGTAAAGAACCAGTTGTCCCAATCCGGATCACGCTCAAATTCCGGAATGTTACCGGGTTGCAGACCCTTGTAAGGGCAAAGCGCTGCAAGATCCGTGATCCAAGGCCGGGTTGCCGGCGCGAGAATCTGTCCTGCATGTGATAGTCCACCCATCTGACGAATTCCGATATATTCGATCATTGTTCTGTCACCGGCCGAGTGCGGAAGCGGCGCAGGATTCGGAACAGCATTTCCGCCGCCAGAAATTCTGTGCGCTCTGACGGATCAAGTGGCGGTGAGACCTCGACAATATCCAACCCGCCCAAGGGAGCCTCAGATAACCCGTCGAGCATATCATAATACTGACGAGGTGTGATGCCGCTATGTACGATGGAACCTGTACCAGGAAGGTAACCGGCGTCCATTGCATCAATGTCAATCGACAGATAAAGCTCGTCACAACCCTGCATGGCATGCGCAAGGGCTTGGCGCATAACCTCTGCCGCACCCATATTGTGTACGTCAGAGGCTGAAAATATCCGACCACCCTGTTTTTCGATCAGGGCCAGATCGCCACCATCGACCCAACCTGCGATGCCGACCCAGACCATATTTGACACATCAATGTTGGGCAGTTCAGAAATCCGGCGGGCATTGGTCGCATGGTTGTGGCTGCCCCATGCGCCCAATCGGTCGGAGAAATCCAAATGGCCGTCGATCTGGATATATCCAAAGCGCTTGTCTGGCGCGCGTTTAACCAGCCCGCGGGAATACCCCAGACAGGCCGGAAAACTATTATAATGATCTCCGCCCAGTGCCAGTGGGATCGCGCCTGCGATAGTCAATCCTTCGGTCATCGCGGCAATGGCCTGTGTCGTTGCATCAACGTCTTGCGCCGTAACCTCCGCGTCCCCGCAATCGACCAACCAACTATCCGCAGGCGCGCTACGGCGGCGCGTGTCAGGATCAAAGCTAACCCCCTGCGGGCGCATGGATTGCATAAGAGTTGTCGCTTTGCGCAATGCTTCGGGGCCGAACCTTGTGCCCAGACGGCTGGAATGTGTCCAATCGCTCGGCATGCCGACCACGCCGATCTGGCCCGCACTGACGTCGGCCAAATCGCATAAAGGTCCATCAAACAATCGAAATCCCGGTTGAGATAGGGGAGGGTGGAATGTCGTAATTGTTGCAATCATGTTGGTACATTTTCCTTGGAGGTTAGGCGACCCGGATGATCAATCCCAAATCCCAGGCGCGCATAGATAAATGCCAGAAGGGCCGTGACCATAAGTCGTTGGCCAACCTTCACCACGCCCATACCGGGCCTATTCGGATTAAGACCGGTCAACATGATGGCGCTGGCCTCGTGCTGTCCGAGAGCGCTGAGCCATCGCGCCACAGTTTCAAGATCACAGCCACCCAAACGGGGATAGTCACAAAGGGCACCGAGCGAAGTTTCAAACACGGACAGATCAAACTGCACAAACAGCGGCCTTGATGCGTCGCGCCATTTGGATAAATTGGTAAGCTGCGTGGCAGTATTTGATTGGCAGAGCCTGGCAGAACGGTTTGGCAAAGTTGATATATGAAAATCACGCGCATCACGAGGCGTGCCGCCAAGTTGCACTGTNTGACAATTTGGNAGAGCGNACTGAANNGTTTCAGACAGNTGATCCGACCCACCCAATATTACGGCACAGGCGCCAATGCGGCTGATCTGGCTTGCTGCCGCCCGCAATGCTGCGTGAATCGCTTTATCGTGCCCTGGCGAAATATCTCCAAGGTCGCACAACCGCTCGTGCAAACCGTCNGTTTGAATGTCTTGTCGCGCATCGATATCAACCGGGTGGCTGAATTGCGGATTTGCATGCCAGCCAAAATAGACAGAAGTTTCGCGCAAGGCGCGCGCGGCCAGAGATTGGCCGGCATAGGGTGCGCTGGTGTCCTCAAACGGCAGGCCCAGCACCGCCAGGTCACCAGACCTGACATCGCAGATTGCTTTGTTCTGGGCGCGCATGAACGACAAATGCCCTGCCATGCGCGGCAATGGGGCCGAACGTAAAGGCATCAGTGCGCTCCTTTCTCAAGGCGCTCGGCAACCGCNTTTAAGATCGTCAATGCCGCACGGGTTTCCGTGCTGCCCCAACTGTCTAACGCCGCGGCAAGCCCAAAAACGGCCGCGGCTACAACATTGCCGGGGGTGGCNTCAATTTGCGCAATCATCTGTGCAGGCGACAGCCCAGCCANGCGACGCGGTTGCGACATCCAGATACCCGCAAGCTCCTGCAAATCCACTGACAGAATGATCGGCTGAGTTTTGGACAGATTGTCCGTGATGCCCCCTGTCACCGGAACGATGGAAGCATCTTCACCAGTGATCTTACCCACAGCGATGCCAAGCGCCTTAAGGCCGCTGGAATCGCCACCAACCAAAACCAGCCGCGCACCGACCTCCAGAACCGCCTCGCATTGCGAGATAACTGCGGAAAAATGCTTGTCTGGCTCAAGCGGAAATACGTTCACATCCCCAAGATCCGTTGTCTTCGCGAGCACAGTCTCGGGCTGGGAGGCATATCTCAGCTGCCTTGCGAGATAACGTTGACCCGCCATAGGTCGGTCCAGATTNTCACAAAAATACCCGGCTATCGCGACCTGGCCGGGCATAAGATCTTCTAAATCACCAACAGGCACGCNNAGAAAGCTGGGGATCATGTCAAATTGTATTTGCGCCAAATCACCCATTGCGCAGTGCCGCGTTGAGGGTTTCAATTGCCGTCAATTCGGACATGCCTCGCGTGTCGCGCGCAGGCGNAAGACCAGTGATTACAATCGCCTGCCAGCTGCACGCCATAGCCCCGATTANGGAAACCAGCGTTTCGGGTTTCAATCCAGCGGGATTAAGACCGACAGCACCCGCCGCATGTCCCAGATCAATGACAGACATATCGATCCAGAGAACAGCGCTCTCGGGCATGCAAAGAATGTCGGCTTGCCCTTCATCNAGCTGACGNGCGGTANGCCAAACCATCTTGCGCTGGCGGATCTGATCCCAGACATTGACAGGTTGNCCACCATTAAGACCCACCCATATCGTGTTTTCTGGTCGCGCCGCGACATCACCCCGCGCCAGTGGCATGGCCGCGACAACNGGCAAATCAGGCAGGGTCTGCAGCACCGCCAAAGCAACATCTGANGCGCCGCCTAGAACAACTGGTATAGTGCTGTGATCCACCATTTGATTTACAAACTGGCCCAACGCGCCGGACCAATTGCCCGACATATCCAAATTTCCCAAATCCCAGCCATTTACAGGCAGGCTGATCCCAAGCTGTTGTGTCATTTTACGTAGCGCATCTGGTGCGGAAGAAGTTCCGAGACGCGGCCCACTATCGACTTCGCTTGGAGCACCCAAAACTCCGACACTGCCTTCTAAAACTTGGGAGAAATCGCCAAATGGAAGACCCGCATACCCGGTTATCATCGATCTTTTCTGAGCGTTATTCATGACAAGATACCTTGTTTGATTGCAACTTCCAATTGCGTCTGATTTGGCTATAATAATTNATGCAAAGGCGTCGAAAGGTCTGCATATGCCCGACAATCCCAAAGCGGTGGATACAACAGGAGGTGTTGAAGCGGTTGAACGNGCATTGCGGGTGCTGGACATCTTTGTTCCCGGAGATACGGGCCTGTCCTTGAANCAGGTTTCGGACCGCAGTGGTGTCAATAAAGCAACGATTCTGCGTCTGAGCGTTTCTCTTGAGAAATTTGGCCATATAACGCGCGACGCCGAAGGCTTGTTCCATCTTGGCCCTTCTTTGTGGCGTCTGGGATCCGTATTTCGCCAAAACTTGCGCATGGGGCCTATTGTGCGTCCGGTACTGGCGAACCTTGTGAATGCAACNGGAGAAAGCGCATCCTTTTACGTGCAGCGTGGCAATTCCGGAGTTTGTCTCTACCGTGTCAATTCGCATAGGCTGGCCCGGNANCGGANGNANAANAGGGCGAGATCATCCCGCTGAGCATTGGATCTTCGGGCCAAGTGCTGGATGCCTATTCCATCCGACAGGGCAAACAGGCCAACAACATTCGGAAGTCTGGGTATTATCTCAGTCTTGGGGAACGTGACCCCGATGTCGCTGGCCTTTCGGTACCAGTTCTTGGCCTCGAAGACGAACTTCTGGGGGCAGTCAGCCTGTCGGGCTTGCGCGTCCGGTTCAACGAAACCACTGTCGACGCCTATCGCGCTGCGGTCTTTGATGCTGCACGCCAGATTCGAGTCGAGATTGGCGACGTGTGAAGAATACATCATTTGTCGATATTCTTTCTATGGCCAATCAACTGAACGCCGATGAGCGCTGTAACCGACACAACAATCAGGCAGGTCGAGATTGCGGCAATTGTAGGATCAAGCTGATCTCGCAGTGAGTTGAACATGCGGCGGGTAATAGTAGCATTGTCCCCACCTGAGACCAGCATCGAAATCACAACTTCATCGAGCGATGTGATGAAGGCCAGAAAGGCCCCTGTCTGGATCGAGAATTTGACTTGTGGTACAGTTATTGTCAATAAAGCGACCGCTCGGGACGCACCCAGACTGCGCGCGGCTAGTTCTTGATCAAAATCATAGTTCTGTAAGCCCGACATCACAGTCACGATCACGAAGGGCAACGCCAGTGCCGTATGAGCGATGACAATTCCTGTAAGTGTATAATTCAGCCCCAGCTTGGCATAGAGGCTGAATACTCCTACGGCGATTAGAATTACGGGTACGATAATTGGCATGATCACAAGGGCCTGCGCACTGGCCCTGATCTGCGGGGTGGAACAATGCAGGCCATAGGCACAAAGTGATCCTAGAGGTGTAGCAATCGCGGTGGTCATCAGCGCCGCAATCAGAGACGTTTGCGTGGCGCTCATCCATTCTGGAGACCCGAAATAGGCCGCGTACCAGCGAAACGAGAAAGACGTAGGTGGGAACTCTAGAAAGGAGGCCCCCGAAAACGACATCGGAATCACGATAAGCGTTGGCAAGATCAAAAAAAACAGCACCGCGATGCCGACCACCATTAACCACATACCGTCAATTTTGCGTTGTCCTACTTGTTCCATTTTCAGATCCTCAGCGCATAAACAGTTTGTCGAGACCAAAGACACGGTTCATCAGCCAGATCATCATCAATGCCAGTAATAGCAGGACAACGCCCAAGGCTGATGCAGCTCCCCAATTGGAATAGACGGTGATGGTGCTTTCGATCCGCTGTGCCAGCATTTGTACCCGACCACCGCCAAGCAAAGCAGGGGTGACGTAAAAGCCGAGAGACAGGATGAAGACCAGCACGATGCCGGCAAAAAGACCCGGCAGCGACATCGGGAAGAACACGCGCCAGAATGCTCCACGCGGGCTAGAACCAAGCCCAACAGCGGCCCGAACCAGGTCGGTGTCAATGCTCCGCATCGTGGCGTAAAGGGGCAAAATTAGAAACGGCAGCATGATATGGACCATCCCAATGATCGATCCCGTCAGGTTGTGCGCCAGCTGTAGCGGCTCCTCGATTACACCAAGCGACATCAACGACGAATTGATTACGCCATTGCGCTGCAACAACACCAGCCAAGCGTATGTACGCACCAGAACCGAGGTCCAGAACGGAACCAATACGAAAACCATAAGCATGGCGGCTGTTCTATCTGGCAATTTGGAAAGCCAGTAACACAACGGGTAGCCGAGAAAGACACAAATCACCGTTACGGCAATACTGATCTGAAAGGTGACAACAAAGGTCCGTCGATACAAAGCGCTTTCAAAGATACGCGCATAGTTTTCCAAACTTAATGCACCCGCAGCATTATAAAAAGAGAGCGACGACAACCAGAAAATAGGCAGAAAAACGACAATTAAAATTGCGAGAACTGCTGGCAACGAAAGCCCCAAAAGCGTAACGCGTTCACGGTATTCTTCTGATTTCAGCGTGCTTGCGTTCTGAAGCGTCTGAGCACCCTTACTGTCCTCAGCGAGGCTCATGACCTATGCTCCGGAACGATTATCGTGTCCTCGGGATGCAACGCGAGGCCAATGCGC
>NYVC01000028.1 GCA_002684375.1 Marinovum sp.
GACGGGACTTGAACCCGCGACCTCCGGCGTGACAGGCCGGCACTCTAACCAACTGAGCTACAACCGCCAACTGATCGCCCAATCCTAAAGGCGTAGGCGGTGTAATAGGCGGCACTGCAAGCCTCGTCAAGCGCGGTTTTCCCCAAAAATCGCGATTGGTCAAAAGCCTCTTTAAAAACCATGTAAACGCCAGTGTTTTTAACCAATTTAACACCGCGGCTTCCAGCTTTGCGGCACCTTGCCCCTATCGCAGCCCACAACACATGGGGGATCAGCGGCCTGAGATCACACCGCGGCCACTGTGGGGGTTAATTGGCAACTGCTTTGCGAGGCCAAGGCTTTGTTCGAACTGCCGCGCCGCGCGCAACAGCGCCGCCTCACCACGGGGTTTGCCAACAATCTGCACCCCGACCGGCAGGCCCGTCGCGGTAAAGCCACAAGGCACGCTCACCACCGGACACGCCGTCATCGTCAGCGCGAAGGTTATCGCAAACCAGTCAATATAAGTGGCGCAAGGCTTGCCATCAATTTCGGTCACAAAGCGCTGTTCCACAGGAAACGGCGGGATTGACGCCGCAGGACAGATCAGAAAATCATGGCTCTCAAAAAACGTCAGCATTTTTTGGTACAAAGCGATCCGCACCCGCTCGGCAGCAAAAATTTGCGCCGGATCTATCTTCAAGCCCCGCTCGATATTGCCAATAATCTCAGGCGCAATCCGGGCGCGATTCTGCTCAAGAATGGGCGCCATCAAAGTTGCAAACAGCACCGCTCGCAGGCTTTGGAACGCCTCGAGAACACCCGTAAAATCCGGTGCGTCCGCAGTGACTTCAACGCCCATACCAGTGAAATGCCCCATAGCCGCACCACAGATGTGCGCGACCTCTGGCGCCATCGGGACAATGCCAAGATCAGGGCTAAAGGCCACTCGTGCCGGCGCATCACCCTCGGTTAAGTGATCGACAAAACTGATGTGACTTTGGTCAAACGACAAGGGATCATCGGCCTGATATCCGACGCCTGCATCCAGCATCAGCGCAAGATCTTCAACGCAACGCGCCATTGGCCCCTCGACCCACAGCGTATCCATCGCTGGCAGGCGGGTGCCGCGCGGCACCCGGCCCGGACCCGGACGCAGCCCCACAACACCATTGAACGCCGCCGGTGTGCGCAGGCTGCCCCCCAGATCGTTACCTGTGGCCAGCCAGACCAATCCACTGGCCAAAGCGGCCGCTGATCCACCCGAAGATCCACCCACGCTCATCCGCAGATCCCACGGATTGCGAGTGGCCCCGAATACCGGGTTGAAGGTATTGCCTCCGGCCCATTCCGGCACATTTGACTTGGCCATGGGAATCGCCCCATTGCGTTCCAACTGCCGCACGGTTGC
The DNA here is from genome assembly GCA_002684375.1 of Marinovum sp. GTDB lineage: Bacteria > Pseudomonadota > Alphaproteobacteria > Rhodobacterales > Rhodobacteraceae > CPC320. The sequence goes on from NYVC01000028.1 coordinate 1,391, forward strand.
ATCCGACTGGGCCGCAACGCTTTGAGCAAAAATTGGCGACCCATAGGTTGTGCGCACCCCNCCAACGTCATTATAGTCCTTAACCGCAATCGGCAGCCCGCAAAGTGATTTCGGATTGTCGGCATGATCTTCTGGCCGCNGTTTGCGCGCCATGTCACGNGCCCGGTCAAAACAGGGGATAGGCAGAGCGTTTACCTTTGGGTCAACCTCTTCGATACGCGCAATCGATGCCTCAACCAGNTCTGCNGCAGTAACCTCTCCTGCCCGCAGCCGTGCAACCGCCTCTGTGGCAGTTAGGGCACAAAGCCCTTCTGTCACAGACGTTATATGCGACGGTTTTTGGGGTCTAAAAGGATCTGAGGACAAGGTGCTGCTCCTGTAAATGGGCGAAGGTCGACGGCGACAAATGCAATTATCCGCTGAGATTTAAACATTTCGCCATAAAAAACAATCTCGTTCCATCCCACAGNGCCTGAAATAACCGGGACAAAGCCCTGCGCNCTTATGGTCGGGCACACGNTAAGGCATTTCCCATTGGGCTCAATGCGTCAGGCAGAAAATCAGACCAATACAAAANGCANTCAGAGAGCNGGGAACCTACAGCAGAATGTCCAAAAACGACATGAGTCGCTATTGGGACAGACCTCAGGGATTTTCATGATTTGATTGTGACAAGAGGTCAGGAGAAATGTTGAAAATGTCGAACGACTTTTGGAAAATTTCACTTGTTGTGATCACCATAGGGGCAGAGCGTGGCCGCGCCGCCCGGGGGCGGCCCGCACGGAGATAGCACTTAATTTTGGTCCCCACAGCCATCTGCCCCACAGCCATCCGCCCCAAAGCCAGCCGCGCCCCTCTGACCAACAGGACCCGNACCATGACAACACAAACCTCTCGCCGCAGTGGCGGCCGCACCGCCCGACGCTCCGCCCGCGCTGCCCCCCTGCCCGACCATCTAAAGCCAGTGCGCGCCGGCATGAAAGGCGGCACATTTTCGCCCCTCAGNAAATCCGGCATGGACCGCATTCACCAAGCTGCGCTTGACGCATTGGAGACCATTGGTCTGTCACAAGCCCCGCAAACCGGCGTTGAGTATCTGACAGCCGCTGGCGCCAAGCTGGGTGATGACGGGCGCATCCGCTTTCCACGCGCGTTGGTCGAAGACACCATTGCGCGGGCCAATCGCAGTGTGANCCTGATGGGCCGCGACCCGCGTCACGATATGGAGCTATCAGGCACCCGGGTGCATTACGGCACNGCCGGTGCCGCCGTGCATCTGGTCGAGGCAAACGGCAGACAGTATCGCGACAGCACTCTGCAAGACGTGCATGACGCAGCGCGTATCGCCAACGTGCTGGACAATTTGCATTTTTTGCAACGCCCCATGGTGGCCCGTGATATTGTCGACAATCTTCAAATGGATATCAACACGATCTACGCCTGCTGCTCGGGCACCACCAAACACGTCGGCGTTTCGTTTAATGAACCCGAATTTGTACCCCATGGACTTGACCTCCTGCATTTAATTGCAGGCGGCGAAAAAGCTTGGCGCGCGCGACCGTTTGTATCTAACTCAAACTGCTTCGTAGTGCCGCCAATGAAATTTGCCACTGAAAGCTGTCTGGTAATGGAAGCCTGCATCGCCGGAGGCATGCCGGTGTTATTGTTGTCGGCTGGTCAAGCCGGCGCCACTGCACCGGCCCCTATCGCCGGGGCTATTGTACAGGCCACCGCCGAATGCTTAGCCGGGCTTGTTTACGTCAATGCGATAAAGCCCGGTCACCCCGCCGTCTTTGGCACATGGCCTTTTGTCAGCGACCTGCGCACNGGCGCGATGTCAGGTGGTAGTGGCGAACAGGCTTTGCTTACGGCAGGCTGNGCGCAGATGCACCNATATTACGATCTGCCCGGCGGCGCTGCTGCGGGCATAGCCGACGCCAAACTGCCCGATATGCAAGCNGGNTGGGAACAGGCCACGTCAAATGTCATGGCCGGACTTGCGGGATTGAACATGGTCTATGAGGCGGCGGGCATGCACGCCTCGTTATTGGGCTTCTGTCTGGAATCGTTGATCCTCGGCGATGATTTGCTGGGCCAGGCCCTGCGCTGTGTGCGCGGCATCGAGGTAACCGAGGATAACGTCAGCCTCGAGGTAATCCGGGCCACCTGCCTCGAGGGCCCAGGGCATTATCTCGGCTCAGACCAGACCCTGTCTCTGATGCAGACCGAATACATCTACCCCGCACTGGCCGACCGCAGTTCACCAAAAGAATGGCTGGAACTGGACCGTCCTGACCTGCTGAGCCGTGCAACGGCNCGCAAAGAGGAAATTCTNGCCACACGCTCGGCCGCCCGCTTTGCGCCTGCAGTTGATCAGGCGATTCGAGACCGCTTTGCCATTCACCTACCCGTCTGAGCCTGCAACGGCTTGAGCCACAAATAACCCATCCGAAAAACTCTGCCTCATTTTATGCGTCAGATCGGAGGCCTGCCTAATACAAGGCCAACAAAGATCTACCTCCCTGCGCTGCAAAGCGCCAGCGATCGAGCTGTTTGACATCTTTTAGCCTNATGCGACTCAATAGGCTCTGGTCTTTTGCCTCTCGGGGCGATAGGCCGCGCACACACCAGAGACAAAAGGCACTTCCCACATGGATCTCCGCAATATCGCGATTATCGCGCACGTCGATCACGGCAAAACTACTCTCGTAGANGAACTGTTGAAACAATCTGGTGCGTTCCGCGCCAATCAGGCGGTTGCAGAACGCGCCATGGACAGTAATGATCTGGAACGGGAACGCGGCATTACCATTTTGGCCAAAGCCACCTCGGTTGAGTGGAAGGACACGCGGATCAACATCGTAGACACCCCCGGTCACGCCGATTTNGGTGGCGAGGTCGAGCGTATTCTAAGCATGGTTGACGGTGTGGTGCTTTTGGTTGACGCCGCCGAAGGCCCGATGCCACAAACAAAATTTGTCACTTCAAANGCACTGGCACTTGGTCTGCGGCCGATTGTGGTTCTCAACAAAGTCGACAAGCCAGATGCGGAGCCTGACCGCGCCTTGGACGAATGTTTTGATCTGTTTGCCAGTTTAGGCGCCAATGACGACCAGTTAGAATTTCCACATATGTACGCCTCTGGTCGCTCGGGTTGGGCAGATGCCGAATTGGACGGGCCGCGCAAAGACCTGTCGGCGCTGTTCAATCTGGTGGTCAATCACGTACCCGCGCCNCGCCAGATCAAACATCAGGACGAACCGTTCACCATGCTTGCCACCACATTGGGTAGTGACCCATTTGTCGGTCGGGTTTTGACGGGACGGGTTGAGACCGGGACGCTTAAAGTGGGCGCAACTGTTCAGGCGTTAAGCCGCGTTGGCCAGAAAATTGAGCAATTCCGCGTCACCCGCGTNCAGGCCTTTCGCGGCTTGGCCCAGCAGGATATCGACGAGGCACAAGCCGGTGATATCGTATCGCTTGCGGGGATGAGCAAAGCCACCGTGTCTGATACGATCTGCGCGCTTGCAGTCGACGAACCCCTTGAGGCGCAACCGATCGATCCCCCCACCATCACCGTCACCTTTGGCATTAACGACAGCCCTCTGGCTGGACGCGACGGCAAAAAAGTCCAGTCGCGGGTGATCCGCGACAGATTAATGAAAGAAGCCGAATCAAACGTGGCGATTAAAATCTCTGACACGCCAAGCGGCGAGGCCTTTGAGGTCGCTGGCCGTGGAGAATTGCAAATGGGTGTGTTGATCGAAAATATGCGCCGGGAAGGTTTTGAATTGTCGGTCTCCCGACCGCAGGTCCTTATGCGAGAAGGAGAAAACGGCGAGCAACTTGAACCGATCGAAGAGGTCACAATTGACGTNGACGATGAATACTCGGGTGCTGTGATCGAAAAANTAACAGGAGTGCGCAAAGGCGAATTGGCCGAAATGAAGCAGGCAGGAACCGGCAAGACACGGATCATTGCCCATGTGCCATCGCGCGGCTTGATCGGTTATCATGGAGAATTTTTGACAGATACCCGCGGCACAGGTGTTTTAAACCGGGTGTTTCATACATGGGCCCCCCATAAAGGCGCNATACCCGGGCGGCGTGCCGGCGTTCTTATCTCGATGGAGGATGGCGTGTCAGTAGCCTATGCGCTTTGGAACCTTGAGGACCGTGGCAAAATGTTCATCGGTGCGCAGGAAAAAATCTATCAAGGTATGATTATCGGCGAGCACAGCCGTGAGAATGATCTTGAGGTCAATCCGCTGAAGGGNAAGAAACTGACCAACGTGCGCGCCTCGGGCACAGATGAAGCGGTGCGTCTGACCACCCCCATTACCTTGTCCCTAGAAGAGGCCATTGCCTACATCGATAATGATGAGTTGGTGGAGGTGACGCCAAATTCTATCCGCCTCCGCAAACGTTATCTCGACCATCACGAACGTAAAAGGATGGCCAAAAAAGCCTAAGAGACANCCCGGTCNNCAAGAGAGCGCCCCTTTCAGACCGTGNCCAAACCTTAAATCTTACAAGTTGTCACGTGGCCATCTGTGGCGGAAACAAGTTTTTCGTTGCGAAAAAGCACATGAACGAACCGCACACGCAATTGTTGTTCATCGTAGATATAAGAACGGCAAGCCAGAATCCGACCGGGAAGACGNGCAGTTTTCTCAACTTGATACGTGCCAATAATACCGGCCACTTTTGAGGGTGACATCCCAACCTTTAAGCCCCGGACCCCACTATTTGTTGATCCGCCCACTGCGGCAGGTGGATCCAAGCAACCCGATAAAAAGACAGCACTCATAAAAAGCAGACACGCGCCTCNGGCCATACAATATTCCTTACATGATTACCGTGATTTTTGCGCAGTCTAACGGCGTAATCTTACCAACANATAAACTCTCACAACTTAAATTTTTGATCTCTGCAAATCAGCGCCAGCTCAACAAACCATTACAGGTTCATACTGCAGCACNTATGGCGCACAACGGTTTCAAACGTGTTCTTTGCCNGTCNACCTTACCATTCNGAAAAAACCACNAATGATATAAAAAGCTGCAATCAGAGGGTCTTCGCAAGTCACCTTAATTTCAGTATAAAATAAAAAGCACAGCGCCTAGTCTGTCGTTTCGACCAGCAGTAAGTCGCGCTCGGAGGCGTCCTGCGCATGGACCAAAGCCGCTTGATAATCAGGCGATTTATAGCAGGCCTCTGCCGCCTCTAGGCTTTCAAACTTAACCACGACATTGCGGGGTCTTCCACTTCCTTCCAACTGGATAANACGGCCGCCGCGGGCCAGAAACTGGCCGCCATGTTTGGCAATCGCAGGACCGGCCAGTGCTGCGTATTTTCCAAAGGCTGCTTCGTCTTTCACCGACACATGNCTGATCCATAACGCCGCCATCTCAGCCACCCATACAGGTGATAACCGCCGCAACTGCCGCTTCTGCCTTACTGGCATCTGGACCGCCNCCCTGCGCCATATCCGGACGACCACCGCCGCCTTTACCGCCCAGTTCTGCAACCGCAGCCCGCACCAGATCAACTGCGGACACCACTGCAGTCAAATCCTGCGTCACACCGGCCGCAACCGCCGCCTTGCCGCCCGTATCGGCAATCACCAGCACCGCGCCCGAACCCATGCGCGACTTATGCTCGTCAATCAGCGCCGGCAAATCCTTGCCNGACACCCCGGTCAATACTTGGGCCAAGAACGAAACGCCGTTTATGTCTTTNGGGGCCATATCGCCCGCCGTCCCAGCGCCGCCGCCCATTGCCAACTCTCGACGCAATTGCGCGATTTCATTATTAAGNGCCTTGCGCTCTTCCAACAATGATTTGACCCGNCCAGGCACNTCGCCCGGGCTGGTTTTCAACGTCTGCGCCGCCGCCATTAAATTTTGGCTCTGGGATGTCAGATGCTCAAGACCGGCGGAACCGGTCAGCGCCTCAATCCGGCGCACGCCTGCACTGCTGGCACTATCGCCTAACAGGACAAATATGCCGATATCACCAGTTTGGCGCACATGGGTACCGCCGCACAGTTCCAGCGAATAGGTCGCCCCATCACTGCCTTTATCCGAACCGGGCTGACGGCCCATAGATACCACACGTACCTCGTCACCATATTTCTCGCCAAACAACGCCTGCGCGCCCAAATCGCGCGCCGCATCTGGAGACATGATCCGGGTTTCAACCAGCGTGTTCTGACGGATGTAGTCGTTCACCTCAATTTCGACCTGCGTCAACTCTTGCGCGGTCAGGGATTTGGAATGGCTAAAATCAAACCGCAGCCGATCTTCTGCATTCAGCGATCCGCGCTGAGCCACGTGATCTCCCAAAGCGCCGCGCAGTGCCTCATGCAACAAATGCGTCGCCGAGTGATTGGCCCGAATAGCGCTGCGCCGATGTCCATCCACCTCAAGCGACGCTCCTGTTGCAGATGATACTGTGCCTTCAACCACCTCGGCCATGTGGATAACAACCTCAGCTGATTTTTTAGTGTCCGTAATCCGTGCGCNGCCGCTGTCAGTTTTCAACATGCCGCTGTCACCAATCTGACCGCCGGATTCTCCGTAAAAGGGCGTTTGGTTTAGCACAATCTGCACCACGTCTCCGACCGAAGCACTGTCAATGGATTTACCATCCCTGACCATCGTCAAAATCTGGCCCTCNGCTTGCTCGGTGTCATAGCCCAAAAACTCGGTTGCGCCATGTTCATCGGCAATCTCGAACCAGATCGCCACATCGGCCGCCTCGCCCGACCCGCTCCAAGCCGCACGGGCTTTGGCTTTTTGCGCCGCCATCGCACGATCAAAGCCTGCGGTATCGACCGCACGGCCCTTTTCACGCAGCGCATCCTGAGTCAAATCAAGCGGAAAACCAAANGTGTCATAGAGCTTGAACGCTGTATCGCCCGGCAAATCTGCGCCGTCTGGAATATCGTTCATTGCCGTATCCAGAAGCTTTAAACCTCGATCCAATGTCTGCCGAAAGCGGGTTTCTTCGTTCAGCAGGCTGTCTTCGATCAAGGCCTGGGCCTGGCCCAATTCGGGAAAAGCCTGTCCCATCTGGGTAACAAGTTCNGGCACCAGCCGGTGCATCACCGGATCTTTGGCCCCCAGCAGATGGGCGTGACGCATCGCGCGCCGCATGATGCGGCGCAAGACATACCCACGACCCTCGTTCGAAGGCATTACCCCGTCGGCCATCATAAACGATGTGGACCGCAAGTGATCGGCAATCACCCTGTGATGTACATTATGATCCCCGTAAGGATCGACACCCGTCGCCTGCGCCGAGGCCTCAATCAACGCCTTGAACAGATCGGTATCATAATTGTCATGGCTGCCTTGCAGCAGCGCGCCAATGCGCTCCAGGCCCATGCCAGTATCGATTGAGGGCTTGGGCANGTCTTCCTGACGCCCGTCTTCAAAGCGCTCGTATTGCATGAACACNAGGTTCCAAATTTCGATAAACCGATCGCCGTCCTCATCAGGGCTGCCGGGTGGGCCGCCCCAGATATGATCGCCATGATCATAGAAAATTTCCGTACAGGGACCACAGGGACCAGTGGCCCCCATCGACCAAAAATTATCATCTGTGGCGATCCTGATGATGCGGTCATCAGACAGACCCGCATGTTTTTTCCAGATATTCACCGCCTCTTCATCGGTGTGATAGACCGTGACCAACAGCTTGTCGCGATCAATNCCGAATTCTTTGGTGATCAAATCCCAAGCAAAAGGAATAGCGTCTTCTTTGAAATAATCCCCAAAACTGAAATTTCCNAGCATTTCAAAAAATGTATGGTGGCGCGCGGTATAGCCCACATTATCGAGATCATTATGCTTACCACCGGCGCGCACGCATTTTTGGCTGGTTGTCGCACGACTATAATCGCGGTGCTCTAGTCCGGTGAAAACATTTTTAAATTGCACCATACCGGCGGCCGTAAACATCAGGGTCGGATCATTGCGCGGCACGAGGGGTGAGCTGGCGACCACCTGATGTCCATTTTTCTGAAAGTAATCGAGAAAGGTTGACCGGATATCGTTAAGGCTCGGCATGATACTGGCTTTCTTACGGCTAAGGTTATGTCTTGCGCCGGTGTAACGGGCAAGCAAAACTCTGTCCAGCGCAAGTGTCTTTCACCCCAGAACGCAAAGTTGCGATAATTTGAAGTATAAAGGCGTAAATTTTTAAAACCGTTGGAAAGTCAGAGGCCCCAGACAAACAATCCGAGGCCCCATTGACAGCTCATTCAGACGGGCGCGAAGCTATTTTTCCACAACATCCTCTTCAGAAACCGGCGGGGGGGCATCAAAGTCCAACCCGTGTGCGGCCCGAATTTTATCTTCAATTTCGTAAGCAGTTTGGGCGTTTTCCCGCAAGAACACTTTTGCGTTTTCCCGACCCTGTCCAATCCGCTCATCGCCATAACTATACCAGGCGCCTGATTTCTCAACCACGCCGGCTTTAACACCTAGATCGAGAATTTCACCCGTTTTCGAGATACCTTCACCATACATGATATCAAACTCAACCTGTTTGAATGGCGACGCTACCTTGTTTTTAACCACTTTGACCCGCGTTGCATTACCCACGATTTCGTCACGGTCTTTGATCGCCCCNATGCGACGNATATCAAGTCGCACTGAACTNTAAAATTTCAGAGCATTACCACCGGTGGTGGTTTCNGGGCTTCCAAACATCACNCCAATTTTCATTCGGATCTGGTTGATAAAGATGACCATGCAATTGCTGCGCGAGATCGAGCCAGTCAATTTGCGCATTGCCTGGCTCATCAATCGGGCCTGAACGCCNACGCTTGAATCGCCCATATCGCCTTCTAATTCGCTTTTTGGCGTCAGTGCAGCAACCGAATCAACAACGACCACACCCACAGCACCAGATCGCACCAACGTGTCAGTAATTTCCAGCGCCTGTTCGCCAGTGTCCGGCTGGCTGATGAGCAATTCATCCAGATCAACCCCAAGTTTGCGGGCGTATTGCGGGTCCAACGCGTGTTCGGCGTCAACAAAGGCACAGACCCCACCGGCTTTTTGCGCCTCAGCCACACAATGCAGCGTCAAAGTTGTTTTGCCCGAACTCTCAGGCCCGTAGACTTCTATGATGCGACCTTTCGGCAACCCGCCAATGCCCAGCGCGATATCCAAACCGATGGATCCGGTCGAAATTGCCTCCACGTCCTTGATGACATTGTCACCACCCAATTTCATAATTGAGCCCTTGCCAAACTGCCGCTCGATTTGCGCCAGCGCACTGTCGAGAGCCTTTTGTTTATTCGCGTCTTTTTTATCGGTCATGGAAAGAAGATCTGCCGTTGCCATTACATTTGGTTCCTTATTCCACACCCTGAAGCGGGCGGCAATCACTGCATTTGTTCACATAATGTTCTCGCACCCTCATAGGATCAAAACAAGAACATTTCAAGTTAAATTTTCCTCAAGCCATTTTCACTGTAACTTGTTAACAAGTGATTTATTCATGGCCACTGCGTATTAAACAATGAAAGACATTCTTCATGTTGATTTTTTGGAAACAAAAACTTGCTTTTCTTGCGATTCCCAAAACGGGGACCTCTGCTTATGCACAGGCGCTGGCGCCCGTCGCCAGCCTGTCACTTCAAGATCCACCCGAGCTCAAACACGCACCGCTGATCCGCTATAATCGCTTTATCCGTCCGATGTATGAGATCGTTTGCAACACCCAGTTGGATACGATGGCAGTGATCCGGGAGCCAATTTCATGGATGGGCAGTTGGTATCGGTATCGCCAGAGACCCTTTTTAAAAGGCAAACCCACGTCAACCCAAGACATCACTTTCGACACTTTTGCCAGAGGCTATCTGCAAGCCACCCCGCCCGCCTATGCGCATATAGGCAGTCAGGCGCGCTTTATCACGCCAAGGGCTGGCACACCGCCCGTCACATATCTTTTCCGGTATGAGAACCAATCGCGCTTGCGTAAATTTTTGGAACACCGCCTTGAAACTAAAATACTGTTCCCACGACACAATGCCTCTGCCCAAACGCCGTTGCATTTATCCGCCTCTATCGAAGAGGAACTGATAGAAAAATATCAGGCCGACTTTAATTTATGGCAAAGTTTGGGGTAGCTGAGCCGCATCGCTCAACTGCTCTTGAACGGCCTGAGACAAAGCGGTTAAAGAAAATGGCTTGGGCAGAAAGACTGATTGATAGGTCTCGCACGCTTCATCATCAAGAAAATTGCGGGCATAGCCTGACATGAATATCACCTTGGTTCCGGGTCTGCTTTTTAAGGCGCGGCGTACCCATGCAGGGCCATCGAGCCCTGGCATAATAACGTCCGTGACAAAAACATCTACCAACAGGTCAGGGTCTTGCAGTATTTCCAGCGCACGCTCGCCACCATCAGCCTCCAACACGGTATAGCCGCGCAACTGCAGAGCCCGAACTGCAAAGGCGCGTACTGGCGCCTCATCCTCGACCAATAATACGACTCCCTCGGCGCGCGCTGGCAGCGTCTCTTTTTTGACCGGAGCCGCTAGCGTATAGCTGTCATCGACCGGTCCTTGATGGGCGGGAAACAAAAGTGTGAAACAGCTGTTCTGTCCCAGAACACTATCAACAAAGACATAGCCGCCACTTTGTTTCATAATACCGTAAACCATTGACAGACCCAATCCGGTCCCTTCGCCCATTGGTTTTGTCGTATAAAAAGGCTCGAAAATTTTTGGCAAAACATCCGGCTGGATTCCCATGCCCTGATCGATAACTTTCACAGAGATATACTCTCCTCGTGACACAATAACTCGGTCGCGTTCGAGCGGTTTTGTCAGGCGCAACACGGAGGTTTCGATTGTGACATCTCCGCCTGAAGGCATCGCATCGCGTGCGTTGACCACCAGGTTCATAATAACCTGTTCCACTTGTCGCTTATCCGCTCTCACATGACATTTTATCGCCCCCTGACGCAGATGCAGAACGACTTTTTCACCCAAAAGCCGATTGAGGAGGTGGGTCAGATCAGACATGACATCCTGAAGATTAAGAGTTTGCGGTCGCAACGTCTGTTTGCGGGAAAATGCCAGCAATTGATCAATCAAGGATGCCGCCCGATTGGCGTTCTCATGGATTTCAATAAGATCTGGAAAATCCTGATCCGTCGGCTCATGACGTAAAAGCAGCAGATCACAATATCCCGAAATGGCTGTAAGAAGGTTATTAAAATCATGGGCAATGCCGCCCGCAAGTTGACCAATCGCCTGCATTTTCTGGCTCTGAACAAACTGGCCCTCCAACGTTTTAAGTGCTGTGGCATCTATCAGAACAGCAAACAACTGCGGCCCGTCTTTTTCCATTATACGACTTAGCGTAACCTGCAAAAAGGTTTCGGTTTCACCGCGCTTAAGGCGCAAAAATTCAGAGCTCGGATGATGCACCCCAAACGCAGAGCGGTTCAACCACTCGTTAAAGGACTGACCCAGGCCATCCATCAGGTCGCGAAGATTGAGGTTTTCGACTGAGTTGATGTCTAACAAGCGAAGAGCCGCCTCATTCGCCATCAAAAAATCGCCATTAATCGCCAATTTCAGCAATGGCACAGGCATTTTATGAAAGCTCTTATCATTGGTTAGATCGTCGGTCGAGTGTTGTGGACACGCCGCAAATATCACAGCCATGGTGGTATCGTCACACGCCACATTTATCGCGCACATTTCGCATGGCCCGTCCTCGGTCAACAACGTTGAAACTGAGCCAAACTTGACTTGCCGTGTCGCGAAAAGGTCCGGCAAATACTGAATACCTTTTGGTATGAGGTTCTGTGCGGCAGAGTTGACGGCTATAAGGCGGGAATCTGATTGCTCGACAATTATCGCCGGCACCACCATTTTTTTGATAAAATAGTTCATTTCCGTTACTCTGTCACGATCCTGTAACCGCCACAAAAAACTGTCCTGACCGCAGCGTTGTACAGTCAGACGACACTGATCAGGCCCTTCAATCATATCAGAACAGATCGATTTAGCCTCTGAGACTCGCCGAAGCAGGCGCGCAACGCTGGAATCGGCGTCTATCACCACATTTTCAAACAGAAGTGCAACGCTGACACCGCTCTGTATTTCACGCTTGAAAAAAGCATGTGCGGCGGCATTCGACCACGTCACACATCCCGAACCGTCTGTCATAATAGCTGATAACGGATCTGCTTGCAGGAGATTCTTGAGAAACACATCTGCTTGGGTTGCCGACCTGAGCTGCTGCAGCAAATACAATTGCAGCCCAGCCACACATACCAGCAAAATCGCCGTAGCTCCGTATAAAAGCAAAGTAAAGTCAGACAGGGGCAAGCTCACTAAGCCGAATGCAGCGATCAGCAAAAAGCTTATGAATGCGGCAAATAATACAAGACCAAATCTTAAAACAATGAAAAACCAAGACACTATATCAATACCAACCTAAATCAGTGATATCCGCAGACCATTTCAAACCGGATAATTTTGTCAGTGGCCTATAATAAATAAAGTAAAATGTTGATTAATAGTTAATAACTTTACAGTTTATTGATGATAAATCTATACACTTCTAAGGTGTCCAGCAAAAAAGCCGTCGCCGCCCTCAATGGGTAAAAATTGCCGCGAAAAATCACAAATCCACCCGGGTGTGGCTTCGGTGAATTTTGCCAACTGGTCCATGTTTTCCTGAGCCAGCAAAGAACAGGTTGTATAGACCAACACCCCACCGGGCGACACCAGACGAGCCGCCTGCTGCAAAATATCGCCCTGAACGTTCCCCAACTGGGTCAAGCGTTCGGACGTCAAAAGCCATTTACCCTGGGGCGCGCGGCGCCATGCCCCGCTACCAGAACATGGCACATCACATAGAACGATGTCATATTGGCCACTGGGTTTTTCGGTCAAACATGTAATATCGGCGCCAGCGCGCTCGGCACGCTTTGCAATATCTTGCATCCGCGCAGCGTCAGAATCCCAAGCGTCAACCGCACTGTCAGCGAGCGCAGCAAGCGCCAGCGCCTTACCTCCGCCACCGGCACAGTAATCCAGGATACGCTGGCCTTTGCGCAGAGCAAGCGTCTCGACCACGGCTTGACTGGCGACATCCTGCAGTTCCACCAAACCCGCCTGAAATGTCGCACTTCCCGCAACCTTGCGCCCGCCCTCGATCACCTCAATCGCGGTGCTGGCCAAAGGATGGGCCTGCGCAATGATCTGTTCAAAGGCCAGCGCCTTTAGAGCCGCATCGCGGCTGCCTTTGAGCAAATTGGCCCGCAACATGACCGGCGCCCGGTGGCGCAGCGCCATTGCAGTGGCATCAGCATCAGCCCCGAGACTGGCGTCAAACACTGGCAACAGCCAATCTGGCAGGTCGAGTTGCTCGGCGCGGCTCAGTGACACCGTGCCAACACCTTCGTCCGGGGTCAGCTCTGAGGGGCCATATCCCTGACCGGTAAACAGCGTTTTTGGGTCAATCTGCTGATCTTTCAGCAGGCCCAGCATCAACCCCCGTCCGGTCAGAGCCCCGCCATATGCCGCATACGACCGTTTACAGCGCAAGGCATCAAAGAAAAACGACCGGATCGCGGCGCGATCCTTCGCGCCGGCAAACCGGCTCTTGCGAGCCCATCCCGTCAACACTTTCTCTGGGGCAGTCCCCTCCAGCATTTGATCCAAAAGTTCAATTGTCGTCTGAACACGCGCAGCAGGGGTCATATTGGACTTTCAGTACATGAGAGATATTGGCGTTTAAGGCGTTGAAATATCAACTATTTCTGTAATTTGGACTTTCGCGGGTGATCTGCACATCATGCACATGGCTTTCCTTTAGCCCCGCATTGGTGATTTTCACAAAGCTGCAATTTGTCCGCATCGCGTCTATCGTGCCATTGCCAGTATAGCCCATTGCCGCCCGTAGCCCCCCCACCAACTGGTGGATCACCGCGCCCGCCGAACCCTTATAGGGTACCTGCCCTTCGATACCCTCTGGCACCAATTTGTCACTGGCGGCATCTTTTTGAAAATACCGGTCTGCCGACCCGCGCGCCATGGCGCCAAGGCTGCCCATGCCGCGGAACGATTTGAACGAACGGCCCTGATATAAAATAACCTCGCCGGGCGCTTCATCAGTGCCCGCGATCATACTGCCCACCATAGCGCAAGAGGCACCTGCGGCAATTGCCTTGGCAAAATCGCCGGAAAACTTGATACCGCCATCGGCAATAATCGGCACGTCTCCTGCAGCCGCCACGCAATCCATCACCGCAGTCAGTTGCGGCACACCGACGCCCGCCACCATTCGCGTGGTACAAATTGAACCCGGACCGATACCCACTTTAACCGCATCAGCACCCGCGCCGATCAACGCACGCGTCGCCTCGCCCGTGGCCACGTTTCCGGCCACAATCTGCACCTGATTAGAAATGGTCTTGGCCCGCTCAACCGCCTGGGCTACCCCTTCGGAATGACCATGGGCCGTATCGATGACCACCATATCGACACCGGCCTCAACCAGCGCCTGAGTGCGTTCAAAGCCCGCATCCCCCACCGTCGAGGCCGCAGCCACCCGCAAACGGCCCAGTTCATCTTTGCAGGCGGTAGGGTTCAAAACGGCGTTCTCGGTATCACGCAAGGTCAACAGCCCCGTGAGCTTTCCAGCTTTATCCGTGACCAAAAGCTTTTCGATCCGACGCTCTTCCATCAAGCTTTTGGCCCGATCGCGGTCGGCCGGCTCTATGAGAACCGCAAGGTTGCTTGCAGTCATCATCATTCGCACCGGCGTGTTATCATTGGTGGCAAAACGCATATCTCGGTTGGTAACAATGCCCAATACCAGCCCTTTATCATCGACCACAGGAAACCCGGTGATGCGATACCGATCCTGCAAGGCTTTTGCATCTGCTAGGGTCTGGTCGGGACGCAGCGTGATCGGGTTGAACACGATGCCGCTCTCAAACCGTTTGACGCGGCGCACCTCGCGCGCCTGTTCATCCACACTAAGATTGCGGTGAATGACCCCCATACCGCCGGCCTGCGCCATCGAGATGGCCATCCTACTCTCAGTAACGGTATCCATCGCCGAACTGAGCAGCGGAATGTTAAGCGCGATCGAGCGCGTGACACGGGTGGTGGTGTCAGCGGTTGAAGGCAAAACGTTAGAGGCTCCGGGAACCAACAAAACATCGTCAAATGTAAGGGCCTCGCGTATCTCCATCTGTATTCTCCGTGGGATGTGCGTTTGGCGCTTTGCTATCGCATGGAACGCCGGCGGTTGAAACCCCTATTTATGCTTGCCGTGCGGGCCATTCCCCGCCAATGTTGCCACAATAACGCAAGGATACCAGATGAGCACACATGGGTATGACAATGGGCGGCTTGATTTGCCGTTTGTCGGGATTTCAACCTTTGGCAAGCGACCCTATGTCAGCGATTGGTCGCAGATCGACGCCGATGTTGCCATTTTGGGCGCACCTTTCGACGCCGGCACCCAATGGCGGCCCGGTGCGCGCTTTGGACCGCGCGCCGTGCGCGAAGCTTCGACCCTGTTCAGCTTTGGCCATGCAGGGGCCTATGACCACGAGGACGATGCCATCTATCTGCCGGGGGATGTGCGGATCGTGGATATCGGAGATGCCGACATTATCCATACCAACACCGTCAACAGCCACGCCAACATCGAAACCGGCGTGCGTGCTATTCTGGCAGCAGGGGCGCTGCCAGTGACCATCGGCGGCGATCATTCGGTCAATATCCCTTGCATCAATGCGTTTGACGCTCAGGGGGATTTCCACATCCTGCAAATTGATGCGCATCTGGATTTTGTTGATGAACGCCACGGCGTGCGCTTTGGCCATGGCAATCCGATGCGGCGCGCGGCAGAAAAATCCTATGTGACCGGCCTGACGCAAGTGGGTATTCGCAACGTCAGTTCCACTGCCAAAGAAGGCTATGACGCTGCCCGGGCCATGGGATCGGATATTGTGTCGGTGCGCCAGAGCAGAGCGTTGGGCGCCAAGGCACTGGCCGCCCGTATTCCACAGGGCGTGCCGGTCTATGTCACCCTTGATATCGACGCATTCTGCCCCTCGATTGCCGCAGGCACCGGCACGCCAAGCCACGGCGGTTTTTTGTACTACGATGTGTTGGAGCTGTTGCAATACGTGACAAAATCACATCCGATCATCGGCATTGACTTGGTCGAGGTGGCGCCAGATTATGATCCCAGCGGATCAACACAGATACTCGCCGCTCAGATATTACT
Organism: Marinovum sp.; assembly: GCA_002684375.1. Taxonomy (GTDB): domain Bacteria; phylum Pseudomonadota; class Alphaproteobacteria; order Rhodobacterales; family Rhodobacteraceae; genus CPC320. Next base: position 17,680 of record NYVC01000028.1, read on the forward strand.
TAATTTTTTNGGCTTTATNTTTCAGGCCCGCGTCGGTGAGNGTCCGATTTGATNGCCAACTCAACACTTTAATGGCCCAAAAGTGATGGCACCAAGAGTAAACGCGCCAGTCGTTTAAATGCAGCGCTATAGCGCTGCCACTNAAGCTCCTCCGATTAAAGTCGAAGGGTTCGGCGGTTTAGAGCGCCTGCGGCGCACAGTGGGATCTTTTCCGACTGAAGTCGGAGGGTTCAAACCAGATTTTTGGAAAATGAANNAGACGGAATATGATGGTCTCATCNTAATAGTCCCAGTTCGAGCGATGCTGTGAAACATCNCCGGCACAACAAACCAGTGAACCATTAAGGCGAGACATCCTGATTCAGCTCATCGGCTGGTTTACATCCNCGCTCAGCATCGTCATANGCAAATGATCCGTTTTGGGTCAAGATGACGCCCACCAGCCAGTATTTGCCGCTCGTTGTCTTTCAAGGTCACGGCTTTGGCCTATAGTAGGGCTCAATAAACGACGTTAGGGCATGTACATATGAGCGATATTCCTCTGGTGGTATTCACCCCCTCTGGCAAGCGTGGGCATTTTCCCGTTGGCACCCCTGTNCTGACGGCTGCGCGCCAGCTTGGCGTCGACTTGGATTCGGTCTGCGGCGGACGCGGCATCTGCTCGAAATGTCAGGTGACCCCGGCCTATGGGGAGTTTCCCAAGCACGGTGTGAACGTNGCCTGCGATGCGCTGTCTGAATGGAATGCCGTCGAACAGCGTTATGATGACAAGCGCGGGTTGAAAACCGGCCGCCGGCTGGGCTGTCAGGCCACCGTGCAGGGCAATATCGTCATTGATGTTCCAGCCGAAAGCCAGGTCCACAAACAAGTGGTCCGCAAAGCCATCACTATGCGCGACATCACCATGGACCCNGCCACTAAGCTGTATTTTGTCGAGGTCGAACAACCCGATATGCACGAACCCACCGGCGATCTGGAACGCTTGCAACAGGCCTTGAAAAACCAGTGGGAGATCGATCACATCACCGCCGATCTCACTGCCATCNGCAAATTGCAACCGGTGCTGCGCAAAGGTCAATGGCAGGTCACAGTGGCTCTGCATAAAGACCATATCAGCGCCTCGCACAAACTGATCGACATCTGGCCCGGCTTGCATGAAGACGGCATTTACGGCCTTGCAATTGACCTGGGCTCAACCACGGTGGCGATGCACCTGACCCATCTCGAAACCGGTGAGGCGGTCGCATCCTCCGGGATCATGAACCCGCAGATNCGCTTTGGCGAAGACCTGATGAGCCGGGTCAGCTATGTGATGATGAACCCCGGGGGCGACGCTGAAATGACCAGTGCTGTGCGTGAGGCAATCAATGAATTAACCCAGAAGATCGCCATTGACGCCGCGATTGATCCGGCGCTGATTTTGGAAGTTGTCTTTGTGTGTAACCCGGTNATGCATCACCTACTGCTGGGCATTGATCCGGTCGAATTGGGTCAGGCNCCCTTCGCACTGGCGACCTCAGATTCTCTGCGGCTACCGGCGCATGAGCTGCAACTGAGCGCCCTAAACCGCCGCGCCGAATGCTATATCCTGCCTTGTATTGCCGGCCATGTCGGGGCCGATGCAGCCGCGGTCGCTCTCTCTGAAGAGCCGGGCAAATCAAAAGATCTGGTGCTGGTGGTCGATGTCGGCACAAACGCCGAAATCCTGCTGGGCAATACCAGCCGGGTTTTGGCGTGTTCGTCACCCACCGGNCCGGCTTTTGAAGGTGCCCAGATCAGTTCGGGTCAACGGGCCGCACCCGGCGCGATTGAAAAGATTGAAATCAATCCAGTCAGTAAAGAGCCGCGGTTTCGGGTGATTGGCTGCAATTTGTGGTCTGATGAAGACGGGTTTGACGCAGCGACNGCAACCTCTGGCATCACCGGCATCTGCGGATCGGGCATCATCGAAGCCGTGGCTGAGATGCGCATGGCGGGTTTGATGGATGCGTCCGGTCTGATTGGCTCGGCCGAGGCAACCGGTACACGTCGCGCGGTGCCCGANGGCCGCACCCATGCCTATCTTATCCATGACGCCAGCGCCGAGGGCGGCCCAAGGATCACCGTCACTCAAGGGGATATTCGCGCGATCCAGTTGGCGAAATCCGCGCTCTACGCCGGAGCCCGCCTGCTGATGGACGAAATGGCCGTCGACAGGGTGGACAGGGTTGTTCTGGCCGGCGCGTTCGGGGCGCATATTTCGGCCAAACACGCGATGGTTCTGGGGATGATCCCCGACGTGCCGCTGGACAAGGTCACCTCGGCGGGCAATGCGGCCGGTACGGGCGCACGGATAGCGCTGTGCAACATCACCGCCCGCGCCGAGATCGAACAAACCGTGCGCCAGATAACCAAGGTTGAGACCGCGATCGAACCCAAGTTTCAGGATCACTTTGTCGCGGCAAATGCGATCCCTCATAAAACTGACCCGTTTCCCGAACTGTCAAAAATTGTCACCCTGCCCGATGTTTCATTCAACACTGGCGGGCGAGACGGCACAGATGGTGCACCGCGCCGGCGCCGGCGCAGGGCATGAAACTTTGCAGACCTATCTGATAATAAGGGCTGTTGGACGATGACGCCTTTACGAAAGTCAAAGCAGAGCCTTGCAACAAAAATACCGCCCCAGTTTTATCCGGGGCGGTGGAATAAAGGCGATAATCTCTGAAAGATTAAGCGGCCGCAACCGCGCGCTTGGCGATTGTTTTTATAAGACTGGCCCGATAATCGGCCGCACAATGCAGGTCAGACAGCAAGCCGTCCGACCCAACTTGAACCCCGTCGAGCGCGCCCGAGTCCCAATCGGCGCCCAGAGCTGTCTCCATCGCAGTATGGCGGAACACACCATCCTCACCGGCGCCGGTCACAGCCACCCGCGTGCCTGCGGCGCCATCGGCCACAAATACCCCCACCATCGCATACAGCGAGGCAGGTTGCGGAAACTTGACATAGGCCGCTTTTGCAGGCGCTGAAACTTTGACCGCGGTGATAATCTCGCCGTCTTCCAGTGCAGTGGAGAACATACCTTGGAAAAAATCATCCGCCGCAAGTTCGCGCGTGTTGGTCACAATCGTTGCCCCCAGCGCCAAAAGTCCGGCGGGATAGTCTGCCGCAGGATCATTATTGGCGATCGAGCCACCGATGGTGCCCATGTGACGTACCGCCGGATCCCCGATCCCGCTTGCCAGCGCCGCAAGCGCCGGACAAAGCCGTTTAACCTCGGCATTCGCCGCCACCTCGGAATGGGTAGTGGCCGCACCGATCCGCAGGGTATCGCCTTCAGACGTTACCCCTGACATGCCGTCAATCTGGCGGATATCCACCAGATCACTCGGTGCAGCCAGGTGATTTTTCATGGTGCCAATCAGGGTTTGGCCACCAGCCAAGAGCATGGCGTCCTCGCCGCTGGACAGCGCCGCAACGGCCTCTGCGATCGAGGCAGGTTTGTGATATTTTGTCGGATACATTTGATCGTCCTCCCTATTCTGCCGCCAACGGCGATGAGTTGGCTTGTATCGCCCGCCAAACCGCCTGAGGCGTGGCCGGCATTTCAAGATCATTGCTGCCAATCGCGTCGGTGATTGCGTTGATAACCGCCGGTGGCGCGCCGATGGCCCCCGCCTCACCACAGCCCTTGATGCCAAGNGGATTATTCGGGCTTGGGGTTGAATGGTGACTGACGTCGTAAAACGGCAGATCTGCAGCCCGAGGCATNGTGTAATCCATATAGGACCCGGTCAACAATTGGCCGGCCTCATCATAGATCACATGTTCCAGCATCGCCTGACCNATACCTTGGGCCACCCCACCATGGACCTGGCCTTCGACCACCATCGGGTTGATGATCGTGCCGAAATCATCNGCCGAGGTAAATTGNACGATCTCTGTATGACCCGTATCGGGATCAACTTCGACCTCNCAGATGAACGCCCCGGACGGGAACGAGAAATTGACCGGGTCAAAGAAGGCTGTCTCTTTCAGACCCGGCTCCATGCCTTCGGGCAAATTATGCGCGATATAGGCCGCCAGCCCGACTTCGTGCCAAGCCATCGACTTATCGGTGCCGGTGACTTTAACCTCGCCGCCTTCGATGACGATATCATCTTCTGAGGCTTCCAGAGCATGCGCCGCGATCTTCTTGACCTTGGCCTCGACCTTATCCATCGCCTTTACCACAGCCGTCATCCCAACCGGACCCGAGCGAGAGCCATAGGTGCCCATGCCGAACTGCACCTTGTCGGTGTCGCCATGGACGATCGAGACGTTTTCAATCGGCAGACCAAAACGATCCGACACAATCTGTGCAAAGGTTGTTTCATGGCCCTGACCATGACTGTGGCTGCCAGTGAGAATTTCGATCGATCCCACCGGGTTCACCCGCACTTCTGCGGACTCCCACAGGCCAACACCACATCCAAGTGATCCCACCGCTTTCGACGGCGCGATACCGCAAGCCTCGATAAAGGTGGAATAGCCGATGCCACGCAATTTACCACGCGCCGCCGCCTCGGCTCTGCGCGCCGGAAAGCCCGCAACGTCTGCCGAGCTCTGCGCCATTTTCAAAATGGTCGGGAAATCGCCAGCGTCGTATTCCATCAGCACCGGGGTCGCGTGCGGAAAGCTCTGGATGAAATTACGACGGCGCAATTCTGCTGGGTCCATCCCCATTTCCCGCGCGGCTGTCTCCATCATCCGCTCCACCAAATAGGTGGCTTCCGGCCGTCCCGCACCGCGATAGGCATCCACGGGCACCGTATTGCTGTAATAGGCCCGCACATTACAGTGAATATTGTCGATATTATACTGTCCCGACAGCAATGGCGCATAGAGATAGGTTGGCACCGAGCTGGAGAACAGCGACATGTAGGCGCCCAGATTGGCCAGCGTATCGACTTTGAAACCTACGATTTTGCCACTGCTGTCAAACCCCATCTTGGCCGTGGTAACATGATCGCGACCATGCGCATCAGTTAGGAACGCCTCACTGCGGTCCGAAGTCCATTTGACCGAGCGATTGGTCTTCATCGACGCCCAAAGGCAGGTGATCTCTTCGGGATAGATATAGATTTTCGCCCCAAAACCACCCCCGACATCGGGCGCGATAACCCTTAACTTATGCTCTGGCGCCACGTTATAGAACGCCGACAGCACCAGACGCGCGACATGCGGGTTCTGGCTGGTAGTATACAGTGTATATTGCTCTTCGCTGTCGTCATAGGTCGCCACCGCCGAGCGCGGTTCCATGGGATTCGGCGACAGCCGGTTGTTGATGACATCCAGCGTGGTGACATGCGCCGCCCCCGCAAGACCAGCATCGGTTGCCGCCTCGTCACCAATTTCCCAATCATAGATCAAGTTCCCCGGTGCGTTTTCATGAATTTCTGGCGCGTCGGCCTCCATTGCAGCGGCAATACTGGCGGCCACAGAAAGCTGTTCATAACTGACCTCTACCGCTTCGGCAGCAATCCGCGCTAGCGCTTGGGTTTCGGCAATCACCACCGCCACCGCATCGCCCACATAGCGCACTTTTTCGGTCGCAAGCGCCGACCAAGCCCCCATATTCATCGGGCTGCCATCTTTCGATGTAACTGCCCAGCCGCAGATGATGTTACCGATGCCGTCGCCGGTCAGTTGTGCACCGTTTAAAACATCGATCACACCGTCCATCGCCAGCGCCGCGCTGGCGTCTATGCCCGTTACCCGCGCATGGGCATGGGGGCTGCGCACGAAAGCCGCATAGGCCTGATTATCGTTGCGAACATCATCTGTGTATTTACCTTTTCCAGTGGTAAATCGCTTGTCTTCTTTGCGCTTAACCGCGTCTCCAATACCTGTACTCATTGCGTAACCTCCCTTATTCGATCACATTTTCGCCGCGGCGTCTTCGATCGATTTGACTATATTGTGATACCCCGTGCAGCGGCAAATATTGCCCTCTAACTCGGCTCGGATCGCCTCAGAGGTCAGTTCAGTGCCCTCCGTCTTGTAGCGGTTGACCATATCGACCCCGGTCATGATCATGCCCGGGGTGCAAAAACCGCATTGCAAACCATGGTTGTCGTTGAACGCCACCTGCATCGGGTGCAACCCGCCGTTGGCGAGGCCTTCGATCGTGGTGACCTCTGCGCCCTCAAGCGACACCGCAAGCGTCGAACAGCTTTTCACCGACTTGCCATCTACATGCACCACACAGGCGCCACATTGGCTGGTGTCACAGCCCACATGGGTTCCCGTCAAGCGCAGGTTTTCACGCAGGAAAACTGAAAGCAATGTCTCGTCAGGGACGTCTCCGCTCACCGCTTTTCCGTTTACCTTCAATGTTATTTTTGTCATCTGTCTCTCCCTTGTTTTAACTTCACACGAGGCTTTTTCGCGCCCAAAACCTGACAAAAGACCAATCAGTCGTGAAGTTTCGATGATTTCTCAACAATTTACTGCAGTGTCCCCCCAAACACATGATCAGGTCACAAACCTAACTGCAGGCTGGATAACTGGTGTATTCTGAAATGCTCTGAGAGCATGTTATGCGGGGTGGCAAAATTCCGCCCCGGTGCGATTTGACCGCTTGATTGAGCACCAAGCGAAACCACTGCCTCTGAGGGCACATGGAACTGAGTTGGTCCGAAATTATTGGCGACAGCCTCAAAATTCTTGATGGACGCGAAGCATGTCCGCAAACAGAGCTAAATATTTGTTTATAACAGATGGATATCGAAGGCATTAAATGCAGACGCATTGTAATCGTTTATCCTCGCTAACTACTAAGCTGGGCACTGATTCAAATACTGATGGTAATGACAAAAAATTATATACACAAACTAAAAAAATTTCATATCAACAACGGGTTAATTTGACTTTGCATATTACCAAGATGCGACCCGTGCTAAGGAAGGTCAAAAACAGAAAGGCGGTAATGCCCTTCGTCGCGGCGCAGTTTGGGATCAAATATATAGGCAGGAGCGGTTTCACCCCGCTTTAGCGGGCCACAGGCTGTACCTGAAACCGCGGCGTTTGCGTCCCGGCACTTAGCGCCGCGCTTAAATCAGCCAGAGAATTCACTGAATGGCAGGCGTGGAAACTGTCGACAAAAGGCAAAATGGCCCGCACGCCCGCGGCTTTCGGAGCAAAGCCGTCCCAGCGCAGCAACGGGTTGAGCCAGATCAATTTACGACACCGCAGCGACAGCCGTTCGNCTTCTGCACTAAGCAAGGCCGTATCGCCACGCTCCAACCCGTCAGTGATCAGCAATACCACCGCCCCCTGCCCCAGAACGCGACGCGACCAGTCACAATTGAACCTATGCAGCGATGCGGAAATTTGGGTGCCCCCCTGCCAGTCAGGGGCCTCGCGTCCCACCGCCTGCAACGCGTGATCCACATCTTTGAGATGCAGCGCGCGGCTGATGTTGGTCAACTGTGTGCCAAAGGTAAACCCATGCACTCTGCCCCAGCCACTATTCTGAGCCCAAACCAGCCCATGCAGAAAATGCATCATCATGCGCGCATAACTCGACATAGAGCCAGAGATATCGCATAGCGCCACAAGGTTCGGCGGCCGCCGGCGCGGCNTTTTCATTGCAAGGCGGTCCACCTCCCCGGCTTTTTTAACCGCCCGCCGCAGCACCGNACGGGCATCCGGTTTGCGACCGCTGGTCGCGCNGACAAAACGCCGGGTTATCAGNGTATCGACCGGCAGTCTAAGTCGCTGAATCGCCCGTTTTGCCATCTCAGATTCAGACAGGCTCATCTGTTCAAAATCCATGTTGCGCAGCACCTCGTCCTGCGACGCGGTAAACTGCGCATTGATTTCGACCTCGTTTTTTTCACGGCGCGGGGCTGCACGTTCNGATCCGTCGCCCAATGCTTCGGCGGCCCGNCTTTCGGCCGGTTTCGGTTTTTGCCTGTCTTCGGTCTCAAGCTGCTGCACCAACGGCAGCATCATTCGCATCATTCGTTCCAGATACTCAGGGTCGCGCCAGAAAAAATGAAACGCCTGATGATAGAGATCCAAATGTTCGGGGCGGCTGATCAACACCGCCCGAAGCGTCGCATAAAAATCTTGTTTTTGGGTGAACCCCGCATGTTGNACCGCCTCAATTGCAGTGGCGACCTGGGCCGACCCCACAGGGATGCCTGCGCGACGCAACGCATGTGCAAAATGGACAATATTGTCCACCAGCCGCCCCGGTGTTGCCTCTGACGCCACAGTCATCCAGTCATCCNGTCATTGGCTTTTAGCCAAATCGATACGCGCCTGATCGATAATGCGCCCCACCTCAGACCCGGCAATTTTTGCGATATCGTCTTGATATTTCAGCGCAGCGCCCAGCGTATCGGACACCATCTCTGGCGACAGNGACACCGCATCAAGCGCCACCAGACAGCGCGCCCAATCGACCGTTTCAGCCACGCCCGGTTTTTTGAACAGGTCTTCACCGCGCAACCTCTGTACAAAGGCCACGATCTCGGCCGACAGCACCGACGGACAATCCGGCAGTCGCGCCTGCAGGATTTCCATTTCACGGTCAAAATCGGGATAGCCAACCCAGTGATATAAGCAGCGCCGTTTGAGCGCATCATGCACCTCGCGGGTGCGGTTTGATGTCAAAATGACGATTGGCGGGGTCTCGGCCTTGATTGGGCCCAATTCGGGGATCGTAACCTGAAACTCTGACAGCGCCTCAAGAAGAAACGCCTCGAACGGTTCGTCCGCGCGATCAACCTCGTCAATCAAAAAAACCGGCGGTCCCTCTTCATANGGTTGCAGGGCCTGCAACAACGGACGGCGAATNAGAAAATCTTCCGAGAACAACTCTTTTTGCAAGGCGGACCGTTGCGTTACGCCCGTGGCCTCGGCCGTGCGAATGGCAATCATCTGAGCGGAAAAATTCCATTCATAGATCGCTGAGGCCACATCCAGGCCCTCGTAGCATTGCAAGCGGATCAAACGTCGCCCAAGAGCTGCAGCCACCGCTTTTGCAATTTCTGTTTTGCCCACCCCTGCTTCACCNTCAAGAAACAGCGGCTTGTCAAGGCTCAGACAAAGATAAAGAACTGTGGCTAAGTCCCGACTACAGACATAATTCTGCTCCGACAACAGGGTCACTGTTGCGTCAATATTCTGTGGCAGATTCACCATAAAAAACGGTCTCCTATCGTCAGATTCGCCCTAGTTAATGCTTTTGCATGTCAGACAAAGCCCTGCCAAACAATACATAAATAACCTTCTTACTTGCTGGTGAGCCGAACACCCGATGGAAACACGCGTGGCAAACAACTGCGAAGTTACTGCATCTCAACGCTTTGGCGCATAGCATTTTGACAATAGTAAACTTTGAGAGGGCTATTGTTAATCATCCAAAGTTTGTGGCATTTGCGCATAAATCAGTGCCCGAGTGCAAAAAACTAAAAGCGCAGAGCCAAAATTTCACATGGGCAGTCGGCTCTATCCGAAAGGCTGTTTTTGAAGGTCGCATGTCGGACTTTAAATTTCACACGGTTGCGGGGCAACCAAACCGTTGGAAATTAAAAATGTTTGGAGTTTTTGGGGTCTAGCATTTTAAAGCCCTCTAAAATCCAGACAAATGAACCCAAGAAAAAAACTGCACGTGATGTGAATGACTTATGGTAAATGTTGTACATGAAAGCAGGAAACCGTTACNNTGAATTNATCTGCCTTGAAAGNTTTNCCAACGAAGATCGCAAATATTTTCAGAAAAATTCATTTTCACCATTAAAATACAAGCGATTAAACTTGAGAATTTAATCTCATANAAATCAANATTTTAGACCATATTGANGTGGTTAGCGACAAATTCCATGAACAAAACTCCGCAGAGATGAGCCGCTTTTCGGCATTAAAACCTNACCCAATCGCGCGGAGCACGGATCACGGATCACCCGNTCAGGACAGGCCAGCGGACCGCGCGGTGGGCTTATAATTTGGAAAAAAACCGATGCTGGGCACCACCCGCATTTTTTGCTGCATANAANGCCTTATCAGCATCAGCCAACAACTGCGGAGCCGCCGGTATAGCGTAATCTGTAGCCAGCGTGATACCTACCGAGCCCGAAATTTGACACATCCGGCCATCGCTTTCTATGGGTTTCTCAAGCGCGCGGATCAAACGGTACGCCATGGCGTCAAGCGTTTCTAAATCCGTCACGCCTGGGAAAATCAGAATAAACTCATCACCGCCAACGCGCAGTACCGCATCTTCTTTGCGGGTCTGAGCCAGCATGATCCGTGCTGCGTGTTGTAGTACATGATCACCCGCTGCATGGCCGAAGGTATCGTTGACCAGTTTGAACCGGTCAAGATCCAGATGCATCAGTGCAAAAACTCTCTGACTGGCGAGAAATTGATCCATAATATGGTCCATCGCGCGACGGTTTTTAAGCCCTGTCAACGCATCGGTAAAGGCCTCTTCTTGCGCTGCCATAGTCGTTTCTTGCAGACGCGCGTTAAGTTTGCGTGATGCGCCCATTGCAACGGATTTGGCTTCGACCAGATACAGCATCTCCATTGCAAGATCGGTGGCGGCAAAATCGGCACCAGTCAGCGCATATTCCCGCACGGCTGTCACAATCGAAATACCAAAAGACAGGTTTAAAATAGCACCCGAACGGGTTGGTACGAGAACGCCTTTTAATGCCAGTTTGGGCCCCGCCAGTAAACGCAAGCTCAGCTTTGCCTGCGGACGCGCCAAAAGGTCAACAACGCTCAAATCCGCATGCGTCCCAAGAAGCGTAAAAACCTCTTGAAAATCCTGGCCGCAAAATGGACTGCCCGCTTGCAGCTTTGCCAGTGTCGGCCCAACATGCACAATCACGCCCGCGTTATCCAAACGCAAATGCATGGGGCATAGCATATTCCACATATCATCACTGTCACGCATCATTTCCACCCTAAACCGGCTGCTGTCCAAGAACGAACGTACGCCCCTGGGCATAGGATGTGTGAACCAACCTAATATCGATGGTCTCTGTCTGATCCTTTGCACCGCAATGCTCAAGACAGGCCAGCGCGCCGTAATCATCGGCCATAACCCGCAGGATGCCAACCAAAACATGCCCCCAACCGGGAAAGGCTGCGCCACATAAAAGACTGTAATGGTTTTCAGTGTGCCGTACCAAAGTCAATCTGGGCAATTCCAGATCATCGACGGCAAGCCGGGCGCGATCATGCAGGTCATCCAGAGAATACAAAAACTCGATAAAATGTGCCCCTCCAAAGCGGAGCAACCTGCGCAAAGCCTCTACATTCGGGTGCGACGCCAGATATGTTCCAATATCTTCCAGCACGTCTGTACGAGGCTTATCGAGAAAGCGCGCCGTTGCATCCAGCGCCTGCTCTGTCAATGTATCCTCATAGATAAGCATCGCCTCGAACTGCATCACCGGCAACGCGGCAGATTGCGCCATCTCACGCCAAGTCTCACGCCCGTAAGTATCCAGCACAAAACACTGAATAGCCTTGTTAATCAAACCGTGCATGGGCCCCCCCTTGAATATTAGAGGTACAGTATAGGCAGCTGGATATTAACGAAGCGCAAAGAAATTGCGCTTTAAGTAAAGATATCTATTGAGATTACCTAAACTCAGTCAACGACAGAAAATACCATTGCGCCTTCCTGGCCTGAATGACACCGCAGGGAAAACACCAAACGCTTTGAGGCACAGATACCGGCGGCCAGGCCTGATCTCCAGACGGAACAGACCTCAAACAGCACCCGCAGCGTCATGCAGGGTGCCAAGACCTTTGGGGGCCATCTCGACTGAAGCTGAAAAAAATTGATTATCGAGGCACATCGAGGCTGGCGTTTTGAACTAAACCTACCGTCTTGAAGACTTATTATTAATCTGCCTGAAACACCTCTCCCGTTTGGCGACCCCTGAAAAGGTCGTTCATAGACGGGTATTCACCGANACGNGCTGTGACATGAGTAAGCTGCCTGCCAGTTGTTTTCGCTTTATCTCGATCTGGTGTTGAATGGGGATTTGCCATGCAATGATTCCACCTGAATGNTGGCAGGCGCTCCCATGCCGTTGCCAATATCGTCTTTCGGCCCACGAAACGAAACGGTCCCTCAACTGTTTCAGATAGGCAACGCCGGTTACGTNTTGCCAAGCCATTCGGTCAAATGACCAATGTCGGGCAAGACAGCATCGGCGCAAGGCGCCAACTCGGCACGACAGGCGGGCCCNGTCAAAACCCCAACTGTCTGCATCCCTGCGGCGCGGCCTGCAANCAAATCATGCAGGCTGTCACCCACCATCACCACGCGGCTTGGATCAAGACCAAGCGCGCGCGCAAACGCCAATAAAGGGTCGGGATCTGGCTTTGCACCATAGCCACTGTCGAACCCGGCAATGAAATCAAAACAACCGACAATACCCGCGGCAGTAAGATGCGCACGCGCACCAACTTCGCTATCGTTGGTCATCACGCCAAGTTTCAAACCGCGATGCTTCAAGCCGGTTAAAAACNCGTCTAAAGGCACCACTGGAGCCAGGGGNACATCTTGTGCGCTGGCTGTGAGATAATGCTCAATTTCACTGACATCGAGATGCGGCAACACACCCGTGATATATTCTGCCGCCTGACGGTTGGTACAGGCAATCAGCGGGCTGTTGGGAAAGTACTTTTTTGTGGCCAGATCATAGCCGAGCGCTGAGGCAAGCGCCGCGCCCCGATCACGATCACCTTCGGCTAGCTCTTCAATAACCTGCCCGACCCANGGGCCCCATGTGTGATGAAAATCAAACAGTGTACCATCTTTGTCGAATAAGAGTGCGTCAACACGCATCCGGGTTTCCTTTTCTCGCGGCAAATGTGCGCCACGTTTTAACATTTAGGCTACGGTCAGCGGTCACGTCTATGTCCAATGCATCTGATCGCCGCCGGGTAAACAATTACGCGCCTGCAGTATGCTGGCATAGGGCAACGCATACGTATCGCAAAACTCGATAACCCAAGCGTCATCAAGTAATAAAAAATCCAGAACAGAGCCTAAAAACTCAGGGTCTCCGATTCGCTCCCGCAAATCTGTTTCATTCGCCCCTGTTGCTCCCAGAAACACCTGACAAAGCGCCTCATTGCCCACCAGCCATGTCGCGGCATTCAGAGCCAGAACCTCGGAATTTTCNCTAGAAACAGTCATAACATTCCTNAATTAGAAAGGTTTTCTTAACTAAGATCAACAAAAGATGCGAGTTCAATCTATCTTGATTAAGGAGTATCTCTGCNATGTCTGGAACAGCCCTTATTGTCGATAGTGTCTCTACAAATCGNATCATCTGTAAAGCNAAATTAACTGCCGCGTTCTATCGGGTTTTCCAAGCAGAAACAGGCCGTGCTGCCTTGGAAATCGTCGCCAAAAAAAAACCTGACATCGTTGTACTGAAAGATAATTTACCCGATATCACCGCAACCGCTCTGTGTCGCAAGTTGAAGAACCCTGCCATATCAGAATGGACTCCGGTGGTCATTTTCTTTCGATCCGAAACCAACAGCAGTCGAATAAAAGCTCTGCAAGCAGGTGCGGATGATGTGCTGACCCATCCCATGGGTTCCAGTTTAACTCTGGCGCGCTTGCGGAGTCTTATGCGGGTCCGCGACGCAGCCCACGAACTTGATCTGCGTGATGAAACGGCCCAAGCGTTGGGCTTTGCCGAAACCGGAGCCCGCTTCGAAAACGCTTCTCGCCAAGCGATTGTTACCATAATTTCAAATCATTATGACAATAGTAAAAAATTAATAGTGGGTTTAGATAATATAGTGGGTTTAGATAATAATGCTCCTTACAAGCTTGAACACCTCACCCCCGACGATCTGATGATCAAACGTGAAAAAGTGACACAGCCAGATGTCCATGTCATAAACCTATCAGCCCTCGANCCCGAGCGCGGGATGTCTCTGCTAACAGATCTGAAAAGTCACACAAAAACCCGCCTNGCGGCGACGGTGGTTTTGATACCTAAAGATTATCAAAATCTCGCAGCCTATGTCCTCGACATCGGCGCAAACGATGTGATGATTGAACCAATCGACACAGATGAACTCAATATCAGGCTGGTCAGACTAATTGAACGCAAACGNATAGGTGACCAGCTGCGCACGAATATTCGCAGTGGGCTTAAGGCTGCGATAACGGATCCTCTGACCGGGTTATATAACCGCCGCTATGCCATACCCCATATGGAGCGCATGTTGATGCAGGCCCAAGAAAATGGACGGAGTTGCGCAATCATGGTTGCAGATTTGGATCACCTCAAACAAATCAATGATCAATATGGTCATGCCGCAGGGGATACCGTTTTGGTTGAAGTCTCCCGGCGCTTGAACACAAATCTACGGGCCATCGATCTTGTAGCACGAATGGGCGGTGAAGAATTTTTAATCATNATGCCGGAAACCAAGCAAGGTGAAGCAGAAACCGCTGGAAAACGTCTGTGCAACCTGATCCATGACACACCGATTGAACTGGCAAACGGGAAGTGTCAGGTATCCGTTAGCATCAGTATCGGTGTGGCCTTAGGCGGTGGCAGCAACGATCCANGGCAAAGCGCCGCCCAAGTGCTCGACCTGGCAGATCGCGCCCTTTACGGTTCAAAATCCGAAGGCCGCAACCGTGTCACCCTAACAGATCACGCGGCCTGATGGCAGCATGACTAGTCATCCAAATACTCTGGTTTGGCAGGTGTCACCTGACCAAATTTTTCTCTACGTTTCATCTGACGGGCCAAACGATCAGCATAAGCAAGCCGATCCTCACTGGACATCTCAACGATGTGATCGAGCAATAATTCCCGACCAAACCCCTGTATTTCCCTGATAGTTTCAAACTGTCCGGTTAAGTAATCCGCAAAATCTGCACGCACAAAAGGGTCCGCGGTTAAGAGAGCCAGCGCAGCCTGTCTGTCCACCATCCCCAGGCGACGCTCTGACCCCGGTCGTCGAACCACCCGCTCCATAGACTTTATAAACAGCTTGCGGTCATGGGGCTCCAGCGCCCGGATAAACGGTTGCACCAGATTGCGCGTCGAGTGCACGCGCCGGTCGCGTATTGACGGCTTGGCAATCATCAATCCAACCAGCGCCCCCACAACCAAAAGGTTGATGGCCAGCGAGATAAAGAAAACAATCCGCATCCAAAGCCTTATACTTGCCGGGTTTTTCTGCATATCAGTCATGTTTTATCCCCCTGCCGTCGACANGNTGAACCCACCCAGTGTATCAACTGCCCAAAAGCTGTCTGTTGCATTATATCCGCTCCCCTGAAGGTAACTTTGAACCTGTTCTGCCATATAGTCCGGCGGGCTGATACCAATCCAGATTCCAGCTATGGCTGCAGTGCTCAACGCCAAAATCGCAGGCGCCCCNCCGATCAGCCATAAAAATTCTGACCAAACATTGCGCCGTTTGGATCGCCAAAGGTCTCCAGGATGCACCCTTTCCGCCCGCACGATCTCNGCGTCCTCCAATATTCTGGCTGACAAATCAGCAGACGGTTTTGGTGNGGCGCCGCGCGCGGCTGCAAAAAAATCCTCNAGCACGGAATCCACTTGGTCTTTATCGGTCATCCTCAAACCCCAATGCGTCACGTTTATCGGTCAATTGTTTACACAAGGCGCGTTTTCCACGAGCCGTTAAACTTTCGACGGCCTCCACGCTGATGCCCATAATACTGGCAATTTCAGGGTTGGCCAAACCCTCGATATTGCGCAGAATAACCGCCTGTCGTTGGCGATCTGGCAGCCTCAGTAACGCCGTCTGAAGCGCTTCTGATCGCGCTTTATCTTGCAGTGTTTGCTCTACACTGTCGGCCCCGTCGGGCGGATCGGCCACGGCATCCAACGACACAGCCCTGCTGTGATGGCGCCTCTTGCGATCAATGGACAGATTGCTCACGACCCGAAACAGCCAGGTCGTGATCTTTGCCTCGCCTGGCCGCCAGTTCGGAGCCACCTTCCACAGGCGCAACATGGCCTCTTGCGCGACGTCCTCTGCCTCATTGCGGTCGCCAAGCAAGCGGAACCCATATGCAAAAACCCGCGGGCTTAACCGATGGGTCAAAACCAAAGCTGCCTTTGGATCGCCGTTGGCAAACAGGACCAGCAACGCATCATCGCTCGCGTTTGTCAAAGAATCCAAGGGCATGATCATGGTTCCTGAACCAATAGGTAACTTTTCCGCATCGGGCAACAGCCAAGCTTAAACGTATGGGCCACACTTGGTGTAACGCACAATCAATTAAAAAAGCCGCCGCGGTGGAATTTTCCGCCCTGGCGTCGCATTTTTTCGAATTCTTCCGCCGACACCGCACCATCTTCATTCTTATCCAAGCGGGCAAACATTTTACTGCCACGTTTGCCCGAAGCCGCTTGCATTTCCTCCAAGCTGATCTTGCCATCCTTATCAATGTCCCGACGCTCGATCATTTTTGCGGATTTACGGGCGATGCGTCTTTGNATTGAGTGTATCATCTGGTTGCCCACCTCGGTTTGTGACAGAAAGCCATCTTTATCACTATCGGCATTTTTAAACCGCAGTTGNNCCGCTTTGGCCAGTTCTGCTTGGGTCAGCAACCCGTTTCCATCAGTATCAAGCTGAGCGAATATCGCGGCGTGGTCTATTGTCAGGGAATCTTTACCTTGCGAAGCTGCGACCGCGCCCTGACTTAACCCAAGGGTGAAAATTGCAGCAAGAGACGTTGTGAAAATACGATATGTCATATGAAACTCCTGTTTTATCATGTCTGGTTAAGTGACTAACCCCAAAACCCACCCTGTTGGTGCGTTTCAAACCATCATACGGAGCACATTGCGGTTTCCGTCGCCCANGCATTATTTTTCTTGCGACATCCCGACGCAAGCAGCGATTGTGACTTTTTATTTCATCTCTTTTCCTCGACACTGCTTTAGTCGGTGTCGCGAAATGGATATAATGGAAAAAATTGAAAAGATGGAAAGAGCGACCTGGCCCGCCGTATGGAAAGGGTGGCGACGCAAATGCCCCAATTGCGGCAAAGGCCAATTGCTGAGCGGNTATCTCAAGGTAGGCAAATCCTGTACCGTGTGCCGCCAAGAATTTCATCACCACAAGGCCGATGACGGCCCCGCATATTTGACGATTCTCATCGTTGGCCACCTGATGGCACCGCTTCTTCATGTAGCATTTGTCACATTTCGACCGGAACCATTGGTTTTATTTGCTTTTTTTGCCGTTGGATGTGTCGCCNTATCCCTCTACCTTCTGCCCAGACTAAAAGGGGCNATCGTCGGNTTTCAATGGGCACGGTCAATGCACGGGTTCTGAAAACGACGATCACACAGAGGGCTGTGGGATATATATGACAGATAAAACTGCGATCCGAAATGCTGCGACGGTTATTCTACTGAGAGATCGGTTAGAAAACCCTCGGGTTTTGATGGGCCAGCGTGGCGCAAANGCCGCTTTTATGCCCAATAAATTTGTCTTTCCTGGCGGTGCGGTTGACGCAGAAGACACAAATATCGCCCTCGCANNTGAAATCCCTCAACCGTGCCGGGCACGCTTGAGCGAAGACTGTGCCGACGATATATCCACACCGCTTTGCGTGGCCGCAATACGCGAGTTATGGGAAGAGACCGGCCTGATTTTGGGACACAAAGCCCCTTGGTCAGGCGCACCACNGGACGCGTGGCGCGACTTTGCGGCTGCCGAGTATGTGCCATCAGCCGAGAACCTGCAATTTGTATTTCGCGCCATCACGCCTCCAGGACGGCCGCGCCGCTTTGACGCCCGTTTTTTTTCCGTCGATGCCAGTCATCTTGCCAATGATATCGACGACTTTTCTGCCGCCTCAGACGAGTTATCGCATTTGCAATGGGTGCCGCTGGATAAAACCCGAGACTTTGATCTGCCGTTCATCACCGAAGTCGTTCTGGCCGAAATATCTGGCCGCCTGACACANACCGGCGCGCCGGCTTCGGTGCCATTTTTTAAAAATAACGACGAATCCAGCGAAATGCTGCGGCTGCGGGGCTATGTACTGCCCGATTAACCGTCAGATCACCAGAATCAACCCTAGGATGCTGNCCGATAAGACGCCTAAACCACATAATTCACGTCGGGTGATCGGTTCTTTAAAGAAAAAGACCGTCGCCAANAGGCTGAATATCAGTTCGATCTGACCCAGCGCATTCACATAAGCCACAGTCTGCAGCGTAAAAGCGGTAAACCAGCAAAATGANCCCGCCATCGAAGTCAACCCGATCCAGGCCGCAGTGCGCCGCGCGCNCCAAACCGCCAATATTTGACCAGGTTCAAACAGCCGCAGCCAAAGCGCCATTGCAAAAAGCTGCGCCGAGGTCACGCAGGCCAGCGTCACCCCTGCGCGCAAAAGCGGATCTTCGCTGGCCAGTTCCAGCGTAGCGCCACGATAGCAAACTCCTGAAATCGCGAATAGAAACCCTGATAGAACGCCTAAGCCCGACGCGCGGTTGCAAATTCTCCGCCACCAATCCCCGTCAAGCCCCGGCGTCTCGGACAGCAACAAAACCCCGATCAGACCAATCACAATCACACCAATCCCCAAAGAACTGATCGTTTCGCCCAAAAGTATCCACCCGACCAGCGCAGTCTGGATCACTTCGGTTTTCTTAAAGGTAATGCCCACGGCAAAATTTCGGCTTTTAAACAGCATCACCACGCATAAAGTCGCCAATATCTGGCTCAATCCGCCCGCAAGAGCAAAAAGCCAGTACCGCAGCGTGGTGGCTGGCAACAGACTGTCAGTGGCCACACAATACAGCGCCAGAAAAACNACAACCAGCGGCGCAGAATATAAGAACCGCGCAAAGGTTGCCCCGGCTGATGACAGCGCCGAGGCGCTNAGCAGCTTTTGCAGCATAAACCGCACGGTCTGAAAAAACGCAGCGGCAATTGTAACGACAATCCAAAGCTCCATACCGCTTGATGCCTCACAGATCTTTCCGCTGCAAGCCGTTCGATNCCACCCAACACACCATTACCGGCGCATATTCAAAGATATTTCTTGCTTGCGCAGCCAAAGAAATGCCCCACTGCAAAGGTGCTACCCGGGCTTTCGCTCCAGTTGGTCACTGCCAATGCGTTCGCACTCGCGCTGACCGCCCGATTTTTGATTCCGACCAATGTTGTGCGATACCCATAGGGCGAGGCAAAGGGGATCGAGGCAATGCGCTCACACGCCGGCTCAGCCATTAGGCGTGTATATGGATGCTGGGATATTTTCTTGGGATCGGGGGCTTCTGCGATGTCTTCCGGCAGGATAGACACCAGCGTTTTCAACAGGGATTTCTTCATCTCAATATCAGACTGTTGGGGTTTCACCGGTTTGGGTGCTCCGGTGTAACTGAACTTAAAGCAGCCGCTCACGGCCACCACTGTCACGATTACCAACAGCGTTTTAAAGCGCATCGCACTCTCCATAGGAGCATTTGCCCCAATTGCCTGATCTGCCGCAGATCTCGCCAAAACTGCGCCTTATTTCAGATAACGACCTCAGTAAGATGAGTTTATATCAAGCAGGATNTTATTCAACAGAGGGAATATCCGCGCCNATATTTTATAAGTATGCTTACGGCACGGACGCGTAAGAGGCGCAGTTACTCCACCCTATCACCGCGGCTATTATCTTTGGCGTTCCGATCTTGACGCCCCCAGGTGATGCCCGACCAGACCCGCTCATAAATCACATAACAGCACAGTCCGATTAGCGTGTTGCTCACCGCCATCATTCCACCCACGGCCAGTGATCCCGTGAAAAATATACCGACAAGGCTCATGGTGAGCAGCCCAAGCGCCGCCCAAAGCACCGCTTTCACCCATGTTCTTGCAAAACTATCCATCAGACCCTCTAAAAACGACTCAAGATAGCTAGCGCCCCACAGCCGTTGTTGACAATTCTGTAAACAATCAGCATTTNTAATATATGTTCATTTTAATTACCAAATAATGCATATAATCGACAAACGGCTACGCGCCGAGCAATTTCGGCACCGTTTGGGGCAAGCCCTGCAAAACGCGGGGATGACCCAGTCAGACTTGGCCCGTGCCACGCGCATCAACCGTTCGACCGTGTCACAATTGCTGTCGGGCACGGCCACACGCCTGCCTAACGCCCAGGTGATCGGGGCCTGTGCTGCGGCCCTCAGGGTTTCAGCCGACTGGTTGCTATCGCTGTCGGACCGGCCTGAAAGTGCCGCAGACCTTTTGGCAGATGCNTTAAGCCTGACCACNGCGGCGCGCGCCTTGATCGACGAACAGATTTTTGCCTGGCATAAAGAGGCCGAAGGTTTTAAAATTCGTCATGTTCCCGCGACCCTGCCCGATATGTTCAAAACTCCCGAGATGCTTGAATGGGAATACACCCCGCATCTGGGCCGCACCAGCCAACAGGCGATCAACGCCTCAAACGACCGTTTAACATGGATGCGGCGCTCGGCATCGGATTATGAAATTGCTCTGCCAGTTTATGAGTTGGTCAGCTTTGCCCGCGCCGAAGGCTATTACCGCGGGATNCCGCACCAATTGCGGGTCGCGCAAATCGATCATTTTGTGAAGTTATGCGAGCAGTTTTACCCACGGGNCCGCATCTATCTGTTCGATTCCAGAATGCTGTATTCTGCACCGCTGACCATTTTCGGCCCANTGCTCAGCGTGCTGTATGTCGGTACGCAAAATGTGGCCTTTCGCGACCGCGACCGGATCCAANTTTTTACCAAGCATTTCGACACATTGGTCACACAGGCAACCGTCAGCGCCCGAGATCTGAGCGCGCATCTGCAACAGTTGCGACAGCAGATTGTCTGACCCCTAGGAGGCAAAAGAATTCTAAATCACAGATTTCGGCGGCACAGGTCCAGACGCAGCACCAGCAAAAAGCATCGAAAGATCAACTGCGCGCGCGGTTTGGGCGCGTCACGGGGATAACCGTCAGGGCTTTAAGATGACCTTAGGCGCTTCGACCTGCCCGTTGCGAATATCTTCAAACGCCCGCGAACCAGCCTCAAGCGGACGGGTCTCATACCAGTCCAGCGTCCCAAGTTGGCCCTTGAACATCGCCTGTGCGGTGGCGCGGAAATCCGCTGCGGTATANGTATANGTGCCGATAAAGCTNATTTCCTGCAGCGTCAGCCGCCGCACATCCAACCCGCCCTCGGCAGACCCCAACCCGATATGCATGATCACTCCACCGGGGCGGGTAACCGCGCAGGCTGTGGCACGGGTTTGCGCAAACCCAACCCCGTCTATTACCAGATCAAAGGCCGCGTCGCTATTCAGCGAAGCGGGATCTACCACGGCAAGGTCGGTGTGTTGCAACAGATAGTCCCGGCGAATTTTATTGGGCTCAGACACTGTGATTTCGGCGGCACCGGCCGCGCGCAGTGACAGGGCGGCACCGACACCTATGGCCCCGCCGCCAATCACCAGACACTGCGCAGCGGACAGCGTGCGATCCAACGCCTCTTGCGCCAGCCGTACCGCATGCCAGCCACAGGCAATGGGTTCGGCAAGACTGGCCTTCTCTAATGAAAACTCATCGGGAACCGTGACGATATTTGCTTCAGGGATCGCCACATACTGGGCAAACCCACCCTCGCGCGGGGGCATGGATATGATTTGGCGGTCCGGACACAGATTATCACGCCCCTCGCTACAGGCCCGGCAATGGCCACAAGCCGCCAGCGGATTTAGCGTCACCCGCAGACCGTCCGAGGCCCCGCCAATAACAACGCCTGCCGCCTCGTGGCCCAGAATAAGCGGTGCGGGACGACGCGCATCATGGCCCAAAAACGCATGCATATCCGAGCCACAAATCCCAACACTGTCAATTTTGACCAACACCTGACCATTGCCAGCCACGGGATCCTGCACATCCTTAAAGCTCAGCGTCTCAACGCCGGTGTAAACCAATGCTTTCATTTTGCTGTGTATCCCCCATCAACAGATAGTATTTGCCCAGTGACATAGGCAGAGGCGTCTGAACAAAGAAATTGGAGTGGGCCAGCCAAATCTTCGACATCGCCGTTTCGACCGATACAGGTCTGTGCCGCGTTGCGGGCCGAGCGTTCAGAATCGTCGAACACCGCAGCCGTCAATTCAGTCTTGAAAAACCCTGGCGCAATGGCATTCGCGTTAATACCAAAGGGCGACCACGCCTCAGCCATAGCCCGGGTCATTTGCGCCACCCCAGCCTTGCTGGCACCGTAGGCAATACCGCCGGGAAAGGCTCGAAACGTCTGTAATGAGGCAAAGTTGATGATCCGCCCCCAGCCTTTGTCTTGCATCGCTCCGGCAAAGCTCTGTGCCAAAAAAAACGGCGCCGTCAGATTGAGATCCAGCGTGACCGCCCAGCCTTGCGGCGTCACCTCACCGGCGGATTGGCGGGTGTTGATCCCGGCCGCATTGATCAAGATATCAGGTGGACCGAAAGCCGCGCACACCTGACGGGCCACCTCCGGCACGGTGGCGGTATCAGACAGATCAGCCACCACCGCCGCAGTGCGCCCTCCACTGGCTTGCTGCCACTGCTGCAGCCGGTCGCCGCGCCGCGCCACCCCGACAACAGCCACGCCAGATTGGACCAGAAACCGCGCTGCATATTCACCAAGTCCGGCGCTGGCACCGGTCACACAGGCGGTCTTTCCGCTTAGATCAAACAAGCTATTTATCACGACATCACCCTTGCGCTGTCAGATCAAACTCTTCGTCGGGAAAATACTTGTGTAAACGAATATCTGCCGAGCGCGCATGGGCTTCCATCCCTTCGAGCCGCGAAATCCGGGCGGTGACTTCGGCCACGGATTTTGACGCCTCTCGGGTTGATTTTTGCCATGTCACAATCTTCATATACTTATGTACCGACAAGCCACCCGTGTAATTGGCTGCGCTCGAGGTAGGCAACACGTGGTTCGTGCCCGATGCCTTGTCGCCAAAGGCCACGGTGGTTTCCTCGCCCAGAAACAACGAACCGTAGCATTGCAATTGATCGAGCCACCACGGCAAATCCAAAGCCTGCACTGTCAAATGTTCAGGGGCATAGTCATCCGAGGTTGCCACCATTTCCGCGCGGTTTTCGCACAGAATAACCTCGCCATAATCGCGCCATGCGGCCTCGGCATTTTGCCGGTTCAACTCGGGCAGATCAGCAATCAAGCCGTCCATAAGCCCGATGACGTTCTCGGCCAAGGAACGATCGTCTGTCACAAGCCACACCGGTGAGTTGTAGCCGTGTTCGGCTTGTCCAACCAAGTCAGTTGCCACCACCAAAGGGTCGGCCGTGGCATCCGCCAGAACCAGACTGTCGGTGGGACCAGCCACCATATCAATGCCCACACGGCCAAACAGGATCCGCTTGGCCTCGGCCACGAACTGATTGCCGGGACCAACAAGAATATCCGCTTTCGGCAAGCCAAACAGACCAAACGTCATCGCGGCAATCCCCTGCACCCCACCGAGCGCCAAAATTCGGTCTGCACCGGCGATATGCGCCGCATAGACAATCGCCGGGGCAATCCCCACTTCGGGCCGTGGCGGCGAACAGGCAACGATGTTTTTACAGCCTGCCACTTTTGCAGTTGTGACGGTCATAATCGCCGAGGCAATATGCGAATAGCGGCCCCCGGGGACATAGCAGCCTGCCGCCCGAACAGGGATACTTTTCTGGCCGGCAATCAAACCCGGAATTACCTCATATTCTATATCGGCCAGAGTGGCTTTCTGAGCTTGTGCAAAGCGTTTGACGTTGTCGTGCGCAAAGCGAATATCGGCCTTGAGCCGTTCAGGAACGAGCGCACATGCCGCCTCAATTTCTGACTTTGTAAGCTCGATATTGCCGTCGTAATTGTCAAACTTACGCGCATATCTCAACGCCGCCTCATCGCCGCCCTGCTCAATCTCGTCCAGGATATTTTGAACAATCTCGTTCACATCACTTGCGTCGCTCTTTGAGGTCTTCGGNGCTTTTTTAAGGTATTGCAGCGGCATTTTAGTCTCCTATTCACAGTCTTTATCGGATCGGCGCACGCATCGTGCCCCCGTCACGTCATTTGCATTCAAAGGACCGGTGAGGGTGGCAAAAGCGCCATCNCCAAACNATCCCNANGTTTAAGTGTNNTACNCCATAGATATCGACAGAGAGCCACATGGCAGTCTGTGGAAAGTTGAAGGTCAGATACACCCCGGCAAATTGGATCACCATGAGTTGCACCACTTCCGGATAGATATCCCTGAGACCCCAACAAGCAGGAACTCGGGCAGCGTCATATGCCTCCCAACCCGACAAGCGGCGCAAAAGACGCCCAACCATCGATTAGCAATTCGAAAGAAAGATAAATCAAAAACACCAGTCCGGCCCAACACAGCCAGGGATATTTGGTCATAACTTTCATGATAACCGTAGCGAAAAAGGCCATAAATACGATTGCCAGAGCCAATCCGAAGACCAACAAGCCTGTGTCCTCGCGGGCAATCGCAGCCACGGCAAAGACATTATCAATGGACATCGAAACATCGGCGATTGTGATCGTTACCAAAGCGCTCCAAAGTGTCTTTCCCGCCGCATTATCATCCTCTTCCAACCCCTCGGCCGCCTCATCATCCTCGTGTTGCTGCTCGCGAATTTCCAGAAAAAACCGCCAGCAAACCCACGACAACAACAGACCACCAATAAACAAGATACCCGGAATACTGATCAGGTAGCTGGCGATTACAGCAAAGAAAATGCGCAGCCCTGCCGCCATCGCCATGCCCCAGAAAATGGCCTTCTTGCGCAGTTCCGGAGACAGCCCTGCCGCCGCCATGCCGATCACCAGTGCATTGTCACCCGACAAGATGATATCGGCAAAGACGATCTGTACGATATCCCAAAAATATTCCATTATAACACTGCATCCTCTAAAATCATATCTGAGACTTTCTCGCCGATCATTATCGACGGCGCATTGGTATTGCCAGAGGTGATCACCGGCATGATAGACGCATCCGCCACCCGCAGGCCTTGCAGACCGTGCACCCGCAGGCGATGATCGACCACAGCCATAGGATCACTGCCCATTTTACAGGTTCCCGTGGGGTGGTAGATTGTAACCGCCGTGTTGCGTGCCCAGTTTAAAGTCGCATCATAATCATCCATCCCCACCTCGTGACCGGGTTGATACTCTTCGGTGACATGCGCCTTCAGCGGTTCAAATTGCGCTATCTTGCGCGCAATCTGGATACCCTTGACGATGGTGTTCTGGTCCGTTTCCGTGGCCAGATAGTTCGGGTGAATCTCAGGATGATCATCGGCGTTAGCAGAAACCAATTTCAGATGTCCCACACTTTCAGGGCGCAGTTGCAACACCGACGCGGTAAAGGCCGAAAATGCATGCGGGCCCTCAATCGCATTATCTGCGCTGAAGGGTTGGATATGAAATTGAATATCGGGTGTTTCCAGCCGATCATCAGTTTTTAAAAACCCGGTGCCAAGACTGGCGGCCATGGTCATTGGCCCGGTTTGGCGCAGCAAATACTGCAAACCAATCATCGCCTGTTTAAAATAATTGTTGGTTTCGATATTGATTGTCGACAGATCTGTTTTAAAGATGGGACGGGCCTGCAAATGGTCTTGCAGATTTTTTCCCACGCCTGGCAGATGCTTTTGTGACGTAATACCAACCTCACCAAGCTCGCCCGAATCCCCGATCCCCGACAACATTAATATCTGCGGCGATCCGATGGCACCCGCCGATAAGATAACTTCCCGCGCCGCGTTCAGATGCACCGGCTGGCCTTTGTGCTTGGCATTGACACCCGTGACACGGCCGTTTTCGATGACCAGTTTTTCCACCTGCATATGCGTAAAGATCGTCAGGTTTGCACGCCCTCGAGCCGGATTGAGATACGCCACAGCCGAGCTGCATCTCTTGCCCTTGTTCAACGTCAGTTGGAAATAGCCAACGCCCTCTTGGTCAGCGCCGTTATAATCTGCAGTTTCGCGGTACCCCGCTGCTACCGCCGCTGAAATCCATTTATCGACAATGTCCCGCTTTAACCCTGTCGGAGAGACCGCCAATGGGCCATCGTCACCGCGCATGTCAGGGTCTGAGGTTTCGCCTTTCCAGGTTTCGGAGCGTTTGAAATATGGCAGCACATCATCCCAGCCCCACCCGGCGTTGCCCAGCTGCTGCCAATGATTGAAATCAAGGGGTTGTCCACGCACATACAAAAGCCCATTGATCGAACTTGACCCGCCAAGCACCCTGCCCCGTGGCCATGGGATTGCACGGCCATTCAGACCNGGATCTTTCTGCGCAACGTAGCGCCAGTCGGTTTTTGGGTTGCCCATTGTTTTGAAATATCCAACAGGGACATGAATCCAAGGGTTGCTGTCGCGTCCCCCCGCTTCAAGTACCGCCACCCGATAGCGGCCGTTTTCGCTCAGACGGTTCGCGACCGCACATCCAGCAGATCCAGCGCCAATTATGATATAATCAAAGTCCAAAAATCCCCCATTTATTATTTAATGAGATTATTTTTCCCATTTATTAGCAGATGAATGCGTATAACCTCAAAAAGACGATTCTGGCAATGGGAAGAATCCGCAGACTGAAGAAAATTCATCCCCCCACGATTTCAAGGCTGCCAATGGACTTAAATGTCATCGGCGAAAGCGGCCTGGCATTGACGGTGACATGACGGTGACAGAGCCCAATCTACACCTGCAACTGCTGAATCAAACGGTCTAACGGCTGGTCAGAAGCAACCCGCAAGCCCACTTTTAGAGCCAAATTTTCTTCACCAAAGATTGACAAATCCCAATCTCGGGTCGAACTATTTCAAAGCCACACAGTGAGCCATTGTCGTCCACACCCACCTGTCTTTTACTGACAAAAATATAAGCTTAAACCGATTACTATATCTGGTTCGAGTTCAATCCACTGGCTAGGAGTTGCGATTTACTAAATTTGATTAAAAGCTGTTGAGTGAAACAGCTTGATTGATCACGGCCTGTTTGATGCGGTGTACTGATCATCTACGTCTTCAAAAGACGAAAATTTCAGAGAAGTGCTTTGATTGCCACTGTCGAACAGCGTCTATTGTACATTCTCCAAAACCTGGCAAGCCAATGTTTTCATCTGGGAACACGCACCAAAAGGCCAAACGCTAGCGCCGCAAATGCGCCAAGGCTGTGACTGCACAACAATGACCGCATCACCAGCTAGATAGCGACCAAAAGACCCCCCAAGCCAAACGGCGCTTTGGTCGGCTTGCTTGGCAAACCAACCAAAGCTATGGATTCCAGATCATAATGCCTTGCTATTGACCAAAGACTTGGTTTGGCATCCAAAGAACGATCTGTGGGAAAATGAAGATTAATGTTAATCCTATGAGCTGGATCAACATGAACTGCATCATACCCAAGTAGATATCTTTAAGATCCCAGTCCGGCACAACACCCTTCAGGAAGTACGCCGACAAGGCCACAGGTGGTGACAACCACGCCGTTTGCAGATTCACCGCAACAAGAATGCCGAACCAAACCATGAGGTCGTACCGGTTCAAGCCATGGATATCCAAAGCCACAACAGTTGGCAGAAGCACCGGCACAACGATTAACACGATCGGCACCCATTCTAGCGGCCAGCCAAGAACAAAGATTAGCGCCATCACCATTAACAGGATCAAATAGGGTGACATATCCAGCCCTAAAAGCATCTCTGTCATCATCTTGGGGGTACCAAGATTTGAGAATTCCGCTCCAAAAAAGTTTGAGGCAGCCACAAGGAACATGATCAATACGGTAATTTCCAAGGCTTTGATCAAGCTTTCAAAGAATCCAGACATCGTAAATTTGCGATACCCAATAGACAAAAGGATCGAGCCAAATGCGCCCATTGCCGCAGCTTCCGCCGGTGTAGCAAAACCCAATAGAATGGACCCCAAAGCAAATGAGATCAAAATTGTGGGCGGCATGAGGCCGGCAAAGAATTCATCCCAAAGATTTGAGAATTCAAAACGGCTCTCTGCATCGCTCCGGTAAATGGGCATGGCCAAGACCCCCAACAGGATCATAAAGGCAAACAAAACCACCGAAACAATTGGAAAGCCCCCCGCCCAATTCGCCACGACCATGTATCCATGGAACAAAATTGCAAGAGGAACAGCAACGCGCAAAGCCGTTAAATTGCGATAGGAGCGATAGGCCAACAGCAAAACACCCCCCATCACGATCAATCCGCCAAATGGCAAAACGCCGCCAAAGTTTCCGCCAATACCAAGACCGAAGACCCGGCAAATGGTAAGGACCCCCAGAGCTATGAGAGCAACTTCGGCACCATAGAAATCAGACGTTTTCGGTTGGTCTTCATCTGATAGAACAGGTCCAAGCTCTGGGTTCAACCAACACCGTCCCAAAGTGTAGACAAGGTACAATGTTGCAAGAAGCGCCCCTGGGATAAACGCCCCGCGGAACAGATCCAGAGTAGACACTTCCAAGACGGGGCCCATNACGATCAACATGATCGATGGTGGGATCAAAATACCCAGCGTACCACCCGCTGTGATCGTACCGGCAGCAAGTTGAACATTATAGCCCGAGCGGTTCATTGTTGCCCCTGCCATAATACCCAACAACGTCACAGAGGCTCCCACGATACCCGTGGCTGCCGCAAAAATGGTGGCGACGATTAATACGGCTATATAAAGTGCACCACGCACACGGGACATGATCATCTGGATAGACGAGAATAAACGTTCCATNAGGCCCGCTGCCTCCATGACGATACCCATCAGGATAAAAAGAGGCACCGCCATGAGTTGGTCGTTCAGCATTGTCGAATTGGTGTTCAGCGTCATCAAAAGCGTTGTGAGTTTGAAGTTGGATCCCCAAATACCGAACACAAAGGCCAAAAATATCAAGGTGAACGAAATTGGAAAGCCGATAAAAATCACAAAGATCATTGCGGCCAGCATAATCAAACCAATCGTGGGTTTGGAGAGGTTCGGACGTGCTGACATGATGTCATTAAACCATTCACCACCCGGCGTCACACCCGGATAAAACACGGCCATGACCACCCAAAGTAAGGCGATAAAATACACGGGCAGCACCCTGACGAAATAGCGTTCACGCTCTTTGCCCATTTTATGAAAGGCGCGGAAAAGCTCTGGAAAACCTTGCAGCAAAAGCAACAAGCCGCCAATCGGCATTGCCAACCGCGCAGGCCACAATAGCGGCTCCCACGGGCTNTCAAAAGCGGTCTCGCCTGTCCTGTAGGCAATTTCCCAATACTGGACAGCAATGATCGTAAAAAACAGCATAGAAGGTATGAAAAACGCCATGTAGAGCGCCGCATCAACCGTTGCCTGTGTTTTGTTGGACCAGCTGCGATACAAAAAGTCTGCGCGGATGTGCACGCCGCGCATCAGGCCATAGCCAGCAGCCCCCATAAANAAAACGCCTGCAATCATCCGGCTGATGTCGTAGGCAAACATCGTCGGTCCAAGACCCAAGGCGCGGGCGGTATCATCCCAACCATACCCTGCCATGATACCAAAGGCGTTTCGGGAAAACACTTCGATCACCACGACGCCGATCAAAGGAACCATCAAAAGACACAAGATTTTACCTGCCCAGTCATTGATCAAATCAATCCACCCAGTGATCGGGCGTTGCCAAGGCGTCATATCTTCGGGTGTTTCCCCCGGTTTTTCTGTCCGCCGCTCNGCGATCAATTCGTCCGCGATTTCCAAGTCGCCGGGTACAACCTCTTCAGCCATGCCCCGTTCTCCCTTCCTGTAATATCCCCATATGAAAGGGAGCTTTCTTTCTTAGGAAAAAGCCTAATGCTCTTGCCAAAAATAGATGATAAACAAACAGATGCTTGGGGCCCCGAAGGGCCCCGCACATTGTCATCAGAACATTACTTCAAAGTGTCAGCGTGGGCTTTACCCAAGCTCGCGTTTGACGCCTGCGCACCGGCCCAGAATGGAACTGCGATGTCAGCAAAGTCTTTTTGTGACTGCCATACTTCTGCAAAGAACTCATTGTCGTCGGACGCTGCTTGAAGAAGCTTTTTCGCCGCTGCCATGTATTCTGTGAAATAGTCTGCAGGGGTATCTTCCAAGATAACACCGTGGTTCTCGGTCAAATCCTTCAGCGCTTTGCCGTTTTCATAGATACGGTAAGACATCGACTTGGACAAAGAAGCGTTTGCTGCAACTTCTATGGCTTTCTGTTCCGTTGCTGTTAAACCTGCGTATACATCGCCATTGATGTAGAGGTCGGCATTCACAACAACCTGGTGCAAACCCTGAAGGTAGTAGTGCTTAAGTACCTTTTGGAAACCAAACACTGAATCCGGCTTTGGGCAGCACCATTCAGCCGCATCGATNGCACCTTTTTCAAGCGCAGGAAGAATGTCACCACCCCCCATAGCAACAGCGGCAACGCCAATGTCATTATACGCAGCACCAACCATGCCTGGAGGTGCGCGGAAGCGTAGTTTACGGAAATCATCCATAGAAGCGATTGGCTCTGGGAACCATCCCAATGCCTCTGGGCCAACTGGCTGNAGCATAAAGCCTTTTACGTTAACACCCATCTCGTCCCAAAGACGGTCGTAGAGTTCTTTACCACCACCGTATTGAAACCAAGAAAGAAATGCCAAGGCATCTAGACCAACACCGGCGCCCGCAATCGGAGCACCAAACAGGTTCGCCGCCGGGTGCTTACCACCCCAGTAGTGGGTCCAAGCAAAGCCGCCCTCTACAAGGCCAGCGTCAACCGCATCAATGATGTCGCGCGGGCCAACAACAGCACCTGCCGGCAAAACTTCGATTTTCACAGAGCCGCCTGTGAGATCTGCAACATCTGCTGCAAAGCTCTCAACCATGCGTACTTCGTCAGTCGAATTTCCTAGCACAGACTGAATACGAATGACGGTTTCGGCCGTAGCAGCCGAGGCTATCATCGCAAGAGCCGCTGCCCCTGTAGTAAGAGTTTTAACATTAAACATCAAATTACCTCCCATGATGTCGCAACCCCCGAAACGTGTATTATTGCTGCCGTGGTCGAGGGTTTTGCCCCAGCAGAATTTGAAAGTGGGCAAAATGAATAGCACATCTTACTCACCACTTCGTCGAATGAGGCCTCAATGGTCATTGAGTAGCCCCTAACACCAACGCACTGGCGGTCTCGCCAATCATAGTCGCTGGAGTATTCCTATTGCCGCTGACAACCACCGGCATGATTAANGCGCCCGAGATCGGTAGGCCATATACCCCGTTGANACGCAATTTATGGTCGGCAGCCGCNATCGGGTCGATCCTCAATTTACAGTTTCCTGCTGGATGATAAGCTGTCACCAATATGCTTCGCCACCGCACATCCATCCGATCCAGCACCAATTATGATCTCGTCAAACTTCAAAAATTCCCCCATTTATTAATTAATGAGATTTTTTTTCCCATTTTTAGTATTTATTAGCGTATAACCCCATAAAGACGATTCTGGCAATGGGAAGATTTCGATGACTGAAGAAAATTCAACGCCCACAAATTTACGNTCGCTTCTGATCATGGAGGTCATCGGCTTAAGCGACCGGGCATTGACGGTCACCGAGATCAACCAACATGTTAATTTGCCCAAACAAACCGTCTACCGGCTGGTTAAAACGCTTGAAACNGAAGGGTTTCTACTGCGGGAAGGCAGCAGCAACAGTTTTCGCCCCAGCCGTCGATCACGCTTGATTGGCGCGGGCCTATTACACGCNTCCCGGGTTCACATCACCCGTCATCAAATTCTTCTCGACGTGGCCGCCGAGGTCAAAGAGACCGTGAATTTTGTAATTCCCCAAGAAACCGGCATGCATTATCTGGACCGGGTCGAAACCGATTGGCCGTTTCGCATTCAAATGCCGCGCGGCTTTAATGTACCGTTCCACTGTACGGCAAGCGGCAAAACTTTTATGGCAAGCCTGTCAAAATCAGCCCGAGAGAAATTCATCGCCGGATTAANCCTTAAGGAACACACCCAAAACACCCACACCACGGCCGATAGCCTTTTGAAAAATTTAAAACAGAACGCCAAACGCGGGTTTGCGCTGGATGAGGAAGAATTTGTCGAAGGCATGGTGGCCGCCGCCGTNCCNGTAACCGATCATAAAGGACGTTTTGTTGCTGCATTGGCTGTTCACGGTCCAAAGCAACGCTTGTCAATCGCGCAGGCCGCAGCTTGTGTGGATTGCCTCCACAGCGCCGCAGACCGCCTCAGACACGCTATTTTTACATAAAGCATAGCACACCATGCCGCTGCTGACAGCGNCCGCTACGGTCTANGCNTGAGATGCGAGNNTCANNGCCTNNNTAGAACNATNCTCACCCGCAGGACAGGCACTNCNNTTAGCGTTGCGAAAATCCACAAGGGCATGGCCATTTCAGCTTGGGAAACTCTGCTTGCCAAACGTGGCGCAGACTGATGTTATACACTGTGCACGTCGGCGTCAGCCACCGGCCCCCTGACAGCGCAGAATATCAACCAGAGTCCGCGCTGCAAGGAAGCCGCCCATGACCCGCTATCCACTTTTTGGATTACTCACAGCAATCCTAGGGGCGCTGCTTCTATCCCCGGACACGCTNCTGATGCGCTGGGCCGAGATGGATGGCTTTCACATGCTGGCCTGGCGTGGATTGCTGGCCGGTTCAATCTTTATCACGCTTTGGTTCATAACCCGGCAAGGCCGGCGCGCAGAAGATATTGCGAACCTGAAACGGCCCTTTGGTCTTGGATTGATCACCTGCCAGTTTTTTAATGCGACCTTGTTCAGTCTTGGCGTATCCATTGCACCGGTGGCCTTGGTGCTTTTGGGCGTTGCCACAGTGCCAATATTTGCCGCATTATTTGCCTATATAATCTTGCGCGAGCCGACAGAGACCAAAACTTGGATCGCAATCGGTGCAGTTCTGTGTGGCCTGTCGGTTGCTGTGTTCACGCCTGAAAATGGCCATGTGCAGATCAACATCTGGTCGCTTGTCGGAGCATTGGCCGGTCTTGGTGTCGCTGTGACCCTGTCGATGAGTTTTGTGCTGATCCGACATCAAAAAACCGCGCCTTTTTTATTGGCAATCGGAATAGGCGGGCTTTTGTCTGGATTATTTGGCCTGTTGATGACGGGATTGGGCAACATGACCGATGGGAACATCGGCTACATCATTTTCACCGGTACGATTATTCTGCCAATCTCATTTTTCCTGTTATCTTTTGCCGCACGCTACACGCACGCCTCCAATGTCAGCCTCGCGCTGCTGTTAGAAACGGTTCTTGGGCCGGTTTGGGTCTGGATAGGAACNCCAGAGCGGCCAACACCGATGATGTTATTTGGTGGATTTATTGTGATTTTAAGCCTTTTGACCTANCTNATCGTTATGAGACGNCAAAAGTGATTTAATAAACCGCTGTGATTATATTTGTAGTTTTGGCAAAAGCACCATAAACATACATAATCCTGTGTCTAAAAGTGAGGCTAAAGTGGCTAAATCGTTTTTAAGTGAAGACCTCGTCATCGATGGCAACATCAACAGTAAAGGTGATTTAGAAATAAAAGGATCCGTGACTGGAGATATTAATGCTGGGTCAATTTCCGTGCTGGAACTGGGCAAGGTTCAAGGTGCCGTAAAAGGTCAGGATATTACTGTAAACGGGTCTGTAACCGGTAAAATTGAGGCAGAAGATCTCACCCTGTCAAGTTCGGCTAATGTTTCGGCCGACGTCACATATGGACGTCTTGCTACGGAAAAAGGCGCTCAGATCACCGGCAAACTNGCCCTTAAACCCTAAACAGCCAAACCCGTATTAAACGCAGCTTATGCGGCCTGTAACCTACCTCAGTGGACAGGCTTCAGTGGCCGATGCATCATGGGTTAATGCCATCACAAAGTTAAATTATGGGTTGAATCGCTTGGCGCAAAGCAAAAACCCAAGTCTCGAGCCCTTGGTTGCGTGCTGCTAGTCTAATCATTTTTGATGATTTTTAAGGCTTTCAACACCTTTGAGAAACCTTTGCATACCACCACTCTTGGTAATTTTTGGAAATTNCTCTCTTGTTTTCATTGAGTAAAATTATGGAAATTCATTAAAACTGGGTTTANNCAAAGGTCTCTTTGAGGGCGTCTAGACCTCAGTGAGCGCATTGCGGAAATAAACCATTAGCCAGACCTAAGTTATGCCATCAGCTTTCTCGACCCTCACAACCAGACCTAAAACCCAAGACACAAAGTGAACAAGCTGAAGCCGCCCCGCAGCCCATCACACAGCGCTCACCGTGGCCACCATCACCCGCACGGCCGTCTTGAGCGTTTCAAAAGGTTAACTGGGTCCCAGCCAAAACCAAATACAATCGAACTGCAACACATTAACACCCACCCAAATTTCAAATAAACTTTAATTTCTAAACCAATAAAACGCCGTATCTATTTCTAAATAAGAAGAAAATATCATAAAATCATATAGTTGAACCTTTTCAATTAGGTTGAAATTCAATTCCATTGCCTCGCTCTTAAAATATGTTCCGAGTTGAACGCGGCCACGTTTTAGGACAGTCTAAACCCACCAGAAATATCACACCGCAATGGAGTGACCTGATGTCAAACGAACGGCTTATTCGCAAAATTGCAGTTATATTCGTTACTGATGTTGTGGGATTCAGTACCTTAATGGAGCAAAACGAAGCTTTAACTCTAAACAGCCTGCGCGCATGTCGGGCGATTTTGGAAGATCTATTTCAAGAGCATAGCGGACGCATTTTCAATACTGCGGGTGATTCTGTTCTGGCTGAATTTCAAAGCGCCGTTTCAGCGACCATTTGCGCAACAGAATTCCAGAAACTCATACAAGAGCGCAATACCTCTGTCGCGCCCGAGGCCAAAATGCATTTCCGGGTCGGGCTCAACATGGGGGATGTAATCGTCGAAGGCAGCAACCTGTATGGTGAGGGTGTCAATGTTGCCGCCCGGCTTGAGGCGCTCAGCCAAGCAGGCGGTGTCTGTCTGTCTAAAAACCTCTATGATTTTGTCAGTCAAAAAGTCGAACTTTCGTTTAATGATCTTGGTACCCAAAAAATTAAAAATACCCACGTTCACGCTTATGACATTGCTCTCGAAGGCATCGCCGCACGAAATACAGCATCCGCCAAACCCGCTGTGGACAAGGCCACAAACAAGCCCCCGTCGGTTGCGGTTCTGCCTTTTGTGAACATGAGCAATGACCCCGATCAAGAGTATTTTGCCGATGGGGTAACAGAGGATATCATCACAAACCTGTCGATGTGGAAAACATTTCCCGTCATCTCGCGTAATTCCAGCTTTAGTTTCAAGGGTACAGGTACCAAATCAAAAGAAATCGCGCTACAACTTGGGGCCCGCTATCTGGTCGAAGGCAGCATTCGCAAGGGTGGAGACAAAGTCAGGATTACCGCCAATCTTATCGATGCAAATGATGACCGACAAATCTGGTCTAAACGCTGGGACCGCGCTTTGGACGATATTTTTGACGTGCAGGACGAAGTCTCACAAGAAGTCGCGGCCATGGTCTCACCGACGCTGCGCGGGCAAGAACAAAAACGCGCCGCCAATCACAAGACCGAAAACCTGAGCGCTTGGGACGAATACATCAAAGCCCTCAGCGCCTTTAATGCTGAGGCTGATTTTGAAACGGTCGAAGACTTGTGCCACCGCGCCTTTGCATTGGACAAGCAATTCACCGACCCCTATTTCCTCTATACCAAAGCCCTATTGAAACTACGGTATTCACCACAGGGATATACTCAAAAAGACGTCATCTTCGAAAAATTGTCTCGGGCGGCAAAATTTGTCTATGGTCTCGACCCGGAAAACTCGGCAGCTATCAACTGTATGGTCAACGTGCATTGGATGAACATGGATATCGACCGCACGCTGGCGCTTTCGCAAAAAGCGCTGGNCATAAATCCCTATGACAGTAACGCAAACTTCTCAATCTCGGTTGCNTATGCTCAAAACGGCGATTTTGAAAGTGGTATCAGACATTTAAACCGGGCTTTTGAACTGGATCCAGTCAGTAAACGCGACTGGACCGTCGCATTGATTATGATGAATATTGGCGCGGACCATCTGGATCACGCGTTGTCACTGGCCAATAATGCTCTCGCTGACCATGCCAGCGACACCCGCTACCTGGGTTTTAAGACCGTCATATTGGGATTGCTTGGCCAAGAGGACGCAGCCGCTGTATGTCTGAGCGACTTTTTGGCCAACAGGCCCGAAATCAACAGCTTGGACGATTACGAAAAGGTCGCACCCGATGCGATCAAGCAAAAAGCGCTGACCGGCATGCGCAAGGCCGGCTTGCATTAAACGGCTGTTCGCGCCAATACGCCTCAACACCGGTACGTCTAAGTCGAAATTTGTGCCATATAGATCAATCAGGACAGGCCAATCATGCTATTGGCCATACGACCAGTGACGGCCGAAACTGATGCCTGCCGCAGCAGAGGCAAACGTTAACGCGCCTTCTAGCAACATTCAGTCGACACNTTCAGTCGGCAGCAGCGCCCTCACGCATTTTTCGTGCAAATATAAAAGACTTAACGCACAGAAATACATAGCCTGCGCCGGTCACTGCCATAACCAGCTTTGACAGCCCCGCCCATGGATTTGAAAAAGGCCCGCCCTCAGATGCAAACCCCCGCAAAAAATCCAGACCGCCCAGACAGACGATCAAGCCAAGTGTGACAGCTATATGCATGAAAAGTTTGGTTTTCTCAGGCATTCTAATCGTCATAAACCCCATCACCCCAATGGGCAGACCAAACAGCGCAGGGATCAATGAAGTCCAAGACTCACTCTGGCCTAGAAGGGTTACCAAAACCGCCCAGACAATCAGGAACGCCCCATAAAATAACGTAACCTGTTCCATGGTCTTACCCAGGACTGTAAATTCGCTTTTTTCCATAACTGCTCTCGTTTCTTGTTGTGACCGCCACGACAACATGATCGCCGGGAACNTGCAGAGGTTTGACCCAGACCAACAAGAAGATCAACGGCTGATGTCGTAATCCCGGCTTATGCCTAGTTTCCAGTCAATGTCGCAGCCAAATAGCGCGTCACGGCACGCTAGAGATTGGATTTATCGACCTGTTTACGCAGTTTCGGCAAAAGTACGCGGGCATCTTGGCTGAAAGGGTCGATTTGCAGAACCTTTTCATAAGCCCGAATCGCATTACTAAGATCGCCACGCTGCATGTTAATCAAGCCGAGCCCCGATAAGGCGCCAAAATGTCGTGGTTCCCGCGCCAAAACCTCATTTATATCATCTTGAGATCCATTAAAATCGCCCAACACATAGCGTACCGTGGCCCGCTTGTTCCACGCCTCCATAAANTTAGGGTTAAGCGCGATCAAGGCATCAAAAGTCTTTTCGGCCTGAGGATAGCGCGCCGCATTCATCTGGCTCACCCCGATCTGCATCAACTTTTGCTGTTCCGCATCGGCTGCCGCCCCCGTCCAACGGGCCCAAATCTGTGCGATAAGACCCGCCGAGACCGAGCGGCTTTGNCTTTGTGACAGCCTGTCCAACAACGCCTCCGGGGATTGCGCCCACACCGTGCCAACCCACAAATAACTTGTCAAAATGAGAAAGCCCATGATCTGCCGCATTACAACCTCCTGCTTTTGTTCATTAGGTTANTTAGTGCTCAGGATCAAAATAAACAGTGCACAGGGCGAACCCGAAAACGTGGTTCGGGCGCGCAGCTAAATGGTTTTTTCATTTAATGACTATTTGGCCGGCATCGGTTGGGCCTATCACGTGCATCACGCACCGCTGCGCAGGCCCCAATCCTTTATTCTGCAATCGTTTTAATCTTTGGGTCCAATTTTCTAGATCTATTTTCTTGGATTTATTTTTCTTTAGGTTTATCTTTTGNGGGTGTTTCCACAATCTCAATGTCCCGGTCTTTGACAATCTGCGCCAGGCGTTCCAGAGAAACCCCATCGTCGTTTTTTTTCTTATCAAACACCGATAAAAATTTTGGGTCTTGCGCCATGATGCATCCTTTTTCCTAAAACCGGCAGCTCCCACGCGTTAAGAACCTGATTACACTTCAACCCTATGTAATCACAGCGCGCAGGACTGGGAAAGAATTAATCACTTGGTCCAGCGCAATGCCGATCTTCCAATTCGGCCCCCTTCAAAAAGGCAGAGTGGTCAAGCACGCCGCCCAAAGGTCAACCCGACTGCAATCACTGCCTGCCCCTTAGGAAGCGCTAGTATTTTCGAGAACATGCGCTTTATAGAGCGCTTGTATCCGCGCGGTGACAGGTCGGTCGCCGGCTCCAATAGGTTTGCCGTCAATCTCAGACACCGGTGTTTGCGCCCCAAAACTGCCAGTTAAAAACGCCTCGTCGGCGCCATAGGCCTGATAAAGCGAGTAATTGCGTTCAAATACCGGGATTCCATTGGCACGGCACAGATCGATCACTTTCTGGCGGGTCACACCGTTCATGCAATAATCACCGCTTGAGGTCCAAACCTCGCCGCGGCGTACAATAAAAAAGTTACAGGCATTCGTGGTGTTNACAAACCCCAGCGGATCCAGCATCAAGGCCTCATCCGCCCCCGCTTGCTCGGCTTGCAGACAGGCAATCACACAGTTTAATTTTGAATGGCTGTTAAATTTAGGGTCCTGCGATGTTGGCAAACCGCGCACCTGCGGCACCGTGGCCAAACGAATGCCGGCGCTGTGCAAACGGTCTTTGGGTTTGGAATGCTCCATGATGATTACCAGTGTCGGACCGCTGCGCGACAACGACGGATGCTGAAAAGGTTTGGCCTTAATCCCACGGGTCAACATCAGACGCACATGCGCGTCATCGGTCATATTATTGGCTTTGGCGGTCATTGTGAGCGCCGCAAGAATACCCGCCTTATCCATCCCAACCTCAAGGTTGACCGCTTTGCAACTGTTGAAAAACCGGTCCATATGGTCGTCAAAAAACGCCCACTTACCATTATAAAGACGCATCCCTTCCCACATGCCGTCCCCCAGAAGAAATCCGCTGTCATAGACCGACACTTTGGCGTCATCGCGGTGAAAAAGCGATCCATTTATATAGATCTGAATATCGCGATTTCTGACGTCCTCTTCGGCATCATGGGTGGTATGGGTGTCATTGGATGTCATCATGTCGCCGACCTTAAATAGATGCGTCTATAGTGTTTCATCTTCGTGTGTGGTGGCAGTTACCCTAACGATGCCTGCCACGTCGAAAGCTGGTGTGAGCGGCGATAANTCAAGGTATGGACACAAAACCTGACCAGTAGCTACGGTGCCGCCACCCCTAAAGCGCCCCTTCGCCAGCANAGCGACGATCACTCGTCTGCCTGATGCACTTCGATCACATTGCCATCTGGATCATAGAAAAAAATCTGCCGCCATCCGGCAACAGCGGCATTGCCCCAATCTGAATACTGCACGCCCTGCGCCTCAAGATGGGCTTTAAAAGTGTCCAGATCATCGGTGCGATATGCGATATGCCCATGAGACACCGGATTGACGATATGCCCAGCCCGGAATCCGGCCAACACATCTTTTTGCGCCAGATGCATCTGAATATGGCCATCAGACACGAAAGCAACATCGCCAGAGTAACCCTTGTTTTTCTCAAGCGTTGGAAGTCCGGCACTTTCTTCAGTCAACCCCAGTACACCACGGTAAAATCCATTCATCTGCTCGACGTTCTGGGTTGATAGGTTGATATGGTGCAATGTTAATTTCATCCCTGACATCCTTGGTAAGCGCAAGCTTGCTTTTTCCTGTCTATAAGGCCCGAAAGCCACCGCCACAAGTATGACCCCGCTCGCGCAAAACGTCCCACTACTAAAGCGCCTGTGTTCGGGTCAGGGCTCATGACCCGAAACGACGGTTGCGGCGCGATAAATTGCCGATCAGAATCTTTGGCAAGATTTGCAAAGCGTCTTGCAATACCCGGCAGATGTGCTGCGTTTTTTCGGTCGCAGAATACCTGCGATAACCTTTTATCCTGCGAATATGACGCGTATTTTATCGCTGTCACAGCCCTTGTCGCCCAATGGGAATTTTGCGTCGGGCAAGTCTTTTAAAAGATCATCCATGCCCTTGAAGTCACTGCACTGGTTTTCTTTCAGTTGAAAGCTGTTACGACTGTGCTGATTGCGGCACAACCCGTGATGTCTTGTTTTCAAGTCACTATTAAAACACCCAACCCGCCTTGGCTCATCGCCCCTTTTCAAGCTCACTCGACGAACGGTCTGCATTGAGGCTGATTGCATCAATTATCCATAAAACGTCATTGNTCGCNTNAGGNTTTACANATCTTTACAGNTACNTCCAAAAACGCCGTTTTCAGGCCGTCGACTGCGCCTATTATACAGGGGTTTGAACGAGGCACACTCTTAAGGGGTATCCCTTCTTATTGAAGCCCTTGTCGATGACATAGGTTCTGGCGCTCAGAATCTATGTCATCGACAAGGCCAGCGCTGCGTTCATTGGGGAAGAACAGTCTGGCCAGCCCCAGCTGCTCTTCGCTTAACCAATGCAATTCAGACATGAAAATCCTCTTTACCATCCTGAATTGCAATTAATTGCAAAGAAGAGCCACACATGTGTCAAAGGCAGC
>NYVC01000133.1 GCA_002684375.1 Marinovum sp.
CCAGCTACCTAGAGGGTAAAATGGCCACCAAACATGAAGTTTCCAGAGGCTTAAAGAAAGCGTTGATGGAAAGAACCTCTGGCACCGGCACAATGGAAGAAATGATGGCGGAAGAGACCGCTGTAATAGCCTCAACATCCAATGCAATTTTTGCGTATTATCAGTGGGACGCAACAGACAAATTGTCTGATTTAAAGGATTATCATGGCGCTGACCGGGTCTTTCATGAGACTGAGTCTGGTGCCTCTGGGAGCCGTCCTGCGCTTGGGGAGATGATCGCAACCTTGAGCGCGGGAGACAGGGTTTTGGTGTATAGTATAGATGGTTTGGCCCGAGATATGCGGGACCTGCAAAATATTGTCAGACAGATCAATACCATCGGTGCCTCTATCAGTTTCCAGATTGAGGATTTAACATTCGAGGCGGATCACAGTGACCCTGTCGTTACAATGCAAAACCGGATGCTGGAGGCATTTTCAAGCTTTGAACGTGCGCTTATTAGCAAAGGGCGCATGCGGGCTAAGGTGCACGACTAGCGGATTGGCAAGCCCATCTTTAAAGGTGGGCGACCCAAAACCGCCTTTTGATTAATCGGCCGGTTAATTTTATACAGCTTGATGATCCCTGAGACCGCTTTGAACGCCCCGATCTAAACGCTTATGCGCTTTGATCCAGCCTTTGATGAACCTCGATGATATTGCCTTCAGGATCATGAAAAAAAACTTGATGCCATTCTTTGGCGAAGGTTGTTCCGTAATCGGAATATGGGATGCCGGCTGCATCAAGCTTGCTGAGAAAGGATGCAATATCATCTGTTCTGAACGCAATATGGCCTTTATCGACGGGATTGATCGTCTGGTTGTTTTTAAAACCTACTTCCAAATTGCGTTCTGCTAAGTGCATTTCTATTTTACCCTCGGTCACAAAATTGATTTTGCCGCTATAGCCGCGATCATGCGTTTCTTCTGTCCGTGGGAATTGTTCAACGGGTATGCTGTCCATCTCTAGAATATTGCGGTAAAATGCGTCCATCGCATCAACATTATTTGAGACAAAATTGATGTGATGAAATTCTAACGCCATCGAAACACTCCATATTACCTCCGGCCTTTTTACATGGTCGCCGCAGCCGTTGTCGCGTCAAGATTAATCCGGGGACAGCGGGGTTTCAACAACACTATGAAAACGCGGTTGGTTTTTGTCATATGATACGCAAGGCCTGCACCATATTTTTTATAAGCACACAAATGCTGTAATTATTGGGAAAATTAATCTCCGATCGCGATACCTTCGCGCCTGTGATCCGCACCGCCAGACAACTGACCCGCAGAAAGCGAAATGGCATGTAAACCAGAGTTAAGGTTGCGCGACTTCACTTCAAAACCCAAAGACAAGAGCGCCTTGGCCAGCGGGTTGGTTATTGTTTCAGCTGTCGTACCGGCCTCCAGATCATAGGTACCAAAGCGGTTTATAAGGTGGGGGAAATCTATGGCCGCTTGGATGTCGAGGTTCCAGTCCAGATGGGCGATGATCGTTTTGGCAACATAGCCGATGATCCGGCTGCCTCCAGGCGAGCCGACCACCATCACCGGTTTTCCATCTTTCAAAACGATTGTCGGAGCCATCGAAGACCGTGGCCGTTTTCCGGGCTCTAGCCGGTTGGCAATAGGCACCCCATCGCGATGGGTTCGGAACGAAAAATCGGTCAGCTCATTATTGAGAAAATAACCGCCGGGCGTGATCAGACGGGAACCGAAAGCGTTCTCAATTGTTGTTGTCATCGATAGCGCGTTTCCAAAGCGGTCCACGATTGAAATGTGCGAGGTGGATGGCAATTCTAAGCTGTCATCAGGCGACAAGTTCAGCGCGTGGTCAAACGGCGGGTTTCCTGCGGCCACCTCTTCTAGTACTGTATCGCGCATCAACAGCGCAGACCGGCTGGCCAGATAGGCCGGATCAATCAAGCCCTTTGTTGGCATTGGTACAAAATCGCTATCCGCCATATAGCGTCCTCGGTCTGCAAAGGCCGAGCGCGAAGCATCGCCGATCAGGCGCCAACTCTCCGGGGCTGTGGCACCAAGTTTGGCTAGGTCAAAGGGGTTAAGCAGCCCTAAAATCTGACCAACCGAAAGCGCCCCGGATGAGGGTGGTCCCATGCCACAAACCTTATAGCCGCGATAGGGTGCACAGATTGCCGCCCGTTCTTTGATCGTATATTGCCTCAGGTCAGCCATCGATAATACGCCTGGATTGCCGGTTGCGTTTTGGACAGTGTCAACAATACCCTGTGCAATCTTACCGGTATAGAAAGCTTTGGCTCCCTGCTCGGATAGGGCGCGAAGCGAGGCGGCATAGGCGGGATTGTCCAAGAGCTCTCCTGCCTTGACCGGGTTTCCAGTCGGCAACAAATAAGCGGCTGTTTTTGGAAAACGGCTTAGGCGTTTTTGATCATAGCTCACCATCGCCGCGAGCCGTGGTGAAACGGGAAAACCCGTATCAGCCAGAGAGATTGCCTCTGAAAATAAATCAGACCATGCCAGTTTACCCCACCTTCTCTGGGCGGTGGCCATCAGGGCCGGCGTGCCAGGTGTGCCGACAGATAAGCCCCCCACCACCGCATCAAAAAATTTCAATGGAGCCCCAGTCCTATCTTGAAACAGTGTCGGCGTTGCTGCCATCGGTGCAGTCTCGCGTCCATCAAGCGTGGTGATGTCCCCGGTTTTGCCATCATACCAAACCAGAAATGCACCGCCGCCAAGGCCCGAACTTTGCGGCTCGACCAGACCCAGAACAGACTGCACTGCAACCATCGCGTCTGCAGCGGTTCCGCCAGCACGCAAGACCCGCGCGCCCGATTGCACCGCCAAGGGGTTTGCAGCAACCACCATCCAGTTATCCGCCTGAACCGGCGTTCCGGATGCCTTGGTTGCAAGTGCGGTGCTTATTTCCGGGGCAACGGCGTCACTGCTTTGCTGTGCAAAACTAGGCATCGCCAAAACAGTCAGGGTGTAGATAAGGGTAAAGACACGCATGAGAACAGGACCTCAAATTCTTAAAATTAGACTTTTCACATGATCACGATGAGGTCGTGACCTGCCGAATGCAAGCCAGATTATCGGTACCGGTCCGAGCTTACTGCTTTGTGCCGGTGAAAGTCAGGCTTTGAATGCCACACGGACTGAAATATCGGGTACATACC
Organism: Marinovum sp.; assembly: GCA_002684375.1. Taxonomy (GTDB): domain Bacteria; phylum Pseudomonadota; class Alphaproteobacteria; order Rhodobacterales; family Rhodobacteraceae; genus CPC320. The sequence continues at coordinate 3,200 of NYVC01000133.1, forward strand.
ATCGGTGGGCTGCGCTTTGCAAAACACTAAGCCTCAGTTGGGCAAAACCCTAACCCCCAAAGTGTCAACGGCAACTCTGACCGGCGTTCTTTTGTGATTGGTTTTGATCACAGGGAAGAACCCTCTTTAAAGTATCCGCTCCAGGCAATCTAGGTGGCGTTTTGTTGACAGGCTACGAGCGCGCTGACGCTTGTCTAACCGGCGGGCGATGCTGCGGTGGTTTGTACAGGTACTTGAAATCCCGGCGATGGAGAGCGGAACGGATTATTCAGGAAAGGCCGTCACGGGATCGCCAGGTCTCCATTGGGGGTATTTATCCATCACGCCAAGGAAAGCAGGAGAGATTAGAAAAGCCTCAAGCCATCTCTGCAATCGCGGCCAAGGTTGTGCATCGAACCAAATTTTGTCAACAAATGCAAACTGGCGGACAAAAGGAAGAATTGCCATATCGGCAACTTTGGGCTGTTCACCAAATAAATAAGGCGCGATCAGCAGGGCCTCTAATCGCAACAAAAACACCGATGCGTTCTCCCGGTCTTGTGTTGGGTTGGCGTCACTCAACCGGCTGGCGTATTTGACCCGATCCAGTGCTATTTTAAAAGGCCCATCACATTCATCAATCAACGTGTGACCGGCCTTTGGCATTTGTAACCATCCCGCAGGATCGTTCTGCTCCAAGGCCCAGATCATTATATCAAGGCTTTCGTCCAGCACTGTTCCCTCGACACACAGGCAGGGCACAGTCCCCGAAGGAGAGAGCGNCCANAAACGCCGCGGGTTTTTCTTGCAATCGTATTTCGCGCAACGCCACCGGCACCCCGGCGCTGGCAATCGCCAAACGCGCGCGGATTGCATAGGGGCAGCGCCGAAATGAGTAAAGGGTCGTACGGTTGGANATGCNNCTGCTATGACAGGNTGNAGTGAAGGTTGCAATTCTTGCNAACTTTTGGTGTCGGGATNNAACCGTTTTATGCGGTCAGGGTTTNACCCAACATACCGGTAATTTGTGCGGTGATAATCTCGCCCTCCGGTTGGTCTGCCGATAGGGTTACCTCGGTAAATTGTTCGGTTCGGCCCATACGCGGGCTTTCCATCAAAATTCGATGGGTGGTGCCCCGTTGCGCTGTGAGATGCTGGCGCACTTGATGCGCACCTGCGGCCCGCAACGCGGCGGCCCGCCTTTTAATGTCTTGCCCTGCAACCTGAGGCATCCGCGCCGCCGGCGTGCCATTTCGCACCGAATAGGGAAACACATGCAACCACGTCAGGGCGCAATCTTCGATCAGCCGCAGCGAGTTGTCGAACATTTCTTCGGTCTCGGTGGGAAAGCCCGCAATGATATCGGCGCCAAAGGTCATGTCAGGTCGGAGGCGCTTGGCCTGTTGGCAAAAGGCAATCGCATCTTCACGCAGATGTCGCCGCTTCATACGTTTAAGGACCATATTGTCCCCAGCCTGCAGGCTGAGATGCAAATGTGGCATTAAACGCGATTCATTGGCGATGGCTTGCATAAGATTATCGTCAACCTCGATACTGTCGATCGAGCTGATGCGCAGGCGTGGCAGATCAGGCACCAATTTGAGAATGCGCATCACCAGATCACCAAGCTTCGGCTGCGCGGGAAGGTCCGCACCCCAACTCGTCAGGTCGACGCCGGTCAGTACCACTTCGTTGTATCCCTTATCGACAAGGCGCTTGATCTGGTCGATCACAACACCGGCTGGCACCGAGCGCGAATTGCCGCGCCCAAACGGAATTATACAAAAAGTGCAGCGGTGATCACAGCCATTTTGAACCTGCACATAGGCGCGGCTTCGGGTGCCAAAGCCATCAATTAGATGCCCTGCCGTTTCGGTAACTGACATGATGTCATCAACTTGAACCTTTTCGGTCGTTCCAATGAAATCGGCCGCCATACCCTGCCAAGTGGCAAGTTGCATTTTTTCCGAATTGCCNATCACGCTGTCAACCTCATCCATAGAGGCAAAGGTCTGTGGCTCGGTCTGGGCAGCACATCCCGTAACGATCATTTTGGCATTTGGGTGTTCGCGCCGTAATTTGCGAATTTCTTGGCGAGATTTTCGCACGGCTTCTGCTGTCACAGCACAGGTGTTGACAATCACCGCCCCTTCAAGTCCGGCCTGCGCTGTCAACTCTTTCATAGCCTCGGTTTCATAGGCGTTCAAACGGCATCCCATTGAGGTAAACTTGGGGGCGGTCATACTGTTTCCTCATCTAAAAAGGCCGCTGTGAACTGACCATCAAAGACATGAGATGTCGGTCCNGTCATCCANACCCCATCGCTGCGCCAGTCCACCAAAAGCCTGCCGCCATCAAGATCAATCTGGACACTGTGATCCGTNAGGCCACGCCGCGCCGCCGCCACTGCGGCTGCACAGGATGACGATCCCGAAGCCAGTGTCACGCCAACACCGCGTTCCCAAACCCGCATGCGCAACAGGTTTGGACCGATTAGAGACGCAAACTGAACGTTGGTGCGGTTTGGGAACAGTGGATGATGTTCCATCTCGGCTCCGCGCTGGGCCAGATCAACCGCCTCGGCGTCTGCAACGAAAAACGTGCAATGCGGATTGCCCATGCCAGTGGCGGTTGGTGCGCCGTCGATTGGCAGGGTCAAGGTATCAACGTCCTGTGCTAGTGGGATGTCGCGCCAATCAAGCTGTGGTGGTCCCATGTTAATCGCCGTAAGGCCGTCGCCAATATCTTGTGCTTGCAAAGTGCCGCGGTCGGTGGTCAGCGTAAGTTGCGTCTCACCAGACCCTGTCATCAGATAACGCGCCACGCAGCGGGTGGCATTACCGCAGGCTGCCGATGTTGATCCATCAGCATTATAAAATGTCANATGTACGTTATGCTTACCGTTACTGATAACNGCCAATTGGTCAAATCCTACACCCNTGTTGCGGTCGGCGATCCGTTGAATGAGGGCTGGTGCGAGCGCNAACCCTTGCNCACGCGCATCTAGAACGACAAAGTCATTTCCAAGCCCATGCATTTTCATAAAGGGNAAATTAGTNTTCAGTTCTGNTGTCATGGGGCGCATATACAGCGCGTTCATAAATGAATCTAGTAGAGGGAAACTTTTCTTTGTTTTCGGGGTTGACCCGAGAGTGCTGTGTTTCTAGATAAGCGCTCTAGTGGGCCGTTAGCTCAGTTGGTAGAGCAACTGACTTTTAATCAGTGGGTCACAGGTTCAAATCCTNTANNNCTNACNANTGAAATCAATGACTTAAAAGGATTTTATCTCGTTGCAATAATTGCATATTAGACAT
>NYVC01000134.1 GCA_002684375.1 Marinovum sp.
GGTGCGCTGGCTGGGTTTTACCTCGGATTGGTCGAAGAAATCCTGATGCGGATTACCGAATTTTTTCAAGTCTTGCCTACCTTGCTGTTCTCGATGGTTATCGTTGCACTGTTTGGTGCCTCTCTGCCGATGATCACTGTCGCTATTGGCGTGGTCAGCTGGACGGCTGTGGCGCGGATCACCCGAGCCGAATTTCTACGCATCCGAGAGCTGGAGTACGTGATGGCTTCCCGCGCCTCGGGCACCCGAAATCACCGTCTGATGTTTCGGGTTATTCTGCCCAATGCCCTGGCTCCTATCATCGTACAGGCCGCCCTCATGGTGGGCTCTGCCATTCTTTTTGAGGCCGGGCTGAGTTTTCTGGGGTTAACAGACCCGAATGTGGTCAGTTGGGGACAAGTAATCGGCTCAAACCGGCAATATATTCTGGATGCCAGCTATACGGTGACCGTGCCGGGNCTNGCCATTTTCTTCACCGTATTGTCAATATCCATGGTGGGGGATGGTCTGAACGATGCCTTTAACCCCAAACTGCGAAAGCGCTAAACAGAGGAAACCTAAAATTTCGGGGCCGCATTCGAAGCCTCCGCCAGTTTAGACCAACTGCACCCGCAGGGTCAGCTTCAAGGCTGGGCAAAAGGTCTGTCGCTGCCACAAAACGCGTAACTGGGTTGCAATCGGTGTCGCCGTATTGTGCCCATAACAGCCCGTTAGACATGTTCCGAAAGCCGGGCAGTCATTTTATTTCTGCATAGGCTTTAAAAAATTATTTATTAAGGATACCNTGATTTGAATACAAACATTGGCGCAGCATTAACGCACAATCACATACTTATCTATAATCTCGCAATAAGACACAGAAAATGACAAGCCCCGTAAGGGGTAGCATATCTAATTTACGTCATATTTTAAAAAGGCTTCATAAANATTGACCAATCCAAGTCTGCTTATTCTTCTTCCCAGNCCCGGCACCGTTCACACACCGTTTTTGACTTCCATGATCGGACTGACTCAAGCCCTGCAACACAAAAAAATTCTCTTCAAAGTAGCGACAATCGAATTATNTGATNTNGTGATGTCACGNAATTATCTGATGTCCGTTTTTCTGTCTGACGAAAGATTCAGTCACGCGCTGTTTGTAGATAGCGATCTCTCCTTTGAGCCAGAACAGTTCTTTCGTCTGCTCGATTTCGATGCGGATTTTGTCGCCGCGGTCTATCCTGATCGCCGGGCAAGAGACGCAGTCCTCCAAGCTCTGTATGAAGCGGATGGAACCAAGCCGGGCGGTCGTTCAATACAAGATATCTCCGCCAGTGCTATGAAATATTTAATGACAATCTATACAAAAAAATCGGAGCCCATTGATGTAAAGAAGAAAAATGGGTTTCATACGGTTGCATCCCTTGCCGGGGGCTTTTCCTTGATGAAACGAATTGTGCCAGAACAAATGGTTGATAACGGTGTTNCACAGCTGCTGCCCCGCACCGCCACCATCCCGGGGTATGAGAATGCGTCACGCTTTGCGGACTTTTTCTCACATTTACTAACCGACGACAAAGAGGCGATACTTGGAGAAGATCAAAGCTTTTGCAAACGCTGGTTGGTGGGCTGTGGTGGAGATATCTGGGTAGATGGCCAGTCAGATATCAGGCATCACGGAGACTATGTGCTGCGAGGGCAATACGCGAGGTCAGCACAAAACTTGTCGTAATATCCAAAGACGCCCGATTGGATACCCAACAAGATTTTACTGGCCACGCGTCAGACACCCCAAAGTGGCGACANCAAGCCTCACACAGCCCNGGGATAAAGCGGGGCTGGTTACACAGATCACGCACAGGGGCAGACACGGACGGGGCCGCAACAGGCCATGGCAAAAACCAAGATAAAATCAGAGATACGAAAGATCTGCATCCNCCTCTTTCCGACACCTAAATTTTCTGTAAANTAANGATTGNCCCCGCGCCTGCCCGAGCGCTGGGTTTCAAAAGGAGGCTTTGATGACCCGCCCGACCGCAATCGCGACCCCTTTGATCGACGATGACCGCACCCGCGTCACCCGTTTCACCTTTGCCCCAGATGCAGAAACCGGGTGGCATCAACATGGGTATGACTATGTCATCACCGCCATCACCGACTGCGAGATGCTGTTACAAAACCCAGACGGAAGCGAACACAGTGCGACGATCACCGCCGGCGACGCCTATCGCCGCGCAGCAGGTGTGCATCACAACGTGATCAATGCAGGCNACACCGAGATGNTCTTCATCGAAGTTGAGATCAAATNACNCCGCAGTATCACAGNATCATNNAAAAGATATCACGTNAGGCTTTCACCCGCTGCGATGTCGGATCATACATTGGGCGCAACGAGGCTTCAGCCCNCACCTTGATCCCCGCCACATCAATCTCATAGCGCGATGCCAGAACCTGCGCGACGCTCTCACCCTTGCAGGGTACATACCCCATGCCAATCGCCGCGCCCAAGTGATGACCATAAGCCCCTGACGACAGATAGCCGACAATCTCGCCGTCGCGCAGGATTGGTTCGTTGTGATAGAGCATTGGCTGTGGGTCAGTCAGTTTAAACTGGACCAAACGCGTTTCCAGACCCGTCTGTCTTTTTTCCAGAACCGCCGCGCGGCCGATAAACGCGGGCTTGTCAGTTTTGACCGCGAAGCCAAGTCCCGCCTCAAGTACATGATCCTCACAAGTGATGTCATGGCCAAAATGGCGAAAGCCTTTTTCAATCCGGCAGCTGTCCATCATATGCATGCCGCACAGCATCATGCCATGCGCCTGCCCCGCCTGCCAGAGCGTTTCAAACGCATGCGCCGCCATATCGGCGCTGACATAGATTTCCCAGCCCAATTCGCCAACATAAGACACGCGGTGCACCCGCGCCAAACCCATCCCCAATTCAATCTGTTGCGCGGTACCAAACGGGTTTGTCTCATTGCCAAAGTCGTTTGGTGACACCGCCTGCATCACCGCACGCGCCTTTGGGCCCATAACCGCCAACACGCCTTCTCCTGGCGTGACGTCGGTGATCACCACATTTCGGTCTCCCACATGCCGCCGCAGCCAGATTTCATCCGCCTGTCGCGTCGCCGCAGGGGTCACCACCAGATAGGCGTCCTCAGCCAACCGCGTGACCGTGACATCCGCCTCAATACCGCCAGCATTGTTGAGAAATTGCGAGTAGGTGATTTTGCCCACTGGCCCCGACATGTCACCGCCACAGATATAATTCAAAAACGCCTCGGCATCACGACCCTCGACGCGCAGCTTACCAAACGACGACATGTCATAAAGGCCAACCCCCGTGCGAACCGCATGGTGTTCACGGGCAACATTTTCAAACCAATTCTGGCGGCCCCAGCTGTACGCATACACGCGTTTCTGGCCAGCATCTGCGAACCAATTGGCCCGTTCCCAGCCGGAAACCTCGCCAAAAACTGCACCCTGCGCCTCGAGATGTGCATGGAAAGGGGTCCGGCGCACGCCCCGTGCTGTGGCTTTTTGACGATAGGGAAAATGATCTGCATAAAGCAGCCCCAGCGTTTCTTTCGAGCGTTCAAAAAGATAGTGCTTATTGCCTTGAAACGGCTGCATGCGGGCAATATCCACATCACCCATATCAAACGGTTTTTCGCCAGTCTCCATCCACTGGCTCAGTGCCATACCCGCGCCTCCTGCCGATTGAATACCGATCGAATTGAATCCGGCGGCAACCCAGACGTTGTCCATCTCTGGAGCAAGCCCCAAATGATAGGCATCGTCAGGCGTGAAACTTTCAGGACCGTTAAAAAACGTATGAATGCCAGCAGTTCCCAACATTGGCATACGGTTGACGGCCATTTCCAATATCGGCTCAAAGTGATCAAAATCTTCTGGCAATTGGTCAAATTCAAAGCTGTCGGGAATACCGTCCATTGCCCAGGGTTTCGAATTTGGCTCGAATGCCCCGAGCATCATTTTGCCTGCGTCTTCCTTGTAATAGGCGCATTCATCGGGCACCCGCAACACCGGCAGTTGGCTGAGACCTTCAATGGGCTCAGAGACGATATAGAAATGTTCACAGGCATGCAGCGGCACATTGACCCCTGCCATACGCCCGACTTCATGGCCCCACATGCCGGCACAATTGACCACCATTTCGCACGCTATATGACCCGCAGCGCCGTCTTCTGCCTGCCAATCAACGCCGGTGATCCGCCGGCCTTTGCGCTTCAATCCTATGGCTTTCACCCGCTCTTGTATCAACGCTCCGTTTTGGCGGGCGCCTTTGGCCAGCGCCAGCGCAATATTGCCCGGGTCGCCCTGTCCGTCCTTGGACAGATAGACCCCCGCCTGCACCCCATCGAGATTAAGATGCGGATAGCGGGCCCCGATTTCACTGGGTGTGATTTCTTCTACATCAACACCAAAAGCACGCGCCATCGCCGCTTGGCGAAAAATCTCTTCACGCCGCTCGGTCGTCAACGCCGCAGTGATCGAACCAACGCGTTTGAACCCTGTGGCCACGCCGGTCTCGACCTCAAGCGCGCCGTAGAGCTCTTGTGAATATTTTGCCATTTTGGTCATATTTGCCGAGGCGCGCAGCTGTGCGATCAGACCCGCGGCATGCCATGTGGTACCCGACGTCAATTGCTTGCGCTCAAGCAACACAACATCGCGCCAGCCGAGCTTGGCCAAGTGGTACGCCACTGAACAGCCAATTACCCCACCGCCGATAATCACCACGCGCGCCTGATTTGGAAGAAAAGTCATAGTCAAAACCCCTTTTGGTTTAGATCCTTCAAGACGAAACTACAGTTTATGCCGCCAACAGATCCAACCGCCGACGCAATTCGCCAATATGTGCAGGCCCAATTTCGCAGCACCCGCCAACGATCGTCGCCCCTTGTTGAACCCAGCCATCTGCAAAATCCCCATAGGCCGCCGGCCCTAGATCGGTCCGGGCCTGCAGTACATCCACCGTTGCACCGATATGATCGAATGTAGGAGCAATGCCGGTAAAGCCGTTTGCATAAGCTCCAAACCGATGGCCCATTGCCGCAAGAACCGGCAGGGCGACATCAATCGCCTCGGGCAGCGAACAATTCAACAGCACCGCGTCGGGCTGATATTGCGCAAGCAGCCCTGCGATGTCCGACAAAGCCTCACCCGAGCGCAGCTTGGTGCCATCTTTATCATCGACGCTCAGTGCCAACCATACCGGTTTACCAGTCACACCGGCCCCCATTAAACCGCCCCGCGCCTGATCGATAGAGGACATGGTTTCCAAAATGTGCAAATCGACAAAAGGCGCTTGCAACTGCGCACAACGGGCATAGACTTCGGCCGCCTGTTCCGCCGCGGGAGCTTTCTCAGGCTGGTAGGAAAAACCCTGCGGCCCGAGACCGCCTGCCACTAATCCCGTGCCGTGGGCGTCCCGCGCCTCGCAAGCCAGACGGCAAGCCAGCTCCATCAGTTCAGGCAAGCGGTCGGTCAGGTCTTTTGGGGCCAAACGATCCGGCAGAACCCCNTAGCTGTTGGTTGTTGCGACATCAGCNCCCGCTTTGAAAAAACTGTCATGCACTGCGCGCACCATGTCAGGGGTGTCNAANAANGCCTGAACCGACCACAAGCCAGTGGCCTTGCCAGCACGGGCAACCAGTTCTTGGCCCATGCCACCATCAAGGAGAGTGAGTTCGCTCATGCTTTCANCCGTTCGTTTTCTGGATCCCAGAGAGGTTGGTCTTGTTGCACCACGGCACGCCTCCTCTCACCATAAATCTCGACCTCCAGCTCGGTTCCGGGCTGCGTGAGATCGGGCCGCAACATCGCCAGTGCCACCGACGCATTGACCCGGTATCCCCAGGCACCGGACGTGGTCTCTCCCACCAATGTGTCACCCTGCCACAGCGTCGACATGTAGGGCGCGTCACAAGTGCCCGCATCGATCACCAAGGTTGCAAAGGCTTTCTTACGACCGCTTTGCTTTTCGCTCAGGATCGCCGCCTTACCGGTGAAATCCTGCGATTTGTCAAGTTTGACAAACCGCTCCAACCCTCCCTCGAGCAAGGTATAATCGGTCGACAGATCGCCCTTCCACGCGCGATAACCCTTTTCGATCCGCAGCGAATTCAGCGCATACATGCCAAACGGTTTGGCCCCTGCGGCCAGAACCGCATCATAAATTGCCGGCATGACCGCATTTTCAGCGTGAATTTCCCAGCCCAGTTCACCGGCAAATGACACCCGGATCAGAAACGCTTTTTGTCCCGCAACAGTCGCCCATTGATGGGTCAGCCAGCCCTGTTCAAGATCGGCGTCACTGATCCCGGCCAACACCGCACGTGAGGTAGGACCCGTGACCACCAGCGTGTCCCGTTCGGTGGTGGTTTCACGCACGTTCACACCTTCGGGTACCGATTTACGGATCAGTTCACCATCATGCCACTGGGCGCTAGCCGCGGTGATCAAAACGAAATTATCCTCGCCCAGACGGATACAGGACAATTCGGTCACAATTCGACCTCGGGTGTCTGAAATATAAATCAGATTCATCCGACCCACTTTCGGGATACCACCGGTACAAAACCCGCGCAGCCAATTATCTGCGCCCTCTCCCTGCAGCCAAAACCGCGAGAACCCCGGCAGGTCCAGCACACCACAGGCATCGCGCACCGCCTCGCATTCCTCGCGGATACGTGCTTCCCACGGGCCGGCACGGTTCCATGTCTGGGTGGTTTCTTCCGAGGTATCGTCGCCGGGCTTGGCGAACCAATTNGCCCGTTCCCAGCCGTTATAGGCCCCCATGACCCCACCCAGTTCAAGCAGCTTGTCATGCACAGGCGACAGTTTTTGATCTCGACCGGCAGGCCATTCATGCCACGGAAAATGCATGCCGTATTCATGGCCGTACACCTCCATGCCTTTGGCCACACAGTACGCTTGGTTGGTATAATCCGTATAGCGGCGCGGATCGCAAGACCACATGTCCCATTCGGTCTGACCCTCAGTGATCCACTCGGCCAGAACTTTACCCGCACCGCCGCCCTGTGCGATGCCAAAGGTAAACACGCANGCCTCAAACGCATTGGGCACGCCCGGCATTGGNCCAATCAGCGGCATGCCGTCCGGCGCATAGGGGATNGGCCCGTTGATCACCTTATTGACGCCCGCGGTGCCCAATAAAGGCACCCGCGCCATCGCATCTTCAACATACCATTCGAGCCGCTCCAAATCGTCGGGGTAAAGCTGAAAACTAAAATCCTCAGGCAGAGGATCCGAGGGGTTNACCCAATGTGCTTTGCAGTTGCGCTCATAAGGTCCGAGGTTCAACCCNTGCTTTTCCTGCCGCAGGTAATAGCTGCTATCGACATCGCGCAGCAGGGGCAGTTTGTGACCGTTCTCGGCGCTCCAAGCCTCTAACTCGGGGATTTCATCGGTGAGCATATATTGGTGGCTCATCACCATCATCGGCACCGTACGCCCGCCATAGGGTTTGAACCACTCGCCAACCCTCTGGGCGTAATACCCGGCCGCATTGACCACAAATTCACAACGGATATCGCCCTTTTCGGTCTGCACAATCCAATCGTCGCCNGCGCGCGACACNCCTGTCGCCGGCGTGAAACGCAGAATTTTTGCACCCAAATCCCGCGCCCCTTTGGCCAGCGCCTGGGTCAGCTGGGCAGGATCAATATCACCATCATTGGGATCATAAAGCGCACCGTGCAGATCATGGGTTTCGATAAACGGATAGCGGTTTTTAATCTCATCCACAGCAAGAATATCCAGATCCATACCCTGCGATTTGCCCATGCCTTTGGCGCGCTGAAACTCTTGCATGCGCTCTTTGGAATGCGCCAGCCGGATCGAACCGGTGACGTGATAATTCATNGGATAATCAACGGCAGCGCCCAAACCACGGTAAAGTTCGGTGGAATAGCGCTGCATATTCATCACCGACCAAGAGGTCGAAAAGGTCGGCACATTGCCCGCCGCGTGCCACGTACTGCCGGCGGTTAGCTCATTGCGCTCCAGCAGAACACAATCAGCCCAGCCCGCTTTGGCAAGATGATACAGGCAAGACGCGCCAACCGCGCCGCCTCCGATGATCACAACGCGCGCGGTTGTTGGAAATTCTGCCATGGTCTTAAACCCTCCTATTGCCAGGCCATGCGGGCTGCAAGCCCACCAAATGCAACTGCCGAAATTTTCTCTAGTCTTCGTTCATGACGCTGAAGATGCGTCGATACTGTTCCCGCCAGCACCCCGTAGCCGATTGTGACAATCAGACCCGTCGAGGTAAAAAGCCCGCCAAGCAACAACATTTGTTGCCAAACCGGACCCACCGCCGGATTNGTAAACTGCGGCAGGAACGCCAGAACAAACAGCGCCACTTTTGGGTTTAGGATATTGGTCATAAAACCTTGGANGACCGCACGGCGCATCCCCTTGGCCCCGCGGGCCGACAGCGGCGCACCAGCCCCAGCCCACGCTCGCCATGCCAGAACTGCCAGATAGACGGCCCCCAGATAACGCAGCGCATCATAGGCCCAAACGTGGCTGTGCAACAGGGCGGCAACCCCCATCGCCGCCAGCGCAGTGTGCAACAGACTGCCCAGAGAAATCCCGAGAGCGGCCGCCATGCCGCGGCGCTTGCCCCCGCGCAGACCCGACGCCAACACGAAACCCACATCGGCACCCGGCGTTACGTTCACCAAAATACCGGCTAGCATGAATGGCACCAGCAGAATGGGATCAAGTGGCAGGCCAAACATCCTCTCAATACCGCGCTATTTGAGACGCTTGGCAGGCAATATCATAATAATCACCCTTGTCTTTCACAAAGATATGTTTGGCGGTGCGCATGCCGGTTGCCCCGTCCAGCGCGCCGGCACCAACCGAAGTGCGCCCCTCATCGTCCANTTGATAAAACAAGCTCGATCCGCAATCTTTGCAGAACCCACGCCGCGCCACATCCGAGGATCGATACCACATTAACCCCTGCGATTGGCGCAGATGTAACTGTGGGGTCGGCACCGAAGTGGCCGCCCAATAATGCCCCGAGGTTTTGCGGCATTGCCCACAATGGCACGCAACAACATCGCGCAGCCTGCCAGACAATTCAAACACCACCGCGCCGCATTCACAAGACCCTGTAATCGACATAATCTATGCTCCTTTTGAAAAATGAGATGTGCCCAGCAATAGGCCATAAAGTATAAAACAAACCGCCATAATGCGACGCAAACTGGCGTTGAACACGGCGTTNAGCGCGGTGCGCCCAAGACCAGCCCCCAACGCGCAATAGCCGACATAACTTAGAGTGGTCAGGCTCAGAGCGGTGGGCACGATCACCCACANCTGGGACATCACGGGCAGGTCAGGCTGGATGAACTGGCTGAATGCGGCAAGATAGCCTGCCACCGATTTGGGGTTGATCGTGGCCACCATAAACGCCCGCAAATACAGCTGTCGCGGGTCCAGNGCCACATTGNGCAGCGGTTGGCTGGCGGTGCGCCAGCCACGGATCCCAAGATAGATCAAAAACCCCGCGCCCACCCATTTGAGCACCACAAATGCCGTTGGGGATGCAGCAATCAACGCCGTTATACCAAACGCCGACAGCGNCAGAAAAAGACTGGCTTGGGTCAAAATTGCAGCCACGCAAATTAACGAGACGCGGAACCCACTNGCCATGGCAACCGAGATACAGTTCACGGCGTTTGGCCCGGGTGTGGTGACAAAAAGTACCCAGAAACTGGCGAATATGATCCATGCCTCGAAACTCATCGCCACCTCAATANACCGGTGGGGCGATCACCCAGATCGCCACNGCNGCAGTGTCATAGGGGTTGTTCCACTCATGCGCTTCGCCGCGAATTCTAAAACTATCACCNGGCCCAACGGTAAAGCCCCGCCCTGCAATTACCAGATCTAGTTGGCCCGACAAAATATAGCCGACTTCTTGAGTTGGCCGTGTGACAATGCCACCACTGTGGCTGTATGGGGCAAAGGTAGAATGCACCATCTCAAAATCATCGGTCAAATCCGGTGACAGCAACTCCTCAACCAATCCCGACGCTTTGTCCCCGATGGGGCGGCGTGCGCCTTGACGTACGATATATCCCGCCTCCTGTGGTGNTGCATGAGCCTGACCAAACAGCATGGACACAGAAACCTCTAAAGTGGCTGCCAATTGCCGCAAATCACTGATTGAGGGTTGCGACAAATCCCGCTCAACCTGACTGAGCCAGCCCACCGAACGCCCCAAAGCGGTCGCAAGCTCACTCAGTGTCANCCCGCGCGCTTTGCGCAGGGCGCGCAAGTCAGCGCCAAGGGTTTCACCCGCAGATTCTAAGCTGTGCAGCATGGCTGCTCCATGAAAAAAGTTATCTTTTTTTCATCTATACCTGTTTCGTGAAAATTTACCAGTAATTTTCATCCGCCAGAAAGTGGGGTATCATGCACCCGTGAAAACGTCTTCGCCAGGATATCCTGCAATGCCTCGGCATCCCGGCAGTCAAAGGCATCCCGCTGGTGGCTATCGATATCAAACACCCCCAACAGAGCACCAGATCCCGTATAGACCGGTAATACCAGCTCTGACTGGGTGCGACTGTCGCATGCGATATGATCCTTAAAAACAGTCACATCCGAAACACGTTGAATTTCACCACTGCGCGCCGCAGCGCCGCAGACACCGCGCGAAAAGGGGATCACAAGACAGCCATGGCCACCCTGATAAGGCCCGATTTTCATCACCTGCGGAGCCACAACCCGGTAAAAACCTGTCCAATCAAACCGTGCATCCGAAAAATGCACCTCGCAGGCCACCGTTGCCATCAGCGCAACGGGATCTGTTTCACCCTCGGTCAGTGCGGCAATGGTTTTGGCCAGCAGCGCATAGTCCACCATCCTTTCAGACCCGCTCAATCGCCATAGCGGTGCCCTCGCCCCCGCCAATACAAATGGCCGCCACACCGCGCTTCAATCCGCGAATTTCCAACGCATTCAGCAAGGTCACAAGAATACGCGCCCCCGACGCTCCAATCGGATGTCCCAAGGCGCAGGCGCCGCCATTGACATTGACGCTATCACGAGACAGGCCAAATTCATGCATAAACACCATTGGTACCACGGCAAAGGCCTCGTTGACCTCCCATAGATCAACATCGCTGGCATCCCAACCGATCCGCGCCAACAACTTTTGCACTGCGGGGATCGGCGCAGTGGAAAACCATTCTGGCGCCTGCGCGTGACTGCTATGCCCNACGATGCGCGCCCGAATATTCAAACCCGCGGCTTGGGCGTGATCGACATCAGCNAGTACCAAGGCCGCCGCCCCGTCCGAAATAGAGGANGCATTGGCCGCCGTCACCGTGCCACCGTCNCGAAACGCCGGTTTAAGATGCGGGATTTTTTCAGGCCGCGCCGTGCCTGGTTGTTCATCGGCATCCACNACCAAGTCACCGCCACGGGTCGGAACAGTGACGGGGGTGATCTCATGTGCGAAAGCACCGCTGTCTTGGGCCGACAGAGCCTTACTGAGAGATCCCACCGCATATTCATCCTGCGCTTGGCGGGTGAGTTGAAATTTTTGTGCACAATCCTCGGCAAAACTTCCCATCANGCGGCCTTTGTCATANGCATCCTCCAACCCGTCAAGGAACATGTGATCAATCACCTGCCCATGGCCGATGCGCGCTCCCCCGCGCATTTTGGGCAGAAGATACGGCGCATTTGACATGCTTTCCATACCGCCCGCCGCAACCAGATCAGCTTGACCCAAAGCGATCTGGTCATGGGCAATCATCGCCGCCTTCATCCCAGACCCACACATTTTATTCAATGTTGTGGCAGGCACCTCTTCGGCCAAATCCGCCGCAAATCCGGCTTGTCGCGCCGGTGCCTGACCCTGACCGGCGCCCAACACACAGCCCATTATGACTTCATCTACAGTTGTACACCGTGCATCGTTAAGAGCAGCCTTAAGGGCAACACCCCCAAGGGACGCAGCCGTGACATCCCGAAATACCCCCTGAAAACCGCCCATCGGGGTGCGGGCTGCACCCGCAATAACAACCTGTTGCAAATCTGTTCTCCCGGTCCACACACTTTGAAACAGATTAGTAAGGATTCTGCGTTAGCTTGCAATCACTGACCAGCATGGCAAGAGGTTTTTATGGCACTATCGAGCAGGTATCGCGGCAAANTTTTGNTCGTGACCGCNCATATGACGCATATNGATGCGGCNGTAGCNATTCAATTCAAGGATGAGATTCGAGCCGAAATTGATGANANNGCNCAGCATGTNATNTTNGANCTAGCTGAGGTCNACTTTATTGACTCNAGCGGNCTNGGNGCAATTGTCGCATCTATGAAACANCTCAANGGCGNCANAAANCTGGACCTTGCTGGTTTGACACCAACCGTTGCAAAAGTNTTCCAGCTCACTCGAATGGATACNGTNTTTAANATTCACACATCTGTTGATAAGGCTTTGTCAAATGANGGCAANTGAACGAGCATNAAAACGANCGCGTCTNGGGNACGATACTGGATGCGTNTGCANACCCAGCGCAGGTAAATTGCTGCTGCGGTANACAAGCAGTAATCTTGGCACCCGTCAGGCAATGAAGGCCCTGCTTCATGGTCTCAATCCATGGCAACTCAGCGCAACGGATCAGGGA
>NYVC01000135.1 GCA_002684375.1 Marinovum sp.
CATTCTGATCTCCTAAAGAATACAAAATTTACCACTGTGAGAAAATCCGGAATTGTGCAGAGGTCTTAATTATGGAATCGGGTACTGTTATTCTGACCATTTGGCATAAAAATCTTTGCAGTATACGCAGTGGTGCCCGTGGCGAGCCTAGGGTTGGATTTTTTATGCCTAGTGGACGGATGCATTGGCTGATCAAGAGTTCTATCTATCGAGATGACTGAGCGGATGGATTCCAGCAGTGACCGGTGGTAGCGTCATTGGATTGGCAAAGTATCACCGCTGGCCCGTCGGATCCTTGGGTTCAATTTGACGGCACTTGGTGTGTTGATTGGTTGTATTCTTTGGACATGGGATACGGACATTAGCTCTGGATTGGCCGGTGACCTGCGATTGCTGTCCGAAGCTGAGGTCATCGCAGAGGTGATTGAAACGCGATTTTCAGAACAAAGTGCGGGTCTTAACCAGCAAGAGATCGACGCTGTCCTACTGGATGCTTTACGAGGTCTTAGGTTGCGTAAAGGTCTGACAGTTGGGCTTTATTCTTCTGATTTGATCTGGTTGTCCGGTGCCAAAGGGTCGCAAACCTCTTCTGAAATTTCTGGAGCATCGGCTAGGGGGAAGCCGACGCCAATTTTATCATTTTTCAAGGTGGGGTCAGAATTTTTTCACCAAGTGTTTTTTCTTCCGCGTCCTGAACCGCTTTCACTTAAGGAATATATGACGTTTGGCGCTGAGGCCTCAAAAGATGGTGGGTTGCTCCATCATGGCGATTTTATATCTGACCAGGGGCCAGGCGCATTTATCAGTACTGCGATTGTTCATGATGGGTCTGTGGTTGGTCTTTTGGCGGTCACTGAAAACACCGCAGATCTGGTGCAACAACGGGCCAATGATCTGGAAAAATTATTGCAGATTTTTGTGATAGCGATTCTTGCAGTGATGGTTCTGAGTGTTTATCTTGCCTCGACGATTTCGACACCAATTTCCACTTTGGCAGAAGCGATGGAAACGCGTGGAGACCTCGAGGGGGGTAATCGATCAAAAGCGTGGATGGAAATACCGGATTTGAGCGGGCGACCCGATGAGATCGGTCGTTTGTCCAGCGCGTTGCGGGCCATGGTCACCGCCTTGTATGACCGCATTGATGCCAATGAGAGATTTGCCACAGATGTTGCGCATGAAATTAAAAACCCTCTGGCATCTTTACGGGCTGCTGTTGGCGCTATGTTGATTGCCAAACCGGGTTCGCAGCGTCAAGAACTTCTGGACCTTATAGACCATGATGTGCGCCGAATGGACCGGTTGCTCAGCGATATTTCTAACGCTTTACGACTCGAGAGTGACTTGGTCAAAGAACAAGAAAAAGTCTTTGAGCTGGGGCCCATGATTGCTGCCCTGCCGCAATACCTTGCCGAGCAGGCGGCTCAAAAAGGGGTTGAATTGGTAACAGACTTTTCCGATGAAAAAATCACTGTTGTTGGTCTTGAGGAACGGTTGGCACAAGTGTTTGTCAATTTGATTACCAATGCGATTAGTTTTTGCAGTTTTGGCGGGACCATACGGTTCTGGGCCCGTCAGCGCGATAATCGGGTGTTGATTGTGGTTGAAGACACTGGGCCGGGGCTGTCAGATGACTCGTTGGTAAAAATCTTTGATCGTTTTTATTCTGACCGACCTGCCAGCGACTTTGGCAATCATTCAGGCCTTGGTCTTGCTATTTCCAAACAGATTGTCGAGGCTCATCGCGGCGTTGTTTGGACCGAGAATATTCGCCCAGTTGATGCTGACAGGAGTGTGCCGTCGCAGGGTGCCCGGTTTGTCGTCGGGTTGCCAATTTAGAGGAAGCAGGGGATGGAGCAAACAATTCTTCATGCCAGTGCCGTCAGCTGCGCTGGCAAAGCTGTCGTTTTCACCGGACATTCTGGCAGTGGTAAAAGTGGCATGGCCTTGGAGATGATGGCGCTTGGTGGCGTTTTGGTATCTGATGACCGCACAGTTGTGTCCCTCGAGCAGGGCCAAGTCTATGCATCGGCACCTGTTGCAATCAAAGGATTGATTGAGGCGCGGGGCGTTGGCATCCTATCTGCGCAATCTGTTGGCCCTGTCGCGGTGTCCTTGGTGGTGGATATGTCGATGCTGGAAACAGCCAGATTGCCACCTGAACGGGAGACTATCATTTTGGCACAGTCTTTGCCCTTACTTTACAAGGTTGAGAGCCGCTACTTTCCAGCGGCAATTTTGCAATACCTTCGGCAGTGCCGAGTTTGATAAGGACGCTATATGGCGCAGAATGTCCGTCGTCTGCTTTTGGTAACAGGCCCTTCCGGGGCTGGGAGGACAACTGCGACAAATGCCTTGGAAGATCTGGGTTACGAAACGATCGATAATATCCCTCTAAGTCTCGTGCCAAATGTGATTGAGCAGCAATTAGACAAATCGCTGGCTTTGGTAATTGATGCGCGCAACCGTGACTTTTCGGTTGCAGCCTTTACGGCGCTCCTTGGACGTTTGCGGCAAATTTCGCTTGTATGGCCTGAAATCTTATACCTTGACTGCCGCACCGATATTTTACTGCGGCGGTTTTCGGAAACCCGTCGCCGGCACCCAATGTCACCAGAGGATCATCCCAGTCTTGGAGTTGGGCGCGAGACACTGCTTTTGGCTCCGATTAAAGCACAGGCTGATTTTATTATCGACAGCTCGGATTTGTCTCCCCACGACCTTAAGAAAGATATCGCAGGTTGGTTTGCGACTGGGGAACCGGTAACTTTGACGCTATCTCTGCAGTCGTTTTCTTTTAAAAAGGGTCTGCCGCGGGATGTCGATATGGTGCTGGACTGTCGGTTTTTGAAAAATCCGCATTGGAAACAAGAATTGCGCCCTCTCAGTGGCCTAGATGCCCCCGTGGCCACCTATATCCAAAGTGATCGGCGCTATGGCGAGTTTTTCCAGCGCAGCCTTGAACTGATACAGTTTTTACTGCCGGCCTATCAGGATGAGGGCAAGTCACATCTTTCCGTTGGTCTGGGGTGTACGGGGGGGCGCCATCGTTCGGTTGCTGTCGCGGCAAGTTTGGGACAGGCCCTTGCACAATGGGGCGGAGCAGTGTCAATAAGGCACCGGGAAATAGAGCAAAATGTCGGATCTGTTGTGGATCAAACAGATTGGCCAGCACAGTAAGTTGGAGTGGCTAGCGTGATAGGGATAGTGATCGTTGCACATGGTGGATTGGCCAAAGAATATTTGGCCGCGATCGAGCATGTCTTTGGCGCACAAGCGGGCTTGCGGGCAATTTCATTTGAACCTGATCACAACCGAGCTGATAAGCAAAAAGAAATTTGCGCCGCCGCAGATTACGTGGATGAGGGGGATGGTGTCATTATCGTGACAGATATGTTTGGCAGCTCACCTTCAAACCTCAGCCTGACCGCCTGTGCGCCGTCGGACCGGAGAATCATCTATGGGGCCAATCTACCAATGTTGCTTAAATTGACCAAAAGCCGGTCAAAACCAGTGGCAGATGCTGTGGAAAAAGCTCTTGAAGCTGGCCGAAAGTATATTGATAGCCAAAATATATCTATAGATTAGGATTATTATGCCCTCGTATAAACTGAAGATTCTAAATGAAAAAGGTCTGCACGCGCGCGCGTCTGCTAAGCTTGTAGAAGTTGTCGAAGGTTTTGATGCAACCGCGGATATATCCAAAGATGGTCTGAGCGCCTCTGGGGATTCGATTATGGGGCTTTTAATGTTGGCAGCGCCTATTGGAACGACTATTGAGGTTCTGACTTCTGGACCGGAGGCAGCGGCTCTTGGTGATGCAATAGGGCAATTGGTTGCTGACAAGTTTGGTGAAGAGTGCTGATGGTGGTTGTCGTCGCCGGATTTGTGAAGAGCTAAAGGTGATCATGACCGATCCTGTACAGATGAAACAGTCCGATCAGGTTCATGCTGTTGCACCAATCCCGTACGACAAACGGCATTTGTCTTATGCGGGAACATTTACCAACCCGTGGAAAGCTTTTGCTATTCGCAGCCTTGAATGGATGACCGGTAAAATTCCACTATTGCGGTTGGTGCGCCGGTTCGAACGTATGGGTCCTGCCTTTGGTCAGGCGTTCTGGGCTCAGGCTTTGGATTTGATGGGGATCAATTTATTAACCCCGCAGGTACAGATTAATAAAATCCCTCCAACGGGTCCGGTGATTATTGTAGCCAATCATCCGCATGGTTTGGTGGATGGTATGATTTTGGCCGAATTGATAGGGCGGGTCCGTCAGGATTATAAAATTTTGACACGCACGCTTTTGACCGGTGTTAAAGAGATTGAAGAGTTTATGATCCCAGTGCCGTTTCCCCATGAGATCGATGCCCGTAAGAAAAGCCTGGAAATGCGTAAACTTGCGATGACACATCTTGAAGAAAACGGTCTGATCGTTTTGTTTCCCTCTGGTGTTGTGGCCTCGGCAGACACGTATTTCGGGCCGGCAATCGAGGCAGAGTGGAACCCGTTTACTGCTAAAATGATCACCAAATCCGGTGCCATTGTCGTACCGGTTTATTTTCCCGGACAAAATTCCCGTCCGTATCAAATTGCCAGTAAAATCTCTGCTACGGTCCGGCAAGGGTTGCTGCTGCACGAGGTTATTCACGCATGTAACAAGCCGCAGGCCCCGACTGTGGGTGATGCCATAGCCCAAGAAAAAATAGCTGAATTTAGTAATAAACCGCGCAAATTGGTGGCGTGGCTCCGCGAGCATACGCTGGCTTTACGACACCATCCCGACGCGTGACCATCTATCGGGTCGGCACAGGTGTCCCGCTGCGATAATCGTAAAACCCGCGTTGTGATTTGCGCCCCAACCAACCCGCTTCGACGTATTTTGTCAGCAAAGGACAGGGCCGGTATTTCGTATCAGCCAAGCCGTCATGCAACACATTCATGATCGCAAGGCAGGTATCGAGCCCGATAAAATCCGCCAGTTCCAACGGCCCCATTGGGTGGTTTGCGCCCAATCTCATCGAGCTATCAATTGACACCACGTTACCAACGCCTTCATACAGTGTATAAACGGCCTCATTAATCATCGGCATCAACAGACGATTTACAATAAAGGCCGGAAAATCTTCAGCGCTGGCTGCAGTTTTGCCCAATCGCTCCACCACCTGTTTGCAAGCTGCGTAAGTTGTCTCGTCTGTGGCAATGCCACGGATCAATTCGACCAGTTTCATCACTGGTACCGGGTTCATAAAGTGAAATCCCATGAACTTTTCAGGGCGATCCGTGCGGCTGGCCAAACGGGTAATAGAAATCGATGAGGTGTTCGAGGTTAGGATCGTATGGTCTTGCAAATGCGGCAAAAGCAGATCGAAAATTGACTGTTTGATGGTCTCATCTTCCGTCGCGGCTTCAATGACCAGATCGGCTTGTCCCACCTTGGAAATGTCGAGGGTCGTATCAATTTGTGCCAGTGCCTTGGCTTTTTCAGCGGCCGTAATCTTTGCACTGCTTACCTGCCGTTCAAGATTTTTTTCGATCAGGGATAAAGCGGCGGTCAGACTGTCTTGGGATATATCCATCATCACGACCCGATAGCCAGCCAAGGCCGTGACATGGGCAATGCCATTGCCCATCTGTCCCGCACCGATGATGCCTATTGATCGGATTTCCATTGCATTATCCTTTGATTTCTTGCGCCTTAGCATAGGCAGGCTNGCGGCGCTTTGCAAACGTCGTTGGCGGGGCTGACCAAAGACACTATTGCACTAACTCATCGACCANGCTGGGCTGCGTGTGCCAAGCNACAATCCACCCTGTCATTTGTGTCCGGTGTGTCGTCCCACTTGCAAAAGTGTTGCCGACGCGATGGCCAAAGCCCATNGCAAGTCTTGCTGGTATAGGGCTTTGGCCGGGTTATCCCCGCTTTAAAGTTTTGTGGTCAATTCAGGCACTGCGTCGAATAGGTCTGCGACCAGACCNAAATCAGCAACCTGAAAAATCGGCGCTTCTTCGTCTTTGTTGATCGCAACGATCACTTTCGAATCCTTCATGCCGGCAAGATGCTGAATCGCACCGGATATACCGACAGCGACATACAGATCAGGTGCCACGACTTTCCCAGTCTGACCAACCTGCCANTCGTTTGGTGCATAGCCTGAATCAACCGCTGCACGGGACGCCCCGACGGCCGCGTTCAGTTTATCAGCGAGCAGCTCGATCATTTTGAAATCTTCTTGTGAGCCGACACCGCGTCCGCCAGAGACAACAACCCCAGCGGAAGTTAGTTCCGGACGGTCAGAGGCCGCCACTTTGTCTTCAACCCATTCAGACAGCCCAGGATTGTCCACAGCNGCGATAGTTTCAACAGTGGCCGCGCCATCCTCTCCAGCAAGGTCAAAATTTGCTGTTCGGGCGGAAACGACTTTCTTTGCGTCGCTTGATGTGACCGTTTGCAGTGCATTTCCGGCATAAATAGGTCGCTCGAATGTGGCGTTGTCGATCACCGCAGTGATATCCGAGATGACCATGACGTCCAGCAGCGCTGCCACACGTGGCAGGATATTTTTTGCCGAATTGGTCGCCGGCGCAACGATATGTTCATAGTCGTCGGCCAACGACAGTACCAGATCGGCGATTGGTTCGGCCAGTCCATTGCCGTAAGCCGCATCATCGGCACAAAGCACTTTGGTAACCCCGGTCAATTTAGCGGCTNCNTGTGCGGCATCTGCGCAGCCGGAACTTGCGCAAAGAACGGTGACCTCGCCCATTTGTTTGGCAGCTGTCAGCGCTTTTGACGTTGCATCAAGTGCCAAGTCTGCACCGTTTATTTCGGCAATTAAAAGTACCGCCATTAGACTGTCCCCGCTTCTTTAAGTTTGCCGATCAACTCATCAACCGAGCCAACTTTAATTCCAGCCGCCCTCGTTTCAGGNTCGCTTGTTTTCACAATCTGCAGCCTTGGCGTCACATCCACGCCGTAATCTGCGGCGGTTTTTTCATCCATCGGTTTGCGCTTGGCTTTCATGATATTGGGCAGCGAGGCATAGCGCGGTTCGTTCAAACGCAAATCAACGGTGATCACAGCGGGCATTTTCGCTTTGATAGTTTGCAGACCGCCGTCAACNTCACGGGTCACTGTGGCNCTGTCGCCATCTATATCGACCTCGGAGGCAAAAGTCGCTTGTGACCAACCCAGCAATGCAGCCAGCATCTGGCCGGTGGCATTCATATCGTTATCGATGGCCTGTTTGCCGCAAAGCACCAGACTTGGCGCTTCTTCATCGACGATGCCTTTAAGAATTTTTGCCACTGTAAGAGGTTCGATATCGTTTTGAACGTCATCGGTTGCCACCACCAAAATTGCGCGGTCTGCCCCCATTGCAAGCGCTGTCCGCAAGGTTTCTTGCGCTTGTTTGACACCAACTGAGACGGCAATCACTTCGTCTGCTTTGCCGGCCTCTTTTAATCGGATTGCCTGTTCGACAGCAATTTCATCAAAAGGGTTCATCGACATTTTTACATTTGCAAGATCGACACCGGTGCCGTCTGCTTTTACGCGGACTTTCACGTTATAGTCGATGACACGTTTGACAGGTACAAGCACCTTCATCTGCATATATCTCCGTTTAACTTGGGCATCTGCCCTTCATGTGACAATTTCTTTGCCCTAGATAGAGCCTCTGCCCGTTAGAAGACAGCGAAAAACCGTCAATTGACCGCGAAACAACGTCGCGTTTCGAGGTTTAAGCCGTGTCTTTTGGTGTCAATCTGGGTGGTGGCTGCCTCACAGCAGGTTACCTGTTGGCCCCCGGCACCCATAGGACGTCGTTTTTGCCATCATCATTGGCCGCCCGTGCGGCGACAAAGAACCAGTCTGACAAGCGATTCAGGTACTTTACCGCTGCCGGATTCACTGATTCCATCGTCGCAAGTTCAACCGCCAGTCGCTCGGCGCGGCGCGCCACGGTACGGCAGATGTGTAAATGCGCCGAAAGGGCAGACCCACCGGGCAGAATAAAGCTGCGTAACGCGTCAAGCCGGCTGTTCATTTCGTCGATTTCGCTCTCAAGCCGGCTGACTTGCGTGTCAATGATCCGCAGGGGTGGATATTCTGCCTCTGCGTCGTTTTCAATATTTGGCCGGCACATATCAGCACCCAGATCAAACAGATCATTTTGAATCCGCTCAAGCATGGTGTCCATATCGCCGGTGGCGTGAAGTCGCGCCATACCGAGTGTCGCGTTCAATTCATCCGAAGTGCCATAGGCCGTGACACGCATCGAGTGTTTGGCAACCCGCGCGCCGTTTCCTAAAGCNGTTTCCCCGTGATCCCCGGTTTTGGTGTAGATTTTGTTCAACACAATCATGACTTATCCTCCATTGCCGCGCAGCCAGACAAACAACACGATAAAGACCACTGCAATAAACTGCGCAATGATCCGCCATCGCATCATCTTATTAGAATATTTATGAGCAAATTCGCCGCCCTTGCCAAAACTGCCGATACCAAACATCAAAATGCCCAAGACGCCGAGCAATGCCAGCACGATAAGATAGAACAGAGGATCGTCTTTCATTGACATTGTCCTTTTTATGCCCCTTTGGCATGTAGTCGCTCAGACGCGAAAAGCGAACAGCTATTATCTGTCTAGCCTTTTGCCAAGATCCAATCGAGGGCTTTCGTGGGTAAAATTCGTTTCAAACCAGACATTATATAAGTCGGTGTCGTGACAAAATAGCGCGGTTTTGGCTTGGGGCTTTCCAGCGCATTGATCAATTTNTGGGTCACNGCCGAAGCCGGAAGTTCAAAACGGTCTTTGCCGCGCTTCTCGTACAGGCGTTTAATCAGTGTTGAGCGATANTCGTCTGCGCGGACCGAATTTTCCCAATCGATCCACTTCTCAAAGGCCACCACGGCGTTTTGACGTATCTGAGACGTCACCGGCCCTGGCTCGATCAGCACGATGTGAATACCCGTACCGCGCATTTCGAGGCGCAGGGTATCGGTCAGACCCTCTATCGCAAATTTTGATGCATTGTAGGCGCTGCGCCAGGGTGCAACGACCAAACCCAGCACTGAAGAGCAGTTGACGATCCGCCCCGCCCCTTGGGCCCGCATCACGGGGATCACTTGCCGCGTCAGATCATGCCAACCAAAGACGTTGGTCTCAAACAACTCGCGCAGGCCTGCGCGGGGCAAATCCTCGGCGGCGCCAGGNAGCGCATAGGCGCCATTGTTGAAAAGGGCATCCAAGGTTCCACCCGTTGCGTCGAGAACCTGTGCCAGAGCTGTGCTNACTGAGGTCTCGTCGGCGTAATCGAGCACAAAACTNTCCAGGCNTTCTNGGCGCAGCCGTGCGCAGTCAGTTTCTTGGCGGCAGGTTGCAAATACCCGCCATCCCCGTGCGGCCAGCCCATGGGCGGCGTCATAGCCGATGCCTGATGAACAACCGGTGATCAAGATTGATTTTTTGGAGGTCATAAGAGCCTGCCCTTTTGCCTGTTTGCCTTTGGTGACGGTGAATTTTTCATCCAGTCTGCCTTTGATAAAATAAAATCACTGATTTTTTAAGTCAGTTGCTTTACCCCTGCGCGGGGTGGGTCTATCACGGCTGCTATGAACACACCTGTTGATACCCCCGTTTCAGCCTTTGCTGTCACCTCTGAGCCGCTGCGTCGTGCGATTGGAGATCGTTATCTGACCTATGCGCTGAGCACAATCATGCACCGCGCNTTGCCAGATGCGCGCGATGGTCTCAAACCGGTTCACCGTCGGATTCTTTATGCCATGCGTGAATTGCGTCTGGCCTCTGGGGGGGGCTTTCGCAAATCTGCTAAGATCAGTGGCGATGTGATGGGCAATTACCACCCCCATGGCGATGCGGCGATCTATGACGCGATGGCGCGTTTGGCGCAGGATTTCAACGTCCGCTATCCGTTGGTCGACGGGCAGGGNAACTTTGGCAATATTGACGGCGATAATCCTGCTGCCAGCCGGTATACCGAGGCGCGCATGACAGCCGTTGCAGAAGCCCTGCTTGAGGGGTTGGCTGAGGATGCGGTGGATTTCCGGGAAAATTACGATGGCACGCTGAGCGAGCCNGCGGTGCTGCCGGCGCGTTTCCCCAATCTGCTGGCCAATGGATCATCCGGGATCGCCGTGGGCATGGCAACCAATATTCCGCCCCATAATATCGCCGAACTGTGCGATGCTTGCTTGCATTTGATTAAAGTGCCGGATGCACGCGATGATACCTTGCTGAATTTNGTGAAGGGTCCCGACTTTCCCACGGGTGGGGTGATCGTGGAAAGTGCCGAGAGTATGGCACAGGCTTACCGCACCGGGCGCGGTGGTTTCCGGTTGCGCAGTCTTTGGCAGGTTGAAGATCTGGGGCGCGGGCAATGGCAAATTGTGATCACCGAGATACCCTATCAGGTGCAAAAATCTAAGCTGAT
Source organism: Marinovum sp. (assembly GCA_002684375.1). Taxonomy (GTDB): domain Bacteria; phylum Pseudomonadota; class Alphaproteobacteria; order Rhodobacterales; family Rhodobacteraceae; genus CPC320. The sequence goes on from NYVC01000135.1 coordinate 10,457, forward strand.
CGAAAAAATTGCCGAGTTGATCCAAACCAAGAAAGTGCCAATCCTAGACGATGTACGNGACGAGAGTGCCGAAGACATTCGCATGGTGTTGGTACCGCGCAGTAAAAATGTCGATCCCGAAGTATTAATGGGCATGATGTTTCGCAACTCTGATCTCGAGGTGCGGTTTTCGTTGAATATGAACGTGCTGATTGACGGGCTGACCCCNAAAGTCTGCAGTATGAAAGAGGTTTTGCGCGCNTTCCTTGATCATCGGCGCGAGGTTCTGCTGCGTCGCAGCCAGCACCGTATGGATAAGATAGACCACCGTCTTGAAGTATTGGAAGGCTTTATCATTGCCTTNGCACATCTTGATCGGGTGATNGATATCATCCGCTATGATGAAGAGCCGAAAGCAGCTTTGATGCGCGAAGATTGGTCCGTGTCTCATCCTAGAGCGCAGGCCGAGGCCGACTATGTCACACCCGGCCCAGCGCATGGGTTGGGACCATTTCTAAGCGAAGTTCAGGCCGAGGCCATCCTAAATATGAGGCTGCGTAGTTTGCGGCGTTTGGAAGAGTTGGAATTGATCCGTGAACGTGATGCATTGGCCCAAGAGCGCATAGGTCTTGTGGATCTTTTGGCAGGCGAAGACTTGCANTGGCGCAAGATTTCCGAACAGTTGAAAGAGACCAAGAAAACCTTTGGCAAAGANTATGNCGGGGGCGCGCGGCGCAGTCAGTTTGCCGAAGCTGGTGTGGTTGAAGAGGTGCCGCTTGAGGCAATGATCGACCGCGAACCGATCACGCTTGTCTGCTCAAAAATGGGTTGGATCCGTGCGATGACCGGACATATTGATCTGACCCGTGAATTGAAGTTCAAAGACGGTGACGGGGCGCAATGGATTTTTCATGCNGAAACCACGGACCGGATTTTGGTACTGGGCAGCAACGGTCGCTTTTATACCGTTCTGGGGGCCAACCTTCCGGGGGGACGCGGCATGGGAGAGCCGCTCAGACTGATGGTTGATCTGCCCAATGAGGCGGAAATTATTGATATTTTCATCCATAAACCGGGTCGTAAATTACTTGTGGCCTCTTCGGCAGGGGATGGGTTTATCGTGCCCGAGGATGAGGTGGTGGCCCAGACCCGTAGCGGCAAACAAGTGCTGAATGTGCGTGGTGATGCGCGGGCCAAGATCTGTAAGCCGGTGNTGGGAGACAGTGTTGCAGTGGTGGGTGAAAACCGGAAAGTCTTGGTGTTTGAGCTTGCCGAATTGCCAGAATTGGGCCGCGGGAAAGGCGTGCGGTTGCAAAAGTACAAGGACGGTGGCCTGTCGGATGCGATCACGTTTAATGTGTCCGAGGGACTGAGTTGGTTGGATCCGGCGGGGCGCACCCGTAGTGAACTGGATTTGTCAGAATGGAGTGCAAAGCGCGCAAGCGCCGGTCGCATGGCCCCGCGCGGGTTTCCGAGAGATAATAAATTTACCTGAACCCTCAGGTTTTTCGCGCCCGTCGTGTGACGGATGATTATGATATAGGCCCGCTATATTTTTGGGCTTGAAACGACATATTTTTATAAAGGAATTCGATGTTGCGCTATTTTTTTATGCTGGCCTGTCTGTGCATTTTTACCGCCTGTGAAAGGGCCTCGGAACTGACCAAATCACCCGACCCCTTAGGAGATTTTTCGCTGGGTTATTCCGTTGTTGTGGCCCCGCATCCAGTTGCCGGCCCGATGTCGCGCCCTGCCTCCGATGATGAGTGGATTGCAGCCGTAAAAAAGGCTTTGGACCAACGGTTTGAACGATATGAGGGCGACAAGCTATATCACATCGCGGTCAGCGTGGATGGCTTTATGCTGGCTAAACCCGGGATACCTGTTTTGTTATCTCCAAAGTCGGCCCTTATTTTAAACGCTACGATTTGGGATGATGCGGCGGGTGTGAAGTTGAACGACAAGCCGCATCAGATCGCGGTAATCGAATCGCTAACGACAAAAACCTTGATCGGATCGGGGCTGACAATGAGCCGGCGCGCACAATTGGAAAACCTGTCGCGGAATGCTGCGCTGTCGGTCGAACGTTGGATGACCAGTATGATGGTTGAGAAACGCTGGTTTGGTGGCGTGTCAAAGAGTGCGGAGCGATGACACCGGGCGTGTTACCGGATCAAGCTACCCTTAAATTTGGTGAGCATGGCTCAGTATCCAATGTATCGGGCCGCTTGCTTTGGAAAACTGAAACTGGTGGCCTTGCGCTCTTGGATGGGTTCACAAGTATTTTGATATAATAGCCCCTTGATTTACCCACGGTGGCGCAGTAGTCAACACACTGGATCTAGGGGTATAGCTCAGTTGGTAGAGCGACGGTCTCCAAAACCGTAGGTCTGGAGTTCGAGTCTCCATGCCCCTGCCATTGTTTTTAAGAGCTTTTTAGCCATTCAAAGCGCAAAAATTGTACTGATTTAATCTGCACTGAATAATGACCAATGCCGAGCTTCGTATGAATTGGTCAGCAAAGACATGCGATGGGTCCTCGGATGTCGGCGCAAAAACTGCCGAAATTAAACCAGAATTGTCTTGAGAATGCCGAAGTTCCAAAATTGTTTTGGAAAGTTTACTTTCCGAACGAAGAGGTATTTTGAGAGCCTAAAAGTCCGCTTTCCAGATGCGTTTTTGACCGGGAAACTCTTCTGCACGCTTACTGAAGCCCGAACCCTAATCGAACGATCTTGCCATCATGACGACATTGTCAGACCTCACAGCGTATTTGAGTAACGTCCTCGAATGCCGGAAAGTAGCATACCGAGATACCAAAAACTCACTATGTAGACAGGTCTCGCTCACATCTTCAAATGGGGTCGTGTCAGTTCTGGATCTGTGTTCACAAAAAATTAAAAAACCCCTTGCAAACCGATTTTTGAGCAGTCTTCCCGGTAATCTGCGTCAAAGTCGACGACTGCTCCGGTCTTCCTCAAGTTCGTCAATAACGTTTTCAATTCACTGGAATATATTTGAATTAGAGATTGTATTTCGCCGGACTATTTCGCGGGATTGATAGAAAAAAGGGAACTTAGCCGTCTTTTTGAATTGGCCATGCGTCGGCTTATTTGAGTGTTCTTGAGCCCAGAGCGGCAGAAGGCAGGCCATAAAATTAAAATCGCCTGGTGAATAACGCAATAAAGACAAATACAATAGCAGGGCTTTTTATGGTGCTGCAGGGGAGGATTAAACTCCCATTATAATTAAATATTAATGTTTAAATACAATAATTTAATTATTTACAGGCTAATCATTTTGGTTACATATTTGGTTACTGTATATACGAATTTACTTGACAGGAACGTACCATTTTGATATAACTATACATATATATTTGACGCTGTTTTGGGTTGCCAGTGTCGTAAGCAAAGCAGCCCCTCTTTCATCCTAAA